>NZ_POYX01000001.1:0-20001 GCF_002913865.1 Campylobacter concisus
ATCTTTAACATCACCACGCTAAAGATAATGAGCACTAAAAACAAGGCTTTTTTAAAATTCATCTTCTCACCTTCAAAAACTACGCCAACCACGACTGCTCCGATCGCTCCGATGCCAGTCCAGATCGCATACGCCACCGACATAGCTATAGTTTGCATCGCGTAGCTAAGCAGCGTTAGAGAAAGGGCGAAATTTCCAAGCAAAAGGATAAAATTTGCCCACTTTTTTACGCCTGTGCTTTTTGAAAATTTCGTGATAAAAAAGACGCCAGAGACCTCGCAACATCCAGCTAGTAAAAGCGCTAAAAAGTGGATCATTCTTTTATGCCTTTTAATCCAAGCACTCCTAAAATGAGCGTAGCTATGAAAAACAGCCTAATGAAATTTGGCATGATCCCGCTTGCTACGTAGTCGCTAACGATCTCGGCTATAACGATAAAAACCGTTCCAAAGCCCACAAATACAGCATAAGATATGCTTACGGGCAGATACTTTAAAGCCTTCATAAACGAGACAAAACTTATGCTTACTAGCAATGTCGTAAGCAAAAACTCACTTAAATTTGAAGCGTGCTTTAGCCCATACGCCCAGCCGCACTCAGCCACCGCACCTAAAAATATCCACAAAAATCCTCTATTTGACATAAATTTACTTCATGCCTTTTATGGTATCAACGATCTCTTTTACATTTGCGCCAATCGCCTTATTTTCAAGGCTATCATCGTTATTTTGTCCAACTATCCCCTTTAAATTTCCAAAGACTCCAGGGTTAAACCTTAGCTCGCTAGAGCCATAATGCCTTAAAACTTCGCCATTTCTAACGACTTCTACCTCGTAAGTAAGGTAGATATTACCCATCCTATCGCTCTTAGCAAAGGTCGCTTCGCCTATAAATTCTCTGCGGTGAGTTATCTTTATCTTTAGCTCGTCGCTTGAATTTTGATCAAGCAAATTTTCTTTTGTAAGCGCCTCTATGATTTGCTTATTGTACTTTTTCTCGACCATTTTTGGGCTTTGGTATAAAAATTTTGTCGGCTCGTGACGCTGCACATGAGTGTAGCTAATGCTCTCAAATTTATACTTGCCAGCAAGTGGCACCTTTGGCTGAGATGAGCCACAACCTACTAAAAATAACACCCCAAAAAGTAGCGCTAAAATCCTTTTCATCCTTCTATCCTTTGTTTAAAAATTTAAAATTTCCTCTATCTTTAGCGTATCACTGACGACCTTTTCAAGCTCGTCTAAATTTAGCATATTTGGTCCGTCACAAAGCGCTTCGCAAGGATTTATGTGCGTCTCATAGAAAAATCCATCCACCCCAACGCTAGCTGCCGCTCTTGCAAGATAAGGGACAAATCTAGCGTCGCCACCGCTCTTTTCGCCAAGTGCGCTTGGCATCTGCACGCTGTGGGTAGCGTCAAAAATGACTGGCGCAAATTCTCTCATCATCACCAAATTTCTCATATCAACGACTAAATTTCCATATCCAAAGGTGCTTCCACGCTCCGTTAGCCAGACGCCATTTGCCTTTGCGACATCGTATCCGTCGCCGCTCACACCTCTTGTCTCAAGCACCTTTTTAACAGAGTGTTTCATAGCAGACGCCGCTAAAAACTGCCCTTTTTTGATATTTACGACTGCTTTTGTCTTAGCAGCCGCTACTAGCAGGTCAGTTTGGCGGCACAAAAATGCAGGGATCTGCAGCACATCAGCCACTTCGCCAACTGGCTGAGCTTGATAGCTCTCGTGGATATCGGTTAAAATTTTAAAGCCAAATTCTTTTTTTACATCAGCCAAAATTTCGCAGCCTTTTTCAAGCCCAGGGCCACGAAATGAGCTAATGCTCGTGCGATTTGCCTTGTCAAAGCTCGACTTAAAGTAAAAATCAAGCTTTGGATTTTCATTAAATTTAACTAGCCTTTTTGCCACTTCAAAAACAAGCTCCTTGCTCTCTATCACGCAAGGTCCAGCGATTAATATCATTTTTTCTCCTTTATTTTTCTTTAACAACTAAAATTCCACTCACCACGACAAGCACGATACCTGCGAGCGCTAGGTGATTTGGCAACGCATCGCCCATAAAATAGCCAATTATAAGCGTAAAAATGACGTCTGCGTAGCTAACCGCAGCGATCACACCAGCTTTTTTGCCAACCGCAAAGGCCTTTGTCATAAACGCCTGAAAATAGTAGCCACTAAGCCCCATTAGCAAGATAAAAACGACGTTGTGCCAGCTTGGCATAGTAAATTTAGAAAATAAAAAATCAAGCGGCTCGTAGGTAAAAAACTCCGCAAGCCCCATACAAATAAGCGGCAAAAACGAGCCCCAAAGCATAAAACTTAGCACGATGATATTTGTGCCGTAGCTCTTGTTTAGCTCCTTGACACTTGTGTAGGCAATAGCCGCTCCAAGGCCGCTCCAAATGCCGATGATGTCAGTTTTATTGATACCTAAATTTGGCTGGATAACAAGCAAAATTCCACCAAATCCTAAAAAGACAGCAAACCAGCCAAGCGAGCTTAGACGCTCCTTAAAAACAATAGCTGCGAGAATGGCTGTAAATATCGGGTTTGTCTTTTGAAAGGTAAAGGCTGTGGCTAAATTTACGTGTGCGACGTTATAAAAAAATGCAAAAAGCGCCACCGTACCCACAAAACCACGAAACATCAGCAAGAAAAAGTGCCCGCCAGTTTGTTTAAATGGAAATTTATAGATGGCGTAGATTACGATGAAAAGTCCGATCAAATTTCTAAAAAATACAACCTCTATAGAAGGCATATCTTTGCTCAGATACTTTGCAAATGCGCCAGTCACGGCAAACATAAAGCAAGCAAAGAGCATATAAAAAATGCCAAGATGTGAAATATAAAACCTTTTTAACATCGCAAAACCTCTAAATTTAAAGCACTCATTTTAATAAAAAATGGCTTAAATTTTGGTTGATTTTTTCTTTTATTTCGGCGCTTTTAAGCGTAATTTTATACTTTATATAAGAGAAAAATTTGTATAATCAGCCATCATAAAAAGGACAAAATTTGCAAAAAGTAATATTAGTAGGCAAGCCAAATGTCGGCAAAAGCTCACTTTTTAACCGCTTAGCAAGAAGACGCATCGCCATAACAAGCGACGTTAGCGGCACCACAAGAGATACAAACAAAGCCAAGATCGAAGTTGAGGGCAAAGAGTGTATATTAATCGACAGCGGCGGGCTTGATGATAGCAGCGAGCTTTTTAAAAACGTAAAAGCAAAGACCTTGGCAGAGGCTAAAAACTCAGACGTCATCCTCTACATGGTCGATGGCAAAATGATGCCAGATGACGATGATAGAGCTATTTTTTACGAGCTTAGCAAGCTAAATTTACCAATCGCTCTAGTCATAAATAAAATCGACAGCAAAAAAGACGAGCAAAGAGAGTGGGAATTTGTAAGTTTTGGTGCGAAAAATTCATTTGGCATTTCAGTAAGCCACAACACAGGAGTTGATGAGCTTAGCATCTGGCTAGCAAAACACTTAGAAGATAAGGTGCAGATAAAGGCCGATTTGAACGATGATTTTGATGATTTTTTAGAAAACTACAACGACGAGGGCGAGCTAAGCGACGAGATAGACTACGAGAGCAAAAATATTAGGGTTGGCATCATAGGACGCGTAAATGTCGGCAAAAGCTCACTTCTAAACGCCCTTGTAAAAGAGAGCCGCGCCGTTGTTAGCGACGTCGCAGGCACTACGATCGACCCAGTCAATGAAATTTACGAGCATAATGGCAGGGTTTTTGAGTTTGTCGATACTGCTGGTATCAGAAAGCGTGGCAAGATCGAGGGTATCGAGAGATACGCACTAAATAGAACTGAGAAAATTTTAGAAGAGACGGATGTGGCGCTACTAGTGCTAGATAGCTCTGAGCCGCTAACCGAGCTAGACGAGCGTATCGCTGGTATTGCCTCAAAATTTGAGCTTGGCGTCATCATCGTGCTAAACAAATGGGACAAAAGCAGCGAGGAATTTGACGAGCTTTGCAAAGAAATAAAAGATAGGTTTAAATTTCTCTCATACGCGCCGATCATCAGCGTTTCGGCACTTGGTGGCAAAAGAGTGCATAAAATTTACCCGCTCATAGTTGAAATTTACAAAAACTACACCCAAAAAATTCAAACATCAAAGCTAAACGAAGTGATCGCTGAAGCGACCAAAGCGCACCCACTGCCACGCGACAAAGGCAGGGTCGTGAAAATTTACTACGCAGTGCAGTTTAAGACAGCACCTATCATGATAGCGCTCATAATGAACCGCCCAAAATGCCTGCACTTTAGCTACAAACGCTACCTAACGAACAAGCTTAGAGAGAGCTTTAACCTAACTGGCGTGCCTATCGTGCTGATCCCTAAAAAACGTGGAGAGAGTGATGAAGACAAAGAACAATAATATCGTTTTAATAGGGTTTATGGGCGTTGGCAAGGGCACGACTGCAAGGGCGCTAAGCAAGGCGCTAAAGACTATGAATCTTGACTGCGACGACCTGCTGGAAAGCTCTCAAAATATGAAGATAAAAACCATATTTGAAGAGTACGGAGAGGAGCATTTTAGGCAGCTAGAAAAAGACCTTGCTAAATTTCTAGCGACAAATGTCAAAAATAGCATAATATCGACAGGTGGGGGCTTTGCGAAAGTTAAAAATTTAAAGAAAATTGGCACTATAATCTATCTAAAAGCAAGCTTTGAAGCGATAATGCAAAGGCTGAAAAACAGCAAAAATAGCGAGAAAAAGCTCGCCAAACGCCCACTTTTAAGCGACCTAAAAAAGGCTGAGGCGCTACATCTGGAGCGTGAGGAGCTTTATGAGAAAAAGGCTGATTATATCATCGAAGTGGAGGGCAAGACCCCAAAGCAGATCGTAAAAGAGATAAGGATGCTTTTAAAAATTTAAATTTAGTTGCAAAGTGGCGAGAGCTGCTTGCAACTAAATTTCAAGATCAGGCTAGATGGATGTCTAGTGTGGTGTTGGAATTTGTGATGTTTGAGCTAGATTTAGCATTTTGTAGTGAGAAATTTTGGCGAAGTTTTGAGATAAATTTTTGCTTCTCTTTGTTTAGAGCGCTAAAGCGACAAATGTCGTGCAGTCAAATTTTAATCAAGACTAGGTATTTAGTCTGCCATGCTAAATTTTAAGATCAAGTTGGATACGGTAAAAGTCTGACGTGATGTTGAAATTTAACAAAGCATTTCAGCAAAGTATCGTGAGATGATTTTGAGAGTTGTGAGGAAATTTTAAGCCAAGGCTAGACACTTAGTCTGCCGAAAGCTTAAAATTTCAAAACTCTATCAAAAGCACTCACGAGAAAAAGCCAAAATTTGAAAGGATAAGATGAGAGTATTAACCGGCCTCCAACCAAGCGGAAAGCTGCATTTAGGCAACTATTTTGCCTCGATAAAGCAGATGGTTGATATGCAAGAAAAAAACGAGATGTTTATGTTTATAGCAAACTACCACGCGATGACCAGTCTTAGCGAAGCAAAGGCGTTAAAGCAAAACACCTTTGACGCTGCGTGTGCCTTTTTGGCGCTTGGGATCGACCCGAACAAGAGCATTTTCTGGGTGCAAAGTGACATTAAAGAGGTGCTTGAGCTTTACTGGGTGCTAAGCCAGCACACGCCTATGGGCCTACTTGAGCGCGCGCACAGCTACAAAGACAAGGTCGCAAAGGGCCTTAGCTCGCACCACGGACTCTTTAGCTATCCAGTTTTGATGGCAGCTGATATCTTGCTTTATAACGCGCAGGTCGTGCCTGTGGGCAAGGACCAGATCCAGCACGTAGAGATCGCGCGTGATATTGCGATCAAATTTAACAACGAACATGGCGAGATATTCACTCTGCCCGAGGCAAAGATCGATGAAAATGTCGCTACCGTGCCTGGCACAAACGGCGAAAAGATGAGTAAAAGCTACGGCAACACGATCGATATCTTCGCAGACGCCAAGACGCTTAAAAAGCAAATTTCTAGCATCGTAACTGATGGCACACCGCTTGAAGAGCCAAAGCAGTGGCAAAACTGCAACGTCTATAATATCGCAAAGCTATTTTTAGACGAGAGCGGACAGCGCGACTTGCAGGCAAGATATGAGCGTGGCGGCGAGGGGCATGGACACTTTAAAGCCTATCTAAACGAGCTTGTTTGGGACTATTTTAAAGAGGCAAGAGAGAAATTTGAGCACTATCAAAATAATCCTGACGAGGTGGCTAAAATTTTAGATCTAGGCGCTAAAAAAGCTCAAAATGTAGCTCACGAAACGATAAAAAAAGTGCGTGAAGCAGTTGGAATTTACAGATAAGGAAAAAAATGCAAAATTTATACCCATACGCGCAGATAATCCACCTTTTTTGTGCAATCATATTTGTTGGTTATCTATTTTTTGATGTGATCATATTAAGAGCGGCGAGCAAAAAGCTGCCACCAGAGCTTGCGCAAAAGGCAAAGCAAGCCATCGGCTCGGTAGCTATTAGGATCATGCCTATTTGTCTGCTACTTTTAGTTTTAACTGGTGGCATGATGATGAGTAGCTTAGTCGGTAGCAAGGCTGGAGGTTACTTTGAGACAAAATTGCAGATATTTTTAATGATCAAATTTTGCTTAGCGATGGTGATAGTGGCTGCGGTGATAGTAAATTTAAGCTGCAAATTTATATTTAAGCGCCCTAGCCCACTTGGCAACATCCACCCTATCGCACTTACGCTTGCGGTGATAATCGTTTTGCTTGCAAAAGTTATGTTTATGGTTTAAGGAGAGGATAATGATAAATTTAAAACTACTTGAGACAAACTACGATGAATTCGTAAAAAAACTAGAGGGCAAAAACGTTAAAGCTAGCTTGCTAGACGAGCTTTTGCAAACTTTTAACGAGCTAAAACAAAAGCGCAAAGAGCTTGAAAATTTCCAAGCTATCCAAAACGCAAAAAGTAAAGAGCTTGGCGTAAAAGCAAGAGCTGGTGAAGACGTGAGCGAGCTAAAAAATGAGCTAAATTTAAACAAAGCTGCCCTTGCTGATGCTGATGAGATCGTTAAACAATATGAAGAAAAACTTGAGCAAATTTCATTTAGCGTGCCAAATATCACTGACGATGATGTGCCATTTGGCAAAGATGAGGACGATAACGTCTGCATAAAAACGGTGCTTGAACCTACTAAATTTGACTTTAAGCCAAAGGAGCACTGGGAGCTAGGTGAGAGCCTTGGCTGGCTTGACTTTGAAAGAGGCGCAAAGCTCTCAGGATCTCGCTTTACCGTGCTTCGCGGCATGGGAGCAAGGCTTAGTAGAGCGCTTGTTAATTACATGATCGACTTTAACAGCGCGCGTGGCTTTGAGCTTGTAAATGTCCCTTATCTAGTAAGCTCAAACACGCTTTTTGGCACCGGTCAGCTGCCTAAATTTGAAGAGGATCTTTATAAGGTGCGCGACGAAGACCTCTATCTCATCCCAACTAGCGAAGTGCCTGTGACAAATTTATACAATGACACCATTATTGAAGCCAGCGAGCTGCCTATAAAGATGACTTGCTACTCGGCATGCTTTCGCCAAGAGGCAGGTTCAGCAGGACGTGACACGAGAGGCATGATCCGTCAGCACCAGTTTGAAAAGGTCGAGCTTGTAAGCATCACAAAACCTGATCAAAGCGAGGGCGTGCTTGCTGAGATGATATCTTGCGCGAGCGACCTACTAACTAGCCTTGGGCTGCCTCACCGCCACATGCTACTTTGCAGCGGCGATCTAGGCTTTAGTGCAGCAAAGACGGTCGATCTTGAGGTTTGGCTACCAGGTCAGGGCAAATACCGCGAGATAAGCTCTATCTCTAACACTCGTGATTTTCAAGCAAGAAGAGCGAAAATTCGCTTTAAAGATGGCAAGAAAAATATGCTTGTAAATACCCTAAATGGCTCAAGCTTGGCAGTTGGCAGGACCCTAATAGCGATAATGGAAAACTACCAAAAGGCTGATGGCACTATCGAAATTCCAGAAGTTCTTAAAAGGTATATGTAGTGGCTGATGACGAGGTTGTAGTTCTAAAACCACCTGGCGAGCAAGCAGAGCAAGCGCCTGAGGAGGCAAAAACCGAGGCACCTGAAGAGATCGTCTCGCTTGAGAGCATCGCAAGTGATGGCGTGCTGCAAGATGAGAGCATCCCAGAGCCAATACCAGTAAAAAAGAGCAAGAAAAAACTCTTTATCATCATCGGTTCGGCTGTTTTGGTGCTTGTCATCTTGATCGCTGTTTTGCTAATTGTTTTGCTAAAAAAAGATAAAAAAGAGGAGATAGACACTACAGCTATCGTAAAAAATATAGAAAACAACTACCAAACGCAAAATTTTGGCGCTTCAAAGATCGATGAGATGATAAACAAGGCAAACCAGCTTTATGAGCGCGGCAATAAATTTGAAGCGTTAAAAATTTATGAAAACATAGCTGTTTATAACCAGTCACTTTCAAACTACAACCTAGGCGTTTCGCAGATGAAACAAGAAAAATGCGACGAGGCGATCATCTCGTTTAACAAGGCGATAACTGACCGAGAAAATACCGCAGTGAGCGCCATAAACGCCGCTGTTTGCTCACTTGAGCTAAATAACACCAAAAATTTCAACTACTACATAGGGCTTGCAGACTCCTTTTTGCAGTATGAAAACAGCTCGCCACTTTACAGCTACTACTATGCACTGGTTAATTATTACAAGGGTAATTACTACGAGGCATTGCAAGCTCTCTCTCACCCTAGCACAGATGACTACAAGGGTGAGTATGCCTACTTGAGCGCCAAAATTTTATCGCTTCTTGGAGATGACGAGAGAGCCATAGCTAAGCTTGAAGGGCAAAAGGCGTTTAAGGCTGACTTTACGCTAGCGCAGCTTTATGCAAGGCTTGGCAAATACGACAAGGCAAGAGACCATCTAACAAAGGCTTCTAAAAATACGCCAAATATCGACCTTATCAAGATGACTGAGGCGCTAATCGATCTAAAGACTGCTGATTATGGCGACGCAGCGGCATTTATCAAAGATGTTTATGACTACAACGCCTCGATGCCAAGTAAAATTTACAAGATAAAGACCATACTAAAGCCAGATCTCTTTGACGTCAGCCTAGCTCAGGCGCACTTTAGTGACGATATGTTTTTTGATAGAACAAGGCGCTACGAGACGCTATTTTACTTTGCGCCTTACAAGGTCTTTGACGCAAAACAGAGCATCGAGCAGATAAGAAAGGGCGGAGTTAGCGTCTTTTTAGATGACACCTCAGCGGCAAATGACTACCTTAGCCAAAGTGCCGCCGCCTCAAAGGTCAATGCAAAACTTAGTGAAGCCATCGCAAAGGCACTTAACTACCGATTAAAAGAGGCAAACAAGGACTTTGAAGAGCTAGCCAAAGCCTATCCAAACCACTCGATCTTGCAGTATAACCTAGCTCTAAGCTACGCTCAGCTTGGGAATTTTAGCCTTGCAGCAAAGCACTTTATAGCAAGCTATCATCAAGATGTAAATAACCATCTTTCAGGCATCTTTGGCGCGATCTGTATGGATATAAATAGAAATTTAAACCCAAAACTTGTTGAAGAGATCGGCGAAAATTTAGAAAACGACAAAAGCCTAAAGCCTGTAAATTTATATGCCTCACTTTTAAGCCTAGTTAGTGGCAACCAAAGCGCGATGATAAGGTGGCTTGAAGAGCCAAAAGAGCCTACGACGCTAAATTTAGCCTTTGATATCATCACCGCTAAAATTTCAAACAACGATGAGCTAATGTCAAAAAAAGCTGATGAGCTCATGAAAATCTTGCCAAACGACATCATCGCAAATATCTTAAATTTCATCTCCAAAAACAAAGATCAAAACATCAAAGAGTACGCAAAAGCGATACAAATTTACTTTAACGATAAAAATCTCGACTCAAATGCCTTTTATCACGGCGCTGACATCATAAAAAAGCAATACATCAAACTACTTCAGATCTCAGGCCTGCTAACAAGGGAGCGCGATAAGCTAAGAGCCCAGCTAAAGAGCGCGCCAAAAAATATAAATTTGATCCAAACTCTAGCCTATGTGGATATCTTTACAAATGACTTTGACGAGAGTTTTAAGCTTTATAATGAGGCTATAGACGAGTTTAAGATAAATGACGCTGGAACGCTCTTTTTAGCAAGTGTGGCTGCGACTGGAGCGAACAAAATAACAAATGCGATCGCACTTTTGGAGCTAACAAAGCTAAATGATCCAAGCGCTGTTGAAAACAGAGCCGCTCTTGGCTTTATGTATCAGCAAATCGATAACATAAAAGCAGCACTTATACAATACAGCAAAGTAGGAAACGTAGGATATAACAACGAATTTTATGATTTTATGATAGATAACTAAAGAAATTTAAAGCTAGGAGCTTGAATTTGGTCTGCCTAGCTTTAGATAAAAACGGCTCTAAATTTAAATATTAGTAACCTCAAGCCTTATATGATCTGAGACTTCACTAAATTTATAAAGCAAATCACCGCATTTATACTCTATGCATCTTTCATTGATCTCATCTTTTTTATCTTTTTTAGACAAGATTTTCTTCATAACGTCAGGAAGCTCTCTTTGCAAAAGCAGTTTATAAGACATCCCCATGCCGTGAGTTAGAGACTTTATAAATTTGCCATCAACCTCGCTCTCATCTTTTATCATATGAAGCGTCGCGTCAAATTTAAGTTTTTTAAGAGCCTCATAAAGCTCGGTTTTATCCTTTGCTGGAGCTAGATCATCATTCACACAATGATATCCAATATAAAACGTCTTTCTAAATTTACTCTGTACCTTTAAATGTTTTGGATTTAAGATATTTCTTATCTCTTCTCTAGATTCATTAAAATAATATGGTGAAGTTTTATCTAGTGTCCAATAGGTTTTATCAAAAAGATAGAGGCAAATATCTTGATAAAAACCATCAGTCGCGCAACAAAAAAATTTAGTAAAATCAATCTCTTTTCCAAAGCCAATAAGACGCCATAAAAATATAGCATAAGAGCTATTATCTATCACAGCATCTACTAGCCACGGAGCAATTTTAGCTGACAAATTTGCAAGGTAGCCACCATGTGAACTTCCTACCAAAATAACAGGAATTTGACTAAATTTTCCAGCGCATAAATTATGCTTAGTATAAAGAATAGCATTTAATATATCAGTAGCTTGCATAATGCCAAAATTTTGGTATTCATCTTTTGTTGGATACATTGTGCAACTCAAATTTAGCTTATAACTTGCAGGCAAAATATTTGCCTTTTTTCTAAGAGTGATCTCCTCACTAAGACTTTCAAATAAAAAACATGTTTTTTTATAACTATCGACCGCCTTTATGTCTATTGGTAATGTTATACCAATTTTGGCTAACTCATCTATTAATATCGCACGGTCCAAATCATCTAACAAACATTGAGCTCCAAGCTGTGGGCGGTTGCCTATGCAGTGATAATCCACACTAATGCATGCCACATCATAGTGCTCTGCCATGGTTCGCATGAGATGGGTTCTATATCCAGAGTCAGAGTCTGCTCCAAGACCAGGAATGATGACTAAAAGAGCTTTTGCCTCCTTGACATCGTCATAACAGGCATAAAAGGATAGAGAAGAGTCTCTTTTTATACCAAGCTCCACATCATCACAAGATAAAATTTCGTAGCTTCCATCAACTAGCATCTTAACTCCTTTTAAATTTTGCTAAATTTCTCTACCTTTGTGAGACGTTATAAAAAAAGCTAACGATCTGTTTTGCTAGGCGCTCTTTGAAAAATGGCCAGATATAGCTTGGCGAATAGACATTGCCAGCTTGCATGAGCGAGATATTTGTCGCTTTCTCGCCGCCATCTTTTGGGCGCACTAGCACGCTTACTTGCATGTAGTAAGCATAGCTGTTTGTGCTAAAGTCATCATCGTCATCATAGTCAAATGGGAAAAACATCGAGTAGCCAAAGCCAAAACTTGGTCTGCCAAAGCCATATCCCATGCCCATTGAAAATCTAGGATCTCTTTTGGTTGTCCTAGAAAAGCTTTGCACGTCGCCAAGGATGATGAAGTCGGCATTTTTGATATTTGGCTCATTTCTAAAGCCAGCCTTTGCAAATTCGCTTAAAATTTCAGCATTTACATCTTGTCCGGTCGCGCTATTTTTAAAATTTACATAGACGCTTTTGTTTGCTTCACCAAGTGTAAAAAAGATCGGATCGCTCGTTTTTACCGAGATATTTGGCGTACTGCTAGCACATCCGACAAAAAATAACGCCAGGACAAATAAAAATAAATTTCTCATCTTCACTCCTATAAGAGCGATCTTATAGCACCTTCAAGCACACTTTTTGGTGTAAGACCGATAAATTTTGATCGCATCTTACCATCTTTATCAAAAAAATAGATAACTGGCACGCCCATAACGCCACCAACTGCCTTACTGAAATAATCCACCGAAACCTTATCGCTTGTGGTTTTAAAAGTGATGTTGTGCTCTTTTAAAAGCTCGATATCTTTATCAAAGCCCTTGCTAGGTCCTAAAATGCCAATAAACTGAACCTCTTTGCCATACTCTTTTTCAAGTGCGTTTAGATCAGGGATCGCAGCCTTGCACACTCCGCAGTCAGTGCCAAAGAAAAAGAGCATATATGGCTTGTCACCTATCTTTAGGCGCTTTTCGGTTGGGAAAAACTGCGTGTCGATGCCGCTTGAGTCATTTAGTGTGATGTGGTGCTTCTCATACTGCTTGACGCAGCCCAAAACTAGGGCTGAGACTAGACATAAGAGTAAAATTTTATATCGCATTTGGTACCTTTGGATTTTCGATAGTGCGAATTTTCTCTAGTTTGCCATGTCTTAGATAGACGATCTTATCACCATACTCGCCTAGATCTGGATTGTGAGTGACTAGAAGTATCGTCTTACCCTCTTTTCTTAGCTTGCAAAATAGATCAAGTATGATCCTCTCATTTGCCTCATCAAGGTTACCAGTTGGCTCATCTGCTATTAAAATTTCAGGGTCATTTATGAGCGAGCGCGCGATACAAAGGCGTTGTTGCTCGCCACCACTTAGCTGACTTGGTCTGTGCGTTAGCCTGTGAGAAAGTCCTACTGCCTCAAGGGCTTTTTTAGCATCCTCTTCATCGACTGAGCTATGATAATACTGCGCTATCATCACGTTTTCAAGCGCGCTAAGATATGGCACGAGATGAAACTGCTGAAAGACAAGTCCGATTTTTTCACGTCTAAATTTAAGTGTATCATCGGCATTTAGATTGCTCGCATCATCGCCACCAAGCATATATACGCCGCTACTTGGAGTATCCATTAGAGAAAGGATATTTACAAGTGTGCTCTTACCGCTACCGCTTGGTCCCATGACGCTGACCCACTCGCCCTTTTTAACCTCAAAACTTATATCATCAAGTGCTTTTACATCGCCAAAAATTTTACAAATATTTTTAAGTTCTAGTGCATTTTGCATATCATTCTCCTCTTAGTGTATCTGCCATTTTGTTATTAAGTGCCCGCTTAATCGGGTAAAACGCTGCGATCGCTGCAAAAAGAAGTGATATGACCACAGCTACTGGGATGCTTAGAATTCTAAAATCAATACTAGAATCAAATATCGCATAACCTAAAATTTGAGCTAGTAGATAACCTAAAAACGCTCCAACTAACGCTGAGATGAGCGCCGTCACAAATGTTTCAAAGCCAAATAGTCTTAGCACGTCTTTTTTGCTTGCGCCTATGGCTCTAAGAAGCGCGATCTCACGTGATCGAGAGAGCAAGATAGCACTAAGCGTTGTATTTACGCACATTGAAGTGATAAGCAAGATGACAAGGCTCACAAGAGCCATTAAAAGCTTGATCTTCTCTAAGATGTAGCCTTCAGATTTTGAGACCTTTGCCACTGGTTTTGCGACTATTTCGTCGTTGCTAATAGTCTTTGCAAGCGATGTTATCTCGTCAAAATTTCCAAGTACAACAGCTTCAGCATAGTTTATCTTGCCAGCTTTGTTTGAAATTTTCTGAGCCAAAGATAGCGACGTGATCAAAAGAGCGTCTTCTTTGTCGCCACTTGCCACTACGCCTTTTATCTTTACATTTATGCTCTCATTTGAGCCAATGGCACGAATTTCTATATCATCGCCTGCTTTAAAGCCAGCTTGACGAGCTAGATCGACGCCTATTAGAACGTTTTTATCGTCAAAATCGACATTTATCATAGTTCCATCTCTAACATCCAAAAACGGCTTAACCTTTTTTAGATTGCTAAATTTTGTCCCCATGATGATGGCGTTTGTTGGGCCGATATTTGCCTGAGCAAAGAGATAACCGCTCTCGCCGAGAAGCTTATCTTTTGGCACCTTAGCGATCATTTCATTATATGTTTTTTCACTCATATCATCACTTGTCGCCATATCTTTTGGAGCAAAGATCATATTTGCACCATAAGTTTTTAACTCGCGTGAGACCTTTGAGTCGATATCTAGATAGACATTGACAAATGCCGCACACACGCACGCTCCAAGCAAGATCGAGACCACGATGACCATAACCCTTGATGAGCCATTTTTTAGGCTTTTGTAGATCAGGTTGTAAAAGAATTTGCTATTTGCGGTCATATAGCACCTCCGCAGGTAGTAAATTTATGACGTTTCTCATTGGCATTAGCGAGCCAACGACTGAGATGAGCAAGGCAAATGCCACGCTTATTGGCAGCACGATCCATGCTATGCCTATGCCGTGAGAGAAGATGATGTAAGACATCACGTAGCTTAGCGCGTATCCTAAAAATGCTCCAGTGATGCCTGCAAAAAAGGCAACCACAAGGCTCTCGCTAGCAAAAAGAGCGTAAATTTCAAAGTTACTTGCGCCTATGGCTTTTAAAAGACCGATCTCTTTTTTGCGGCGGTAAATTTCACTTGTCATTAGCGATGTTATGCCGATGGCTGAGACCACAAGAGCGATGATACTAACGATGCCCATTAGGCTTTGAATTTTCTTTACGATATTACTCTCAGCGTCGCTTACTTGAAGGCTTGCTTTTGCGCTAACATTTGGTAAATTTTCTTCTATCTGAAATGCGATCGAGCCTGCATAGGCTGAGCAGTACCATTTATCGTACTCTGCGCTATCAAGGTTGTCTAAATTTCTTCTTGCTTTTAGCGATAGATCGTTTTCTGGGATCGTCATGGCTGAGACCTCAGCTTTTGTGTATGAGCCAGCGTGACCTGAGAGATCGCCAGCAAGTTTGAGCGAGCCTATTAGCTTATGTGCCTCGTCGCTTGCCCCTTTTAAGATGCCAACCACGCTAACCTCTTTTGTGCCGTTTTTGCCCACAAGGCTAAGCTTGTCGCCAACTTTTAAATTTTTAGCCTTTGCAAGCTCATCTCCTACTAAAATTTCATCCATGCTCTCATCTTTTGGCCAAGCGCCCTCAACACCCCAAAATCCATACAAACTCTTAACGCCTGTGCTAAATTCTGGCTCATCTTTTAGTCCGATATTTTTATCAAAATATGTCCCCTCAAAGCTAAACTCATCGCCCTTAGCGTCTTTTACCTTTGTCTCTAAAAACGGAGCAAAAGCGACGATGTTATTTCGCCAAAAGATCTCTTTTATCTTGTAGATATCAGCTTCTGGGAGTAAATTTTGTGATTTTAGTGGGGTGAAATTTTTACCCTCGATCTCGATGCTTAGGCTCTCACCGCGTGGTAAAACGACGATATTTGAGCCATATCCTCTAAGCTCGCTTGCCACTTGATCGCCGATTTTTAGCGTGATATTTAGCATGCAAGCTATCAAAAGAGCAGCTAGTAAGATGGTGATAAACGCCATCGTCTTTTGCACCTTTGAGCCAGTGATCGAGCTTTTTATCATTCTTAGTTGCATATTTTTCATTTTAACGTTCCATTTGTTTCTACATATTTTTCTGGATTTGCTTCAAATTTCGCCTGAGTTTCGTTGCTCTCAAAGAAATATGTGCGTCCGTAGTATAAATATGATCTTGAATCAAGATTGCTCACCTTTTTGCGGCTTACTGGGTCAAGCACCATCTTTTCGACGACCTTGCTAAAGTAGTTTGCCCCTGCGACGATCGTTTTGTAATCAACTATGATATTTTTACCATCAAAGGTAAATGCCATAGGGATCGGGTTACAACCACCCTCTTTACCAACTGACGGCAAGAAAATTCTGACGTTACAAGAGATGCAGATAAGGTCGTTTCCTTTCTTGATATAGCCCATGTCGCCGCAGATCATACACGAGTCAAAGACGATGACTGGAGATGGGCGGTCGCTAAAGCGGTTTAGCAAGAAAAATCTTATCTGCTTACCCTCATCTGTGATGTAGGCAAATCTGTGAAGTTCATTATCTTTTAACATATCAACATCAAATATAAATTTATCTCCCACTGGCTCAACCAAGAGTGGCTCTGAAATTTGAGGTGGGCGAGATGCGTAAAGATCAAAATAAAGTGAAAATCCAAGCGCTATTAAAACGCTGCAAAATGCAAATTTTGCATTGTCAAAGACATTTTCTCTAATGGCTTTTGTAAAGCGGTATTTGATAGAGCCAAACGTGCTCTTATCGATACTCTTTGGCACAAAGCAAAGCGCGATGATGCATAAAAGAAGGATCACTGCTATGTAAAAATAGGCACTAAATTCTGTGACGTAGATGCCTTTTGCGCTGATAGATAAAATTTGAGAATTTAGCTCGCTACTTATCTTTAAAGCGCCTGCACGTAAAAGTTCGAGTGCAGTTTGTGAGCTTCTATCAACTAGCAAAAATACTAATGTGATAAGAGCTAAAATTTTAGCTACTGATGATGGTATGCTTGCTTTTAAATTTGAAATGAAGAAAAATAAAAATAGTATCAAGATCATCGCAAAGATCATCAAAAAGAAGCTAATGACTGAAAGTGTGTCAAGCAGCTCGCCGCCAAAAAGTGGGAACAATGCGCTACTTGAGCTATAGCCAAAGCCAAAGCCGATGCCTAAAATAAAAAACGTTACGATTTTTGCTATCTTAAGCTCGAAAAATATCCATAAAATGCTAATTAGTAAAAAAACCAGTGTCACAGAATCTATGAAAATTTTAAACTGGTCATCAACAAGCGCATGACGAGCAGCTTTAAAGATAAGCACACCAGCAACAACGCCAAGAAATGACGGTAAAAAGATCGTTTTTAAACTTTTGCCATTGTTATTTAAGGCAGCAAAAAGCGTAAATCCAAGGAGGGCTAAAAAGACCTGATAGAAGTATATTGACATAACAAAACCCTATGAGAATTTTTAAAAAGGGGCGAGAACGCCCCAAAGCGATTATTTAACAGGACCACCTGTCCATTGAAATTTATAAGTTGTTGTGAAAGGCTCAAACCATTTACCAACACCAGTCTCTTTATCAGCGTGGCGACCAAAGCCTTGTTTTTCTGGATTGTCGATGTGGAATTTAAGCTCATAGTTACCAACACCTGTATCCATTTTTACGTTAGCGCCGTAGTGTGGGCCATCGCTTGCAACCATTGGCATAAATGTACCTTTTTTAGTTTTACCATTATCAAGGTTTTTTAGCTCATAGTTGATCTTTAGATATGGGATCCACTCGCCTTCGCCAAAGCCGTTTTTGTTGCCTTTTATAGCGTGGATGTCAGCCTCTAAGTGAAGGTCAGCCAAGCTTGGAGCTAGATCAACGCCTTTTGGCTCCATGTCGATTGGCTCAAGATAAACAGCAGCTATCTCCATGCCATTAGCCTCTACAGGCTCGCCAATTGGGTGCTCTCCAGCAAGTGCAAAACCAGCTGCTAGGCTAAGTGCTAGAGCTGAACTAAGAATTTTATTCATATCCTCTCCTTTAAATAAGATTAGTTTTTATTTTGTTTTGATTTCATGATAACGATGCCTATAATTAGGGCAAGCACCATAATGATTTGAGGTATTAAACTCTCGTAATATGGCATAAGTCCTAGCCAGTCTCTCATCCAGTCAGGAAAATTTAGTCCTTTTATGATAGTTGGGATGAAAATTTTGCCCTCAACTAGCTCGCCAACACCCTTGCCAACAAAGACGATCGACATGTAAAAGATGATCGCTGATGTAAATATAAAAAATGGCTTAATAGGAATTTTAATAGCGAAAATTTTAAATAAGAAATAGACTATTAAAAGAACGATAAGACCTACAACAAAGCCAGCTGCGATCATTGAGTAGCCAGCTGAGTCTTTTGCGTCAAAGATAAGCGCTTGATAAAATAGCACTGTCTCAGCGCCCTCTCTAAATACCGCTAAAAATACAGTCCACCAAAGCATCGTGCTTGAGCCACTTGAGATAGACTCAGATAAGTGAGATTTGATATAGTCGTTCCATTTTTTAGCACCAGCATTTGAAAGAAGCCAGAAGCCAACATAAAATAGAAGTCCCACTGCAACAAGCATCGTGATGCCTTCCATAAGCTCTCTTTTTTGACCTGCTGCCTCGCCAAAGATGATGTTCATTATCCAAGCCATGACAAAGCTTAAGATGACAGCCACGCCAACTGAGCTATATACGACCTTGCCCATAGATTTTGCATTGCCAGTTTTTACAAGATATGCAACGACGGCTGCAACGATGATAAGAGCTTCAAAGCCCTCTCTTAAGATGATAGTTAGTGCCCAGATAAATAGCGTCCAAGGTGAGCTTGAACCGCTAGTTTTCTCAAGTGCGGCTGCTAGCTGAGATGACATCTTGCTTGCACTCTCTTCAAGTGTTTTTTCGTCTGCGCCTGATTTCATAAGGGCTACAAGGTTACCAAATGTAGCTTCGATAGCTGTTTTTAAATTTACATCTATCGCACCTACTTTGTTCTCCATGCCGCTACCTTCAAACTCATCAAAGTAGATGTCTTGGATATCGCCCATAGCTTTAGCGCTATTGCCACCTTTGTAAAGCGCGATGGCTGCTTGAATTTTGTCATTTATGTTTTTAACAGTTTGAGTGTAGTCTGTGCCGCTATCTTCGCTGCTATCGCTAGATACTGCACTACTCATATCAACTTTTGCTAGTTTTACTGTTTCAGCTGGGAGTTTTGCAACGGCATCATAAGCTAGTTTTTTGATCTCTTCTAGCTTTGTTTTAAAATCATCTTTTGTTATGCCGTTAGCGATGCCACTGATCGCTTCACCCATCTTTCTTTGGATATCAGCATCTATGCTTTTGCCATTTTCTATATATTGACGAACGGCGATTTCAAGTTGAGTGTTTCTATAATCATTAAATTTAGCATCTTGGATAGAATTTTTAGCATCATCTTGTTTATCGCCCTCGTAGCTTGCTATAGCTTTATCAAGAGTTGCTGATAAATTTTCAAATGCCACCTTCCACTCAGGGATAAATTTAGAAGTGTCATAGCCACTTGCAGCAGCTTGTGCTGGGGTGTCTGAATACTCACCAACTAGCTTATGTCCATTTAAGATAACTGGCAAAACTTCAGCGATTTCGCTATTTATCTGATCTATTCTTTTTTGCACGTCATCTGGTGCTTCGCCAGCTTTTATCGCCTTTCTGATCTCGCCAAACTGCTTCTCCATTGAGTAAGCTTTTTTCTGACCTAAATTTATTCTGATGCCAGCTTCGACATCTTCAAACAGACCAAAATAAGCATTTTGAGTATCGCTAACTGCTTGCTCGACATTGCCAGCTCTATACTCTGTTATTACTTTTTGTAATGACTCTTTTATCTGAGCTGCGACTTGTGTGTAGTCGTCATTTTTTGCCACAAGCCAGATAGGCAGTAGCATGATAAGCATAAATTTAAAAAATTTATTCATTAGTTAAACCACCTGTGAGATTATTTTAAAGTGAAATATTACCAATGCTTTACTTTGATTAAAATAAAAACGATTATCATAAAATAATGTAAATTTAAAGTATAAATAATATTTTTTACAATCTAATAATCAACTTTACGTAAATTTAGGGCTTTAGAG
>NZ_POYX01000002.1:0-15431 GCF_002913865.1 Campylobacter concisus
AGCCAATCCAGCCAATCCAGCCAATCCAGCCAATCCAGCCAATCCAGCCAATCCAGCCAATCCAATTTAACCCAGTAACCCAGAAAATTTGGCTAGAAATTTCACAAAAATAGCAAGAAATTTTATATTGAAGTATAAAAACAGCCTTAAAATAAGCCATTTCTAAGTGCAAAAAACGATCTATTTTAAATTTAAAAGTAAATTTAACCCAGCCAAAGAGAGTAAATTTAAATTTAGAGGTGAAATTTAGCCCAAACTAAGCGCCAAAAGGATTTAAAATTTAGCCTCATCTCTTATCAAATTTAGCTTTTTTACAGCCTCATCAAAGTCATCAGAGCTTACAAAAACGCTAATGTTTTCATTTTTCTTATAGACCTTGTCGTAGTATTTTGTGAGTAAAATTTCAGCCACTTTGGCAATGTCGTTTTCATTAAATTTGGCCACCGCCTCATCTCTGGCCTCTTTGTCGATGAAGGGCGAAATTTTCTTTATGCACTCATCAAAAAAGGCTTTATCCACACTTTTATAGTCGCTTGTGATGCAAGAAATTCTATTCTCCAAGCTCGCGCTAACCTCAACGCAGATGCCTCTTCGCATCGCTTCATAAAGGCTTTTTGGAAGTGTTAGCGAGCCGATCCTTCTGCTCTCGCCCTCGATAAAGCAAATTTGATCTTTTAGTGCAGAAAGCTCCTCAAATAACGCATCTTCAAAGCACTTTTGGCTAGGCTGCGCGCCGTTTATCGCGCCAAAGACTGAGCCTAGGTGATTTGCCATCGCTTCAAGGTCTATTGATGGCGTAAGTGCCCTTATTAGCTTACTTTTATAGCAGCCAGTGTTGCCAAAAAGAGTGATAAATTTCGTGCTTAAAGGACGCTCTAAAAATTCCAAAACATGGTTTCTATAAGCCTTATAGCCGCCATTTAGCCTAAAAACCCTATATCCTATCATGCTTAGCACAAAGCCAACCGAGCTTGATCTAAGCCCGCCCTTTGCGCAGTAGATGCCAATAGCTGAGCCGACCCTGCACCTTTTATAGACCTCGTCGATGATATTTTGCAAATTTTTGCAGATGTATTTTGCACCAAGGCTCTTAGCTAGGGCTCTGTCGCTTTTGTAGATCGTGCCTACCTCTTTGTGCTCAGCATCATCAAGCGCGTATAAATTTAACGCATCTTTTATATGTGAGTAGGCATACTCATGCGGCGATCTAGCGTCTATTAGGACTTCAAAGTCGCCCCTTTTTTCAAGCCACTGCTCGATATCAATCTCAAATAACGCCACTAAAAGCCTTTTTTAGCTTTTGATAAAGCGGATGAAACGGCGTGCCATTTACTCTCACATCAGCGATCGTTGTGATGAAATTTGTATCCCCGCTCCACCTTGGCACAAGATGATAATGCACGTGCTCAGCTATGCCAGCGCCTGCTGCCTTGCCTAAATTCATACCGATATTTACGCCCTGAGCGTGAAGCTCCCTTTTTAAAATTTCAACCCCAAGCCTTACAAATTTACTCATCTCAAACCACGTCTGCTCGTCAAGCTCCTCGATCTTGTCGGTGTGGTGGTTTGGTATGATCATAAAGTGTCCAGGCGAATACGGGTATAAATTCATTATCCCAAAGCAGTGTTTAGCACGAAAAAGCACGCCATTTTTCTCGTCGTCTTCTTTTGAATTTATGACCTCGCAAAAGACACAACTATCTTTTTTTGCGCTGAAATACTCGCTTCTCCAAGGGGCACAAAGGTGCTGCATCACTCGCCCTCCTTTATCTTTTTAACGGCATTTTTTATATCATCTTGCCTCATAAAATGCTCTCCGATCAAGAAAGCATCAACTCCGATCTTACTTAGCTCGCGAAGCTGCTCATGCTCGTAAAGTCCGCTTTCAGCGACTATTATCTTGCCATTTGGCAAAAGTGGCACGAGCTTCTCGCAAAGGCTCATATCCATCGTAAAATCATCTAAATTCCTATGATTTATCCCTATTATATTTGCTCCTGCAAAGATCGCCTTTTTCACATCGCTCGCGTCATGGGTCTCTACCAAGACCTCAAGCCCCAGGTGGTGCGCGTACTCAAGTAGCTCTTTTAGCTCGCCTTGTGTTAGCGCTTTGGCGATAAGCAGGATAAAGTCCGCCCCATAAACAAGCGCTTCTAAAATTTGATACTTATCAACGATAAAGTCTTTTCGCAGGATCGGCCTTGAAGCGTAGCGACGAACTTGCGTGATATACTCTATGTCTCCCTTAAACCAATGAGGCTCGGTTAGGATACTAAAAGCATTTGCGTACCGCTCGTACTCCTGCGCTATTTTTATCGGCTCAAAATCCTCTCTTATCACGCCCTTGCTTGGGCTTGCTTTTTTGATCTCAGCTATGATCTTTATAGGCTCATCTTTACTTGATCTAAGTGCGCCCAGAACGTCTCTTGGCATGTATGGATTGTATGCCAGAGAGCGACCTAGCCACTCCATAGGAAAGTCTGCCTTGCGCTTTTTTAGATCCTCTTTTGTCTTTTTTATGATCTCATCAAGTATCATTTTTTAAGCCTTTTGTTTAAATTTATTATGCAGCGCTCGATTAGATGTAAATGCTCTTTTGCCTCTTTTGAAGTCCTAAAATCAACATCTTTCATCGCGTGAATCATTATGCCCTTTGCCTTTTTGCACTCACCAAGCTTAAAATATCCCCACGCTAGCGAGTCCTCATAGTAAGGCGAGTCTGGCGAGATCTCAAGCGCTTTTTGCACCATCTCTACGCCCTTTCTAGGGTCTATCTCATGATCAATTAGCAAATAGCCGTAGTAGTTAAAAAACATATCATTATTAAGCTTTGGCACGCTAGCTTCAAATTTATCTAAGATATCAGCGATCTTTTTTTCATCTAGGCTATCTTTGTTCATCTCGTACTCGTAAATGGCTGCCTTTGCTAAGAAATTTAGATCCCTGCTGTCGTTATAAATTTTAACCGCCAAAACGTATGCATCGCCAAAATTTCCAGTCGCAGCGTAAAGATCCATAAGCGTGGCGTCGTTGTAGCCATATTTTTTCAAAATTTCAATAGCCGCTTTGTAATTTTTATCATAGATAAAATACTGCACGATCTTATCAAGATAAGTGGTATCGTGAGTGATATCATAGATCTCTTCAAAAAGCTCGATCACCTTTGGGAAATTTCTTTGCTGAGAGTAAATTTCAGCCAAAAGCTCACATGTCTTTTGAGTGCAGCCCTGCTCCTCGCGGAATTTCTCGAGGTATTTTGTCGCATCATTTACATTATCCATGCGGTTTAAAAGGATATCAACTATGCGGAGTAAATTCTCCTCTTCAGGCTTTAGCGAGTATGCCTCCTCAAAGTATTTTAGCGCCGTTACCGTATCATTTTGCATCATGCAAATGGTGCCAAGCATGAGCAAATTTTGAGCGTTTGGCTCTTTTGTAGCAAGCTCTTGCATCAGCTCTTTTGCCTCGTTTAGCTTAGAGAGATTGACTAAATTTGCAACCTTGATCCTGATAAAATCGCTATCATCTTTTAAACTCTTCTCGCCCTCAGCCATGAGACTATCTAAATTTTCATTTTTTGTAGCAAAGGCTAGCTTGATCGCCTCTTTTAGATAGGTCTTTTGATTTGTCTCTTTAAAAAGCCCTAGATAGGTCTGGATGCTAGCATTTACATCGCCACTATCTTGCGAGATGAGAGCTTGCATTAGGCGTAAATTTACACTTTTGTTATCATCTGCAAGTAGATGCGTGCTAAAAAATACGCTTATAAAAATTATTAAAATTTTACGCCAATGCATTCTGCTCTTAGCTCCTCTAAGTTTTTTTTAAAATAATCCCAAAATGGAAATGTCCTGCACTGCTTAGGTCTTAGCTCATAAACCGAGCAGTTTTTGTTTTTCTCATCAAAAAATATGCAGGCAAAACCGTCATCATAAGGCTTTTCTTTGATGCTTTGCCTAAGCCCAACACGTATTAAAAATTTGCTCTCAAACTCATCTTTTGACATATCAAAAGCGGCACAAAATTTTAAAATTTCACCCTCATCTATCCAGATATAGCCACTCTCGCCAGTGCAACACTTGCCCCCGCAACTCTCGCAAAAGCTAGGATCAAACTCATAGCTAAAACCATCAGCCCTCACGCGATCTCCTTGTAAGAGATGCTGTTTGTATCAGCTTTTTTAAAGATCTCGCTTGCCTCTTTCGTGTGTGAGCCATCTTCGCTCATCACAAGAGGTGGTAGGACTTTTAGCTTTGAGTTTGAGTTGTTTCGCACTTCAAGTAAAGCCAAATTTGCTGGCTTATCCTTTTTGGTATGGACAAATTTTAAACTCACCAAATTTAGCTTATGCTCTTTCAAACAAGCCACTATCTCGCTAAGATCATCTGGCGCATAGCAAAAAAACGCCCTTTTATGTGGCTTTAAATTTACGCTTATGCCTCTTATAAAATCCTTTAAATTTAGCGAGCTTGCATATCTGCTAACTTTTATGTGTTCATTTTGGCTTTTTGTAACACCGTCATGATAAAAGGGTGGATTTGAGATGATTAGATCAAATTTCTCACTATCTTTAAAATTTGCAAAGTCAGCCGTTATGGCTCTAGCCTCTAGGCAGTTGCTCTTTGCGTTAAAGCTAGAAATTTCGCTATTTAGCTCCAAAAGATCAAGCATGCTTAAATCTATCTTTTTAAAATCACGCTTAAGCAAAAGTCCAAGTATCCCGCACCCTGCTCCAACGTCCAAAACCCTGCCAGAAATTTCGCCTACACTAGAGCAGATAAAATCATAAAGAACGAGCGTATCGCTGTTGTAGCGATAGCCATTTTCAAGCTGAGCCAAGATCATCTATAAACCTTGATGATAAAGCCGCGCGTCACATCTTTTACGATCACTTCGGAGCTAAAACTTATCCTTGCAAAGTCGCCAAATTCCTCTTTGATAAGCTCAGCAGCTGCCTTTGCACGCTCTTTGCCAACGCCGTAATTTACGTAGTTATTTAGCTTGCCAAGGTCATCTTTTTTGATATTTTGAGCGACATTTGATGGGATGACAAAATTTTTCTTATCCACGATCGGGATGATCTCATACATGTAGTTTGAGTTAAATCTCTGCAAAAACTCGCTAACTCTGTTTTTACACATTATGCTCACTTTGTCCTTTGAGTCCATATCGTCGCACTCGATGCTAGAGATGAGGACGAGCTTTGTTGGGGTCTCAGGCTTGGTCGTAGCTTGCAAGATATTTTTTAAATTTACATTTTCATTTTCAAGCTCGTCTTGTCTGTTTAAATTTTGCTCGATATCTTTTTGAAGTTCGATGATCTGGGCATTTACGGCTCCACCTTTATGGCTACTCGAGCTTAGCTCGCTTATCTTTGAGTTTAACCTCTCGATCGTCTTGTTGCTCTCGTTTAGCTTTTGCTTTGCGTTTTCTAGTTCATTTTGCAAGCTTAGTAAATTTTTGCCGCCACTTTTGTTGTTATCAGTTAAAAAGGTTGAGGTATCAACTATCTTTTTTTGTAGCATATTTATCTGCTGGCGCAAAATTTCATAGTTTTGCATATCGATCTTTAGCGTTCTTTTTTGAGTCTCTAGCTCGTTTTGCTTGGCGAGGAGCATCTGGCTTGTCTTTGTGACATTTTCTTCAAGCTCTTTTATCTTCGCGTCTTTTAGATCAAGCTTAGCGCTTAAATTCTTTAGCTCGCCTTCGTTTGAGCCAAGTTTTTGCGACTGCAAAGAGATAGTTTGATTTTGATCAAATAGCGTTTTTAGAAATTTAGTTGTCTTTGTATCAAGCGCTTTTAGCTCCTCTTGGCTCTTTTTAAAGCTCTCTTCACTTAAACTTAGCTTTTTGCTTAGCTCGCTTAGAGTTGAGTTTGCGTCTAAATTTTGCTTTTCAAGCTTTTTATTTAGAGCATTTGCCCTCTCAAGCTCTTTTTTAAGCGAGCTTATATTTTCATTTGCAAGCTTGTTCTCTTGCTCGCTTTTTAAACTCTTTTGCCTTAGATCATCAAAACTCTTATGAAGTGCCGCAAGCGAGGCATTTAGCTCTAAATTTTTGCCATTATAGCTTTGCGCCATTAGATCTTTTGAGTTTAGGTTTTTCTTGATCTCTTCAAGCTCGTAAATTCTATCTTTTAGTGCAGTCTTGCTTGACTCAAGAGCCTCCTGCAGATCAATTATCTTATTTGCCTTTTTAGAAAGCTCATCCTCCATAACGCTCTTTTGCGTCTCAAAGCCATCATTTAGCGCATTTATCTCTTTTTCGTAGCTAAATTTTTGAGTGTCGGCGTCATTTTTAACTCGCTCGATCTCCTCTTTTAAAAGCAAAATTTCTTTTTTCTCGCCTCTATCTTTTTCACTTTGAGCTTTTTCATACTCTTTTATAAGAGCCTCTTTTTGCACAAGTGTCGCGTTTAGCTCGTTATTTTGCTCTTTTAAAGCAGTGTAGTTTGCCTCAAAGCTCTCCTTAAATTTATTAAAGCTGGCCTTGGCATCTTTTAGTTTGCTCTCATCGCCATTTCTAGCGTCATTTATCGCATTTTCAAGGTCGATTATCTTTTTTTCGTAGGCCTTTGAACTCTCTATCATATCAGCTTGTGCTTCATTTAGGCGCTTTGTCAAAGCTTGGATATTTTCAAAGTGTTGCGCCTCAAGCTCGCCAAGAGCCTTTTGATTTTTTTCAACTATCTCGTTTTTTTCATTTTCGATATTTCTTTTCATCTCTGAAATTTTGCTTATGAAGTCTAAATTTTTCTCGCTCATATCGACATTATCAGCGGCTAAAATTTCATTTTTTTTGCTTAGCTCGCGCACTTGCTCTTGAAGCTCATTTACATTGTTTGATAAATTTAGATCCTTATCATCAACAAAATTTTGCATGTAGCTCTTTGGAGTGATGTAGCCGCCATACTCGTAAAGATCGTCTTTGCTTACATATCTTTGCTTCTCTTCTTCGGGGAGATCATCAAAATTTATAGAATAAATCGTTTGATTAGTATCTTTTGGCGCCTCGTCCTCTTTTTGAAATTTCAAAAATGAGAGAGAAAAGCCAGCTATCAGACAAACAATAGCTAGTGCGATTTTATTTATCAAGCTTGTGCCTTGCCTTTTAAGATATCTTTGATGACGCTATGAGCGTGATTTAGCGCGACCACGATCGAGCCACCATTTTTTAAAACGATGTCGCCTCCAACGTAAAGTCCTGGCACGCTGCTTTGGTAGCTGCTATCAACTATCGGAGTGCCTTTCTCATCAGTTTTTATCTGACATTTTTGTAAAAAATCAACCGGACTTGAGCCACCGATCGCATAAACAACCCTATCATAGACACGGATTTTGCCATTTTCATAATGCACTCTTACCTTGCCTGATTCATTATCGATCTCGGTTATATCGTGATTTAGCCTTACTTTTATCTTATTGTGCTTCTCAAGCTCCCAAAGAGCGCTTAAATTTGTCTCATTTACACGGCTAAATTTATCTTTTCTGTAAGCTATCGTCGTTTTGTTATACTGACAAAGCTCGATAGCATACTCAACCGCAGAGTTGCCACCACCCACAACTAGCACTTTTTCGCCGTTTGTGCAGTTATCAAGGTTAAAATTTACAACTGAATTTAATGATGGCGGGATCTTATAGTCAGGCTTGTTTGGTCGTCCCATTTTGCCGATAGACACCATGACGTTTTTGGCTTCATAGACAGCTTTTGAGGTAGTCACTTTGAAAATTTCTCCCTCTTTTTTTACGCTTTCAACCTCAGAGTTAAAAAACGCCTCGATCTTTTCAGAGTCAAGTAGCTTGTCAAAATAATCAAGTGTGCTCTCTTTTGTGCCATCTTCAAACGAAACTAGCCCATGGATCGTGCTATCTTGCCCTTTATACTCTTTATCCACGCGTTTATTGTCTTTATAAAATTTTCTTATAGTCTGGCTGTGGTTGTCGCCTTTTTCAAGGAGCAAAACATTACTTAAGCCATTTCTTTTAGCCTCTACTACGCTAGCTATGCCACAAGGTCCGCCGCCAACTACTATCAGATCATAAATATTTGCCATATTTTTCTCCAAATTTTATAAATTTTAAGCTTTTTTAACTAGATCAGCCATCAAAAATGCAAGCTCTAAAGCCTGATCGGCATTTAGTCTTGGATCGCACTGCGTCTCATATCTCTCTTTTAGCGAGCTTTCAGTGATGTTTAGCGCGCCACCGGTGCACTCTGTCACATCTTTGCCAGTCATCTCAAGATGCACGCCACCTGCTCTTGTGCCCTCGGCTTTATGAATTTCAAAAAAGCTTCTAACCTCGCTTAAAATTTTACTAAATTCACGAGTTTTGTAGTTGTTCGAGGCTTTAACGGTATTGCCATGCATAGGATCGATGCTATAAACGATATTTAGCCCCTCGCGCTTTAGCTCTCTTAAAATTTTTGGTAAATTTTCGCCGATCTTATCAGCGCCCATTCTGATTATCACATTTAGTCTGCCAGCTTCATTTTCTGGATTTAGCTTATTTACAAGTGCAATGACATCTTCTACTTTCGCGCTTGGTCCGATCTTAACGCCGATAGGATTTTTAACGCCGCTTAAAAAATGCACATGAGCGTCGTTTATGCCGCGCGTTCTCTCGCCTATCCAAAGCATGTGAGCCGAGCAGTCATACCACTCGCCACTAAGGCTATCAACCCTAGTTAGCGCCTCTTCATAAGGCAAAAGCAGTGCCTCGTGAGATGTATAGACTGCGGTTTGATTTATCGCTGGGGTATTTGCCGAAGTGATGCCACAAGCTGCCATGAAAGATAGAGTTTTTGTTAGATCATCAGCTAGTTTTGCGTATTTCTCGCCGATCTCTGGCTTTTTAACAAAGCCTAAATTCCACTTATGCACCTGATGAAGATCAGCCAAACCTCCTCTTGAAAAGGCTCTTAAGAGGTTCATCGTAGAAGCACTTTGATAGTAAGCTTCTATCATGCGTTTTGGGTCGGCAACTCTAGCCTGCTCGTCAAATTCAAAGCCATTTATGATGTCACCTCTATAGCTTGGTAACTTAACGCCATTTACCTCTTCATAATCGCTACTTCTAGGCTTTGCAAACTGCCCTGCTACGCGGCCTACTTTGACCACTGGACAGCCACCGCCAAAGGTTAAAACTATCGCCATTTGAAGTAAGACCTTAAACATATCTCTGATGTTGTTTGCGTTAAAATTTGTAAAGCTCTCAGCGCAGTCGCCACCTTGAAGCAAAAAAGCCTCGCCATTGCAAACTTTTGCAAGCTCATTTTTAAGACTTCTAGCCTCGCCAGCAAACACCAAAGGCGGAAGCGCTTTAAGTTTTTCTTCAGCCTCTTTTAGCTCTTTTAAATTTGGATAAGTTGGTTGTTGCAAGATATTAAATTCTCTCCAACTATCTCTGTTCCAAGTCATAAATTTTTCCTATCTTTTACCTTGATTTAGCGCAGATTATATCACGCAAAACTTAAAAAATAAAAGCCATTAATGGGTTATTAAAGATATTTTACATACAATCGCTACTTTAAATTTACCCAGAAAAAGAGAAGATTTTTTTCATGATAAAAGGCATTTTTTATTCGCTTTTGGCATCAGTTTTATTTAACTGCATTTACTACATGTCAGTGCTCATGAACCCCATCAGCACACAAGCTCTTATTGGATACCGCATGATCTTTGCCATGCCTTTTGTCATCGCCGCCATTTTTTTGTTAAAACAGCAGCGAAATTTCAAATTTTTACTTCTAAAAATAAAGCTAAAACCTAAAATTTTACTAGTTTTGCTTGCTACCTCGCTCATCGTCTCATTTCAGATGTGGCTCTATCTCTGGGCTCCAAGTAACGGCGCAGCGCTAAAAGTCTCTATCGGCTACCTCATCATGCCAATAGTCATGGTCCTTTTTGGACGGATATTTTTCAAAGAGCACCTCTCAAAAACAAAGTTAGCATCGATATTTTTCGCTGCCATTGGCGTCTTTAGCACAGCGGTCATAAGCGGTGGCATCTCGTGGGAGAGCGCTGTAGTTTTTTGCCTTTATCCAGTCTATTTTACCATTAGAAAGTACTACAACCTTGCAAATTTCTCAAGCTTTGTTATAGAGATAATTTTTATGTTTTTATTCTCATTTTATTTTGCGCTCACAGCCGATATGGACTACGTAATGAGCCAAAATCCAAACATCTACTATCTGCTCATCTTGCTTGGTGCTATCAGCGGCATAGCCCTCATCGCCCAGATCCTCTCAAGCACGCTCGTGCCGATAAATGTACTAGGTTTGCTTACATATTTTGAGCCTATAATGATGCTTTTTGTCTCATTTGCCATCGGCGAGAGACTGGAGAAAAGCTCATACTTTTTGATGATCTGCCTAGCCATCTCTGTCACGCTTTTGATGATAGATAGTATAAATTCTATAAAAGGCGACAAAAATACCAAGACTAAATGAGAGCCAAAAAGGCGTTATTCTCGCGCTTAGCGCCTTTTTTATGTGGGGGTTTTTGGCGGTTTATTTCAACCTCTTTAGCAAAGATGTCGATGCTTATGAAATTTTAGCCCACAGGATAATCTGGTCATTTTTCTTGATGGCGGCAGTGCTTTGCATTAATGGCAAAATGGGCGAAATTTTTGCGCTTCTTAAAGATATCCGCTCGCTAAAGGCTCTATTTTTAAGCGGTATTTTTATCACCATAAACTGGGGCGTTTATGTCTATGCGGTGGGTAGCGGCAAAATTTTAGACACGAGTTTGGGATATTTTATAAATCCCTTGATAAGCATGCTCCTTGGCGTCATCATCTTTAAAGAGCGCCTAAGCAAAGCTAGCGCCATAGCCGTTTGCATCGTCATCGCAGCCGTCTGCGTGCAAATTTACGCCAAAGGTGGCCTGCCACTTGTCTCTATCATCTTGCCACTTTCGTTTGGATTTTACGCGATGGTTAGAAAGATGGCGAAGATTAGCGCATTTAATGGGCTTTTTATCGAAACATTTTTTATGTTTCCATTTGCGCTTGGCTACGTTTTATGGCTGGTTTTTCACTCGCAAAGCCACTTTGGACTAAACAAAGACTCGCTTTTAATGATCGCTTCAAGCATCGTAACTATCGTGCCACTTGTCGCATTTAACGCAGCTACAACAAGGATAAATTTAACGACGATTGGCTACTTGCAATACATCTCGCCAACCATCGCGATCCTTTGCGCGGTCTTTATTTACGGCGAAATTTTAGATGGCTACAAAGTCATCTCATTTTGTATGATCTGGCTGGCGCTTGCGATAATTAGCGTGGATAAATTTAGAAAAAGGAGTAAAAATGAGTAGCGTTACGATTTATTTGCTGCTTGCATTTTTTGCAGCGCTTATTTTATATTTTCAGATACAAAAACTAACCAAAAAACTTGACGATGAAGGGGCGGTGCCAGCTTATCAAAAAGCTGCGCAAGAGGTTTTGCAAAATTTAAACAACGCTGAAAAATACCCTAAATTTTGCAATGTCATACAAAAAAAGATAAACGCTCTAAGGCAAGACATACTCTTTGAAGATGCGCTAAATGAGGCTGGCAACAAGGACAAGGCGCTTGATACCTTAGAGCAGATAAGAGATAAGGTCGAGGCGCTTTTAAAGCGTGAAAATGCAAACTGGGAGAGCGAACTTGTTGAAATTTTAGACGAGATCGATGGCTTTGTGAAGGCAAATTTCAAAAACGGCGAAGATAGAGCCGAAGAGCTAAGAGACGAACTAAAAAAAGAATTTGATGGGTTGTGAGAGTGACTTTGGTATTTTTAGCAAATTCTAAATTTTGTGTCCAAACTATTAAATTTTTACTCAAATTTACATTTTTTAATTGAGTAAATTTAAACTAATTAGTGTAAATTTAAAGCTTCGTTTTTAGAGCCATTATCCTCTTATATGATGCGTCTATCCGCTCTTTGCTGATCTTTTTCTCATTTACGGCATCCATTATGATCTGAGTTACTAGATCAGCCGTTCTTTGGTTGTTTATCTTAAACTCGCTAAAGAGCAAGATGTCGCCACCAGCGTTTATAAATTTCACCACCTTTTGCGCTAAAGCTTCGCCACCAACGCCTTTCATCAGCATATCATCGCTGATAACCACGCCATTAAATTTAAGCTCATTTCTTAAAAGATCAGTTATTATTTTTTTAGAAAGTGTGGCTGGATTGTCCTCGTCGATACCCTTTACAAAAAGGTGCCCAACCATGATGATCTGCGCTCTACCAGTGCTTATCGCGTCTTTGTATGGCAGTAGCACGTCTTTGCTTAGCGTGACCTCGCTCTTATTTTTATGTGAGTCCTCTTTTGAGCTGCCATGCCCCGGAAAGTGCTTAAGTGTCGTTAAGATGCCCTGCTCTTTAAATGCGTCCATAAAAGCATCAGCGTAGATCACCACCTTGCTTGCATACTCGCTAAACGCCCTTTGCTTAGCGGCGATGATCGGTGAGTTTTCATCGTGCAGATCGACCACTGGGGCGAAATTTAAATTTATGCCGCACTCTTTTAAATTTATAGCCATTTTTGAGTAGAGATCGTATGCGCTTTTGATATCAAGCGTGCTTGCGACCTCGTATGCGCTAGGATATGGTCCGTCAAAGCTCTTATCCTTCATGCGGCTCACGTTGCCGCCCTCTTCGTCGATAGCGATGAAAATTTTAGGACTTTTCTCTTTGATCGCCTTTATGCTAGCTTTTAGCTGGGCTTTGCTAGTGACGTTTCTGCCAAGTAGCATCACACCACCAAATCTCTCATACCCAGCGTCGCTTAACATCGCGCGAAACGCAGCGTCTTTTGTGCTAGCTCCGTTAAAGCCAACCATTATCATCTGTGAGACCTTGGCTCTTAGGCTCACTTCAGCGCCGTTTAACCCCAAAGCAAAAATAGCCACAAAAAGTATAAATTTAAAAGCTCTCATCTTCTTCCCAAAAGCGATTTTACACTCTCAAAAACATCTTTGCCATTTAGCATATTTTCAACCTCACTAGCGATAGGCACGTAAATGCCCTTTTCTTTTGCGATCTTGCTAATAGCCCTTGCAGTATCGACACCCTCTGCCACTTCGCCAAGCTCATTTAAAATTTTCTCTAATCTCTCGTGCCTTGAGATACCAAGACCTACGCGGTAGTTGCGCGAAAGTATCGATGAGGCGGTTAAGAAAAGGTCCCCTGCGCCGCTTAGCCCCATAAATGTCTCATCTTTTGCACCAAAAAATTTGCCAAATCTAGCCATCTCGACAAGCCCACGTGAAATGAGGCTCGCCCTTGCGTTATTGCCAAGACCAAGACCGTCGCAGATACCGCCAGCTATGGCGATCACGTTTTTATACGCCCCGCACACCTCAGCGCCGATCACATCATCAGAAGTGTAGGCTTTCATGTAGCTTGGGAAAAATGAAGCAAATTTTAAAGCTAAATTTTGATTTTTAGAATTTACCACCAAAGCGCAAGGCAACTTTTGCATGATCTCTTTTGCAAAGGTTGGCCCAGAGAGAAAAGCTAAATTTTCACTATCCACAAAGTCTTCATAAATTTCATTTAGAAATTTAAGATTTGCCGTGTCTATGCCCTTGCTGGCGACTAGGATCTTTTGACCTTTGTTTTTATAGTTTTGTTTTAGCCATAAATTTGTAGCTTGCGTTGGGATCGTGCAAACTAGGTATTCGCACTCCAAAGCCTCTTCTAAGCTTACAAAATTTGGCATCTCTCTTGGCGTTCTTGAGCTGATGACACACTCGTTATTCTCACTAAATGCGTGAAATAACGCACTGCCCCACTTACCAGCTCCGATGACTGCTATGCTCATTTTAGCCCTTTGTTAGCCTATTTTAGCCTTTAAAAGCTCATTGACCTTGCCTGGGTTAAAGGCACCTTTGCCCTCTTTCATCACCTGACCAACGAAGAAGCCAAACATCTTATCCTTGCCATTTTTATACTCTTCTACTTTGTCGGCGTTTGCAGCTAAAATTTGATCTATAATGGCAACGATCGCTGAGTCGTCGCTCACTTGTTTTAAGCCAAGCTTTTCGATGACGCTATCAACGTCCGCATCATTTTCCATAAGGTAGTCAAGTACCTCTTTTGAAGCCTTGCCGCTTATCGTGCCATCTTCTATACGTTTTAGTAAATTTATCATCTTAGCGCTGCTAACTGGGCTTGTCTCGATCGTCACGCCGTTATTTAAGCGGCCAAGAAGCTCAACTATTAGCCACGTAGTAGCAAGCTTTGGAGAAATTCCAGCAGCGATTAGCTCTTCAAAATATCTAGCCATTTCAACGCTTTGAGTTAAATTTAAGGCATCGCTCTCTTTTACGCCTAGCTCGCTAACATATCTTGCGACCTTTTGTTCGGCAAGCTCTGGAATTTTGATCGCTTCGTTATACATCTCTTCTGGCACCTCAACAGGCAGCAAGTCAGGGTCAGGAAAATACCTATACTCCGCGCTATCCTCTTTGCCACGCATAGATCTTGTTACTAAATTTGTCGTGTCAAAGAGCCTTGTCTCTTGATAGACTTCTTCGTCATATTTGCCATCTTCCCAAGCTGCACTTTGGCGCTCTACCTCGTAGTCGATCGCTTTTTGGATAAATTTAAATGAATTTAGGTTTTTTATCTCGACCCTTGTGTAAAGCTTTGTATCGCCTTTTGGACGGATAGAGACGTTTGCGTCGCAGCGGAAGCTACCTTCCTGCATATTTGCGTCGCTGATGTTTAAAAAGCGAAGGATCGAGTGCAGTTTCTTAAGATAAGCCACCGCCTCGTCGCTACTTCTAAGGTCTGGCTCACTAACTATCTCAAGAAGCGGCGTGCCGGCTCTGTTTAGATCGACCAAACTCTCGTTTTCTTCGTGGATATTTTTGCCAGCATCCTCCTCAAGGTGCGCTCTGGTTACGCCGATGCGTTTTTTAGCGCCATTTACATCAATGATGAGCTCGCCACCTTCCACGATAGGAATTTCAAACTGTGAAATTTGATATGCCTTTGGAAGGTCTGGGTAGAAGTAGTTTTTTCTATTAAAGACTGATTTTTTATTTATCTTAGCGTTTATCGCTGTGCCAAAGCTGATCGCCTTTTTGACCGCCTCTTTATTTAGCACAGGCAAAGCTCCAGGTAGGGCTAGGCAGGTCGGACAAACGTGAGTGTTCGCCTCGTCACCAAAGCTAGTCGAGCAAGAGCAGAAAATTTTAGTTTTTGTATTAAGCTGAGTATGAACTTCTAAACCGATAACGACTTCAAACATATTTTTACCTTTAAATTTATACAAATTTTTAGTGCGTATTTTAGCGATACTTTCTTTTAAAATATCTAAAGGAGTGCTTTTAAGGAAATTTAAAAACACTAACAATTCGTAACACCAAAGATAAAAATTCAAATTTTAAATTAAATATTTTTCGTAAGAAAAAAATAATATAGCTATAAT
>NZ_POYX01000003.1:0-3878 GCF_002913865.1 Campylobacter concisus
GATCAGTATGTTTGCCCTTATCAAATGCCATCGCAAAGCCCTCTGTGCCGTCAGGAAGTCTCAAAAACTCCTCTAGGTCTGGATTTTGTTTTAGATACTCTATACCTATCGGGCTATCTGTTAGCACAACGTCGATCTTACCGGCGTTTAGTGACATTATAGCTGCTGCTACGTTTTCAGCTGGGATTGACTGAGTTGTGATCTTTTTAGCTGCCTCTTCTTGAAGTGTGCCAACTTGAGCCGAAATTTTCTTATCTTTAAGGTTGTCTTTATTTACATCTGAGCCTTTTTTGCGGATAAATAAATTCTCTGAAAAATAATATGGCTTAGTAAAATCAACTGACTTTCTTCTCTCATCAGTCGCACTCATGCCGCTTATCGCGATATCGATCTTGCCTGTTTTTAAGGCTGGTATCAGCCCATCAAAACTCATATTTGCAACGTCAAATTTTATCCCAGTTTTTTTAGTGATCTCGTTTAGAAGATCGATCTCAAAACCAACGATTTGATTTTTATCATCAAGATACTCAAACGGAGGATAATCAGCGCTTGACCCGACCTTATAAACTACCTCTTTGCTAGCTTCTGGCGCATTTGCAACGGTTTTTTTGCTACTATCATCGCCACAACCTATAAAAAACATAACCAACCCTAACGCTAGAACTTTTAATAAATTTTTCATTTTACTCCTTATTAGTGATTTAAAATTTTACCTAAAAACTCTCGCAGACGCTCGTGCTGCGGATTTGTAAAGACGTTTTTTGGCGTGTCATCAACGGCTATCTTGCCTTTGTCCATAAAGAAAATTCTATTTGCCACGTTTCTTGCAAAGCCCATTTCGTGAGTTACAACAAGCATCGTTATGCCCTTTGCGGCGACATCTTTCATGATATCAAGCACCTCGCCGATCATCTCAGGATCTAGCGCACTTGTTGGCTCGTCAAATAGTATCACTTCTGGATCCATAGCTAGGCTTCTAGCGATGGCAATACGCTGCTTTTGACCGCCTGAGAGCTTGTGCGGATAGGCAAATTTCTTATCACTTAGCCCAACGCTCTTTAGCAGCTCATCAGCCCTCCTCTCAGCACTCTCTTTGTCTAAGATCCCAGCTTTTATCGGAGCTAGAGTTAAATTTTGCAAGACGTTTTTGTTTGCAAAAAGGTTAAAGTGCTGAAAAACCATACTCACTTTTTGGCGAATTTTATTTATGTCTGATTTTTTATTGAGGATATCTTCGCCATTTATCTTGATATGTCCGCTATCTGGCTCTTCAAGACGGTTTATGCAACGTAAAAATGTACTTTTTCCACCGCCACTTGGACCAATTATCGCTATGACTTCACCTTTTTTGATATCCACGCTGATGTCATTTAAAACACGCAAATCGCCATAGCTTTTGTTTAAATTTTTAATCTCAATCATGGCGATTTAGTCTCCTCTCAAGTAGTTTCACCAAAAGGGTGAAAAATTTAACGCTCACGTAATATACAATGCCCGTAAAAATGACTGGCTCTGGGCTGTAAAAGACCGCTTGAAGGCTCTTACTTTGCATCGTGATATCAACGACACTTATGTAGCCAACGACTGAGGTCTCTTTAAAAAGTGAGATAAACTCATTAGCAAGCGCTGGCAAGATATTTTTAGTAGCTTGTGGGAAGACTATCTCACGCATCGAAACGTAGTAGTTTAGCCCCATCGCCCTAGCTGCCTCCATCTGGCCTTTATCGACGCTATTTATGCCGCTTCTTACGATCTCAGCGACGTATGCCGAGCTATTTAGTCCAAGTGCGATCACAGCGACATAGAAGTTGTCACTCCAAGTGGCAAAAATGACCACTGAAAATATTAGAAGTTGAAGTATTACAGGCGTTCCACGCAAGATGTCGATATACTCATCTATGACAAAATTTAAAACCTTGATATCTAAAAATTTAATAAAAGCTAAAATAAATCCAAGTGTTATACCTATAGCAATACCGCCTATCGTAAGGCCAAGTGTTACTCCGTAACTTTTGATATATGCGATCTCTTGCGCCTCGCTAAGATCTCTTGGATAGAAAAAATATGTTCCAAGCGAGACAATTATTATAAAAAATAGAAATTTGGCTAAATTTTGAGCGTTCAACTTCGTCCTTTCTTTAAAATGTAGCCTTAAATGATACGAAAAAATATATATCATTTTGCTTAAAAATTTTTAAGGAACAAGCCCACTCATTGAAATTTAAATATTTTTGTAATAACATAACCGTTTTATTTTATTTGAAAGGAATTTTATGAGCTTTGGGTCTTATTTAGCCATCGCCATCTATTTTGGTTTCTTGCTCTTTATCGGACGATATTTCTACGATAAAAATGCAAGTATGAACGAGTATCTGCTAGATAACCGTCAAATGGGTCCAGTAGTCACCGCACTTAGTGCTGGCGCTTCTGATATGAGTGGTTGGATGCTACTTGGCGTGCCCGGGGCCTTATACGCAACTGGCGTGGCAAATGTCTGGATGATAGCTGGTCTTATCGTGGGAGCTTACTGCAACTACTTATTTCTAGCAAAGAGGCTTAGGGTCTATACTGAGGTTGCGAGCGACAGCATCACGATACCTGATTTTTTAGAAAACCGCTTTAAAGATAGGACTAAAATTTTAAGGATCATCTCAGGTCTTATCATATTGATATTTTTCACACTTTATGTAAGTAGTGGCATCATCGCTGGTGGCAAGACTTTTGAGAGCTTTTTTGGCTTAAAATTTGCATACGGAGCGGTCTTTACGCTCATAATCGTAGTCTTTTACACATTTTTTGGTGGATTTAAGGCTGTTAGTATAACTGACGCATTTCAGGGGCTTTTGATGTTTTGCGTCCTAGTCTCGATCCCAGTCGTGGCATATCTAAATTTAGACTTGCCAAGCGATACAAATTTGATAAAAGAGATAAGCAGGCTTGATGCAAATCACCTAAATCCATTTAGAGACCAGACTTTCTGGGGCATTTTGGGCCTTCTAGCTTGGGGCTTTGGCTACTTTGGGCAGCCACATATCATCGTTAGATTTATGGCGATACGTGACTCAAAAGAGCTTGCAAAGGCAAGAAGGATCGGCATTGGCTGGATGACGATCGGACTACTAGGTGCAATTATGAGCGGACTTATCGGCTTTGTCTATTTTAGCCAAAGAGGCGGGCTAAGCGATCCTGAGACCGTATTTTTAAAGCTTGGTGAGCTACTTTTCCCACCATTTTTTATAGGTATCATCATCTCAGCCGTGCTTTCAGCGATCATGAGTACCATCTCAAGCCAGCTCTTAGTCACTTCAAGCTCGGTCACAAAAGATTTTATCTTTGCATTTTATAAAAAAGAGGTGAGCCAAAGCACGCAAACAGCGATCAGCCGCTATGCAGTCGTGGTCGTAGCGATAATTGCCACAGTGCTTGCCTTTATCTCTACAGATAACGTTCTAAACGTCGTTGGCAACGCTTGGGCTGGATTTGGCGCGAGCTTTGGTCCGGTGCTACTTTTTAGCCTTTACTGGAAACGCATGAGCGCACTTGGAGCGCTTGCTGGCATGATAGCTGGCGGTGCGACTGTGATATTTTGGATAACATCAGGGCTAAATGCCTATGTTTATGAAATTTTACCAGGCATTTTAACCTCAAGCCTAGCCATCATCATGGTCAGTATCTGGGGCGACGCGATAAATAAAATGACTAGCGAGCCACACGAGCAAGTGATAAAAGATGAATTTGAAAAGATGAAAACAAGGCTTTAGGTCTTAAATTTATAAGAAATTCCTAGTACTTGTAACTGGGAATTTCTGGAATTTATCTTACCGTATTTATTAGATAATCATTTAAATTTTAGGATCGAAAAATTTAAAATCATAAAC
>NZ_POYX01000004.1:0-5576 GCF_002913865.1 Campylobacter concisus
TTCTTCAACACTACAAACTATGTTATCAACCACATATAGTCCACACGCTTTTGCGATGCTTATATAATCTAAATGCTTTTGATATGTACTCTGCCCACCAGTAGATTTATTTGACTCATTATCAAATAAAACATAAGTTAAATTTACATCATTTTTATATCTTCCAGCAGTAGTAAGTCCGCCCATGTGCATAACAAATTCTGCATCACCACCACATACTATAACATTTTTACCTGCCTTAGCAGCTCCAAGCCCAATACTTAAAGCTCCACCCATATTTCCAACCATATAAAAATTATTTGTATTTTTCATAAATGTATACATTTCTCTTGATGTGTTTCCAGTGGTTCCAATAATTAGCACATCATTATCTTTAAAAATTCTGTTCAAAGCCTCTAAAAACTTGCTTCTAGGAATATAACTAAACAAATCTAATTTATTTTTATCCTCAAGCTCAACCTTAGTAAAACTATTTTTTTCTATAATCCCAATAGTTGGTGTATTATTGCAGATTTCAATTTGCCTTATGGCATCATCAATATTATTATTATCTAATACCTGGCTCTTATATCCATATGCAGATATAAGAGACGGTAATCCAGTTGCTAGATGCTCATGTTGTATTTCACTATCTCCATTATTGTACGTTCTCCAACTAGATAAAATCGGAAAAGTAATATTATATGGTTTTAATAGGCTGGTGATGCAACTACCCATGTTTGTAATACCGCTGGACTGGACTAATACAATTGGCTTTTTACCTGCCATTCTTAAACCAGATGCGATACTGCAAGCAACTGCCTCACTGGCACATGGAACATACTCAATATACGGATTATTTATTGCTTCATTTATAACATATTTTATAAAACTACATGGGACAACACAAAGATGCGTATACCCATTCGCTATTAATCTATTAATAAAATCTCTTGTATCAAGTGCCATTATTTTGTACCTGGTATCAGTTCTAAAATAGCCTTTATAGACATGCAGTCAGGTTCTGCTTCAAGCGATCTTTTATGTTTTAAAATAGACTTTGCAACCTTCATCATACCTGGATAAGCAGCCCTTAACATATGATTTGCATATATCACAACATTTACCCCCATTTCAGAAAATTCATCTATTGTAACAGTATTAAACGATGTTGGAACAACTACTATAGGAGTATTTTTATCTTTTTCTCTAAACCCTTTTATAAAATTTATTATTTCAGTTGGATCTTTTTTTCTTGAATGTATCATTATTCCATCTGCACCAGCATCTATATATGCAAAGGCTCTTTTTAGAGCATCTTCCATACCTTTATCCAAAATCAAGCTTTCAATCCTAGCGATAATCATAAAATCATCTGTAATTTGTACTTTTTTACCAGATTTGATTTTATAACAAAAATTTTCTATCGTATCTTGCGTTTGTTCTACTTCTGTTCCAAAAAGAGAATTTTTCTTTAATCCAGTTTTATCCTCAATAATTACAGCACTAACTCCAACTCTCTCTAATGTTTTAACAGTAAATTCAAAGTGTTCCGGCTTTCCTCCAGTATCTGCATCATATATAAGAGGCTTTGTTGTTACTTCAAAAATCTCATTTATGGTTGTTAATCTAGCTGTAGTATCTACAGCCTCAATATCTGGCTTACCTTTCGAGGTAGAATCAGTAAGTGAACTAGACCACATACCATCAAATGTAACAATCTCTCCATCTTCTAGTACTTCACTGGCATTTTCAACAATAAGACCGCTCAAAGCATTATGAACCTCAAGTATTTTTAAAACTTTTTTTGCTTTTAGTAGTTTTTTTAGCCTACTTTGTCTGGCAGTAGATGTAATACCTAATTTTTTAATATTTTCCTTTACTTTAATTTCATTTATATCATGGCTATAAGGTACTTCTATTAATTTTCCGTTCCATTGTCTTAATAATTCTAACACCTCAGTACGATATTTTTTTTGATAACCAAATTGCCAATCATCACCATGAATAACAAAATCTGGTTGTATTTTTAACAAATTATCTTTATAGCTAGCACTATCTTGTGGAATAATATTTTTTATCATAGAAAGATTTTCTAGAACTTCTTTCCGTTTATTATAATCTAAATAAGGAATATCATTTAACTCACCACATGCTTTTAATGTCAAAAGACCAACTGTAATTTCTCCATATTTTGCGGCTTCTTTTAAAATTTTAATATGTCCAGCATGCACCAAATCAGCTATTATACCTACATAAACTTTTTTCATTTATTACTTTCTTTATTTTTCACATACCACTCATAAAGTGTCTTTATCCCATCTTCAAGCTCTACTTTATGTTTCCAGCCAAGAGAGTGGAGCTTAGACGGGTCCGTTAGTTTTAGCATCGTACCATCGGGCCTACTATCATTAAAGTATACCTCGCCTTTAAAGCCAATTATATTTTTAACCAAATTTGCTAGCTCATTTATCGAGATATCTTTGCCTGTGCCTATATTTATATGTGTATTTCTTATCTCTTTGCTATTTTTATCATAAGTATCTTTAAAGTCTCTATTTTCCAGTAAAAACACGCAGGCATCGGCCATATCTTCTGAGCGTAGAAACTCTCGTCTAGGCTCTCCTGTGCCCCAAATTTCTACTCTATCTTTTGAAATACCAAATTTATCAAGATAAGCCATAGCTTCATTTATATCTCTTGCTTTTAGATCTTTTACTACTTCGTCGAATTTTTCTTCGTTTAAAAGCTTTGCTAGGTGTATCTTTCTTATAAGTGCTGGCAATACATGCGAAGTTTCTAGGTCAAAGTTATCATTTGGACCATATAAATTTGTAGGCATTACAGATATGAAATTTGTACCATATTGCAGATTATAGCTCTCACACATCTTCATGCCAGCTATTTTAGCGATCGCGTATGGCTCATTTGTATATTCAAGTGGAGATGTCAAAAGTACCTCCTCGCTCATTGGCTGTGGAGCATCTTTAGGATATATACAAGTACTTCCCAGAAATAATAGTTTTTTTACCTTATACAGATAGCTTTGATGGATCACATTATTTTGAATTTGTAAATTTTCATATATAAAATCAGCCCGATACGTACTATTAGCCACTATTCCACCGACTTTTGCAGCAGCTAGTACTACATACTCAGGTTTTTCTTTTTCAAAAAACTCACAAACAGCTTTTTGATCCATAAGATCAAGCTCGCTATGAGTTCTTGTGATTATGTTTTCATAGCCTTTTGATTTTAAATTTCTCACTATAGCAGAACCCACCAGTCCCTTATGTCCTGCTACATAAATTTTGCTATTTTTATCCATTTTTTACTCGAAATAGCTCATTATCTCATATCCACCATCTTTTAGATAGACGTCTTTTGTCATGAGCTTTAAGTCTGATTTCATCATATCATTTACTAGGTCTTGAAGGTTAAATTCTCTCTTCCAGCCTAGTTTTTTCTCTGCCTTACTAGGATCTCCAAGTAGCAAATCAACCTCTGTTGGTCTAAAGTATCTTGGATCCACGCAAACCACAGTTTGACCAACACTTAAATGAGATAAATTTAAATTTAACTCTTTTGCCTTTTCAAAATTTAGTGAGTCCACGACTCCTACCTCATCTACGCCGGCTCCTTCAAATCTCAAATTTATACCAGCATAAGCAAATGCAAATTTTACAAAGTCTCTAACCGCTGTTGTTTGGCCAGTTGCTATTACCCAGTCTTCTGGCTGTGGAGCTTGAAGTATCATCCACATCATCTTCACATAGTCTTTTGCATGACCCCAGTCTCTTTTGGCATCTAAATTTCCAAGATAAAGCTTGTCCTGAAGCCCGAGCGCTATCTTACTAGCTGCTCTTGTGATCTTTCTAGTGACAAATGTCTCACCTCTAACTGGCGATTCATGATTAAACAATATACCATTACAAGCAAAAATGCCATAAGCCTCTCTATAATTAACCGTTATCCAGTACGCATACATCTTTGCGACAGCATAAGGGCTTCTTGGATAAAATGGTGTAGTCTCGCTCTGCGGTGTCTCTTGCACTTTTCCGTAAAGCTCAGAGGTAGATGCCTGATAAATTTTTGTCTTTTTCTCAAGCCCTAGTATCCTTATAGCTTCAAGAAGCCTAAGAGTGCCTGTGCCATCAGCATTTGCGACATACTCTGGGGTCTCAAAGCTTACATGCACGTGGCTCATGGCAGCTAGGTTGTAAATTTCATCTGGCTGCACCTCTTGGATGATCCTTGTTAAATTCATAGAGTCCGTCATATCGCCATAGTGCAAGAAAAAGTTTCTATTATCAACATGTGGATCTTGATAAAGATGATCTATCCTATCTGTATTAAAAAGACTTGTTCGCCTTTTTATACCATGAACTATATAACCTTTTTTTAGTAAAAATTCTGCCAGATAAGATCCATCTTGACCAGTTATGCCAGTTATTAACGCTACCTTTTTATCCATAAATCACCTTTTAAAATCATCATCTAGGCGGATTATATCATCTTCGCCTGTGTATTCGCCGACCTGAGCTTCTATCAAAACCACAGGAATTTTACCTTCATTAGATAGCCTATGAACTTCACCCATTTTTATATAGATAGACTCATTAGGACAAACAAGCCTAGTTGTCTCGCCGATCGTCACGGTGGCACTACCTGATAGTACTATCCAGTGTTCATTTCTGTGAAAATGCTTTTGTAAAGATAGCCTTTTACCAGGTTTTACTTCTATTATTTTTATCTTATAGCCGTCTTGATTTTCAAGAACAGTATAGTTTCCCCAAGGCCTATTTGTTGTAACATGAGCATTGCAAAGCTCTGAGCTCTCCTGTTTTAAAACTTCTACAATATTTTTTACTTTTTGACTAGATGACTTTTTAGATATTAAAAGAGCATCTTTTGTATCAACTATAGTTAGATCATCAACATCTATCAAGGCTATTTTTTTGCCATTAGATAAGACTAGGTTATTGTGAGAATTTATCTGCACCAGGTCGCTATTTATTGTATTACCATTGGCATCTTTTGGTAGCTGCTCATCCAAACTATCAAAGCTTCCAAGATCGCTCCAAGGCGTATCTAAAGTTACCATTTTTACGATATCCGATTTTTCCATCACAGCATAATCTATGCTGTTTTGTGGGATATTTTGCATATCAGTAGAGTCTATTTTAATATCAAATTCATCTTTTTTTGCGTTATCAAAAGCAAATTTACATGCTTCAAGTATCTCAGGGGCAAAAAATTTCATCTGATCCAAGAAAACACCTGCCTTAAAGACAAACATGCCTGAATTCCAGTAGAAATTCTGATCTTTTAGAAATTTCACTGCCCTTTCATAGTCTGGCTTTTCATAAAAAGCTTTTACATCACCGCTAAAACTCTCAATATAGCCAAATCCCGTCTCAGGCAAACTTGGTTTTATGCCAAAAGTAACCAAGAAATTTTGCTCTGCCAGCTCTTTTGCTACTTTTACACTCTCTTGATACTCTTTAACATCTTTTATCAAATGATCAGATGGCGTTACTAAAACCACTTCATTTGGATCAAGTGCGAGGCAAGCTAGAGTGATCGCTGGAGCAGTA
>NZ_POYX01000005.1:0-1515 GCF_002913865.1 Campylobacter concisus
CATACTGATCTTATCAAAAAGATAGATGCTGCGATCGAAGAGCTACAAAAATCTGGCGAATTTGACAAAATGCTCGCTAAATACGACCTTAAAAAATAAATCCTAATATAAATTTGCAAGAGGCAAAACGCTTCTTGCAAAAAATCTCACAAATTTCTAATTTATAAAATTAAATATTATTTAAATATATTGTAATAAAATTGTCAATTTAATTTAAGGAGAATGCAATGAAGTCACTCAGGATGAGAACGGCACTTGTGCTAAGTGTCATGATCTTAGTTTGTGTTAGTGTGGTTGGTCTTGTGACCTATAACATGGCTAAAAATTTATATACCGACAGGGTCGAAAGTAAAGAATTTCCACTTGCGATCAATGAAGTTGGTTATAAAATAGAATCTTACATCGATAAGATAATCGACTCTTCTTATCAAATAACTCAAAATAGCTTCTTAATAGACTGGGTCAAAAATGGCGAGGACGAGCACGGCAGAAAGGTATTGTTTGATTATTTTCAGACTCTTGCTAAAAATTTAAAGCTAGATACGATAATGTTTGGCTCAGATAGAACCCTAAACTACTACGTTGAAGATAAAATTTTAAAGGTCATTAACCCAGAAAATGACAAATGGTACTACGCCTTAAAAGATGGTAGTAGTCTAAGCCTAATCGACATCAACAAGGCTGAAGACGGCAGCGGCAAGATAATGATGTATATAAACTACAAAGTTCAAAAAGATGATAAATTTTATGGCATCGCAGCGACTGGCGTAAATTTAAGCGAGATAGTAAATTTTGTCCAGTCACAAAAGATAGGTCGTGGCGGTAAATTTCTACTAGTCGATGAAAAAGGCGATATCAAGATCGGCAAAGACGTAAGCGGCAACCTAAAAGATTTAGTTGGCGATACAAACCTTAAAAAGCTAATCAATGAAAATGGCAGCTACATATCACTAGATAAGGATGGCAGAAATTTATTGATCGGCTCAAAATATATCAAAAGTATGGGCTGGTATCTTATCGGCGAGCTTGACAAAGATGAGCTTTTAGAGGATCTAAACTCACTTGCCTATGCATCTGTTGGAGTGCTTGTGGTGGTGCTTATCTTAGGACTATTGCTCTCGCTTTATCTATCATCATATCTTTTAAAAATCATCCTCAAACTAAAAACAGGCCTGCTATCTTTCTTTGATCTACTAAATCACAAGACAAACAAAGCCCAGCCTATAGAGATAACATCTAAAGATGAATTTGGCCAAATGGCAGAGCTAATAAACAAAAACACAAAGGCCATTGAAGATGGCATGAAAGATCAAAGTATCTTCATCCAAAAAGCCAACACCTTTGTAAATGAGATAAAAGATGGCAACTATGAAGCAAGCTTAGAAGCAGATACTAATAACCCAGCTCTAAATCAACTAAAAAGCACATTTAAAGATCTACAACTTGCTCTTAAAAATGCAATCTCAAGTAATGGTAAAGATGTACTTGATCTACTAAACACTTATAAAAACCAAG
>NZ_POYX01000006.1:0-1878 GCF_002913865.1 Campylobacter concisus
ATATAAAACTTTCAAAAGATTACTACAAAAATAACGGTAATGCAGCAAGCGTAGAGGCTTTGTACCAGTTTAAAGAAGAGCTTGAAGCAAGCAAGGACACGCAGGCAAAACACGTTTTAGTAGATATTTATCAGCTTTTATCTATGCAAAAGAGTGCTTATGAACTACTTTTAAAGATACACGATAGAAACGACAAAAAGCAGCTAAAAACGCTTGGCTATCTTGCGCAGTTTGTGGATGAGGGCGACAAATGGGCTGTGCCAAGACCAAAGAGTAAAGAGCAAATTTTAGCCCAAAAGGCAAAGGCTGCCACCTTGCCAAAATTTCGCTATCACCCAGAGCCTTTAAAAACTGGTGCATTTAAAGATGATATGAGTGTCACTTGTGAGTGCTGCGGCGAAAACACTGAAATTTACTATGAAAATGGCATATACAGCGAGCAAGACGTCACCTATCTTTGCCCAGCCTGCATCGCAAACGGCGCAGCTGCTAAGAAATTTGACGCTACATTTGTGCAAGACGCCGACAAACTCGCCACGGATGACACCAAAAAAGATGAGGAGCTTTTTGGAAGAACACCTGGCTATGAGAGCTGGCAGGGCGAGCACTGGGTGGTGTGCTGTGATGATTATTGCGCATTTTTGGGAGATGTGGGCACGAAGGAGCTTGAGGAGCTCGGCATTGCAGACGAGGTCTTTGATGACTACACAAAAAGGGACGAGTATGACGTGAAAATGGCGCGCGAGATGCTCGTGTCGGGCGGCAACTTTGCTGGGTATTTGTTTCGCTGCCTGCACTGTAAAAAGTATCACATCTACATCGATGCTTGCTAGAAAGGGAAAAAATATGGATCTAAATGAAATTTATAAAGGCTGCAAAGAGCGCGGTCTGGAGGGGCTTTTTGAGTTTTTAAAGCCAATGGCTAAAAATGCTATAAAGATAGATGCTCAGGCTAAAGATGACGATGATATCGCTGTTGGAGCGTCTAAATTTGGCGGACAGCCGGATCTGCCAGCTAGCGTGCCTTGGCCGTCAAATGAAAACGGCGCGCTTAGCTTTGTGGCGCAGATAAATTTTGCTGAAACTAGCAAATTTGACACCGACGGGTTGCTACCAAAAAGTGGCATGCTCTATCTTTTTTATGATATAAATTTACGGATTTGGGGTTACGACCCTGCTGATAAAAAGGGCTTTGCCGTGATCTTTGCCGAGGCAGCTCAAGACCAGCTTGCTCGCCAAAACATGGATGGCGGAAATTTCACATTTGGCGCACGCTCTCTTAGCTTTAAAAACGAGCTAAATTTGCCAAGTTTGCAAAGCTCGATCGTGCCATTTGGTAAATTTAGTGAGGAGGAGTGGGCGGCATATCACGAGGTCATCGAGCCAAGCTGGCAGGCCAAAGAAAACAAGCTACTTGGTCACTCTGACAACATCCAAGACGGCATGGAGCTAGAGTGTGAGCTCGTAGCAAATGGCCTTGACTGCGGCGATGGTAGCGCTTATCACCACCAAAATATCGCTGAGTTTGAGAAAAATGCCGCCCAGTGGCAGCTGCTTTTGCAGATAGATAGCGACTGGGAAAGCGACATGGACTGGGACGGAGAGGGAAGAATTTATCTGTGGATAAAGAGGGATGACCTGGCGGTGCGCAACTTTAGCAAGACGTGGCTAGTTTTGCAGACAAGCTAGGGGCGAAATTTAGCCAAAAGTTCTTGCTGGTGTGGATTTGGTAGTAAAATTATTTGGCATGCCATCTAAATTTCGCGCGTAGAATGTGTAAATTTAAAAATTTAAAGGCAAATAGTAGATGAAATTTAAATTTTTGTAGTTTTGCAGCTAGTTAAATTTACCTTGCAAGTGACTTTTACTCCCATACTA
>NZ_POYX01000007.1:0-3046 GCF_002913865.1 Campylobacter concisus
AAAATGAAAGAAAGAAAGAAGTGATTGTTTAAAGGCGATTTTAGATTAATTTATTTCAAATCTAAGTATAATAGAAGCTTTAATACACTTTAGTTTTATAAACCATATTATGAGTTTATAATATTTTAATTTATAGGAAGTTTAATCGTATAGATTTTATTTAGAGAAAGGAAATTAGTGTGAGTAAAGAAAGGAAGAGACAGCTTCATAGGTCTTGTTTTTGTTGCCGTAGCAGCTGTTGGAGACGCGATGTCACTAGTTGCCATGAAAAAGACCTGGGATCCGCTCCCTAGCGTAAAAGCTGCTGGTTTTACAACCGTCGATCTAAGCCCGATCAAAGATGGCGAGATGAGACAGGTTGAGTGGCGTAAAAAGCCTATTTTCATCCTCAAAAAAAGTCCAGATATGGCTAAAAACGACAAGAGAGATGTTGTCGTTGGAGATGCGAGATATGTAGTTCTTATCGGACTTTGCACACACCTAGGATGTATCCCTGAGTACAAGTCTAGCAAGCAAATTTTTGTCTGTGCCTGTCATGGCGGCGAATTTAACGTCGATGGCATACAGACATACGGACCTCCACCAAGACCGCTTGATATTCCACCATTTAAGATCGATGGAACCAAGCTAGTTCTAGGCGAAACAAGCCCAGAATATGAAAAATTAGTAGCTAAAGCTTAGGAGGTTAGCGATGTCTTTATCTCATAAATCAACTGGCGTTATTGACTGGCTTGACCAGCGCCTAGCTTTTACAAAACTGATGAAGGTTCTAGTTAGCGAATACTGGATCCCAAAAAATATAAATTTCCTTTGGGCGATGGGCGTTATCCTAACGACACTTTTCTTACTTTTGATCATCACTGGCTTTTTGCTTATGATGTATTACAAACCAGACATACATTTAGCCTTTGATAGCGTAAATTACACTATCATGCAAGAGGTCGAGTACGGCTGGCTGTGGCGTCATATCCACGCGATTTCAGCATCGACTATCTTTCTTATCATGTATATCCACTTGCTTACTGGACTTTACTATGGCTCATACAAAAGAGGCAGAGAGGTCATTTGGGTAAGTGGTATGGTGCTATTTATCTGCTTTTCAGCAGAGGCATTTAGCGGCTATATGCTCCCATGGGGTCAGATGAGCTACTGGGCGGCTACTGTTATCACTCAGCTCTTTGGTGGCGTGCCAGTTATCGGCGATGCTTTGGTTGAGTGGATCAGGGGCGATTATGCAGTTGGCGACTCGACACTTACAAGATTTTTCATGCTTCACGTATGCTTGCTACCACTTGTGACTATCGTTGTTTTGGTTATCCACTTCTACTCATTAAGAGTTCCTCACGTAAATAACCTAACAAGCGAAGATATCGACTTTGACGTAGAGGCTGAGGTCTATCTACACGGTGACAGAGCAAAAGCTAAAGTTATACCATTTTGGCCAGGATTTTTGGCAAAAGACTTCATGTATGTATCATTTTTTATGATCTTTTTCATGTATCTAGTCTGCTATCACTTTAACTTTGCGATGGATCCTATCAACTTTGAGCCAGCAAATCCGCTAAAAACTCCACCACACATCTACCCAGAGTGGTACTTCTTGTGGCAATATGAAATTTTACGTGGCTTCTTCTTTGATATAGCTGGAATTTCAGCTTATAACATCGGTCTTATCGCGTTTGCCTTTGCGGGCGTGGCATTTATGCTTATACCTATACTTGACAGAAGTGACCTTGTGGCACCAGCTCACAAAAGACCGCTATTTTTCGTGTGGTTTTGGGTGCTAGTTGCTGACCTTATCGTCTTATCTATATATGGCAAGCTTCCAACAGGCGGTATCAACGACTGGATAGGATTTTACTCGTCACTACTATTTTTGGTGCTATTTATAATCGCACTTCCAGTTATCACAATACTTGAAAGAAAAAGGGGCTAATCATGAAAGAGCTTAAAATTTTTGCCATCGTTGTTATCCTTTCAGGTATTTTATACTGGGGTATCGAGCCTTACGCTCACACAAAGCTTCATCCGCACACTGCAAATGCCGAGTACAACTTCTCAAAAGAAGATACTGACTACGCTAAACACTTTTTAGAGCAGAAAAAAGAGGCGCTTGAGGCTGCAAAAGCTAGTGGCAACAAGGCTAGCATCGATGCAGCTACAAAAGATGTTGAGACGGCACAAAAAATTCTTGATGACTACACAGCATTTTGGGCTGATATAAACTCTATCGACCTTGCGAAAGGTGACGCTGCAAAAGGTGCTGAGACATTTGGCGCAGCTGGATGTACAGGATGCCACGGCATCGAAGTAGCTGGCATGCCAGCTAGTATGGACGCTGAGACAGCTAGCCAAAGCTTTGGCGTAGTGCCACCAGATCTTAGCACAGCTGGTAAAATTTATGACGAGAGATTTTTAGCTGCACTCATCAAAAATCCAACTATGGCTGTAAAACTATCTCATAAATTTAACGACGAGCATCCTTATCCGATGACTGCATTTATGGGTGCTGGCGGCGACATAAACGCTGAGATCGCTGACATAGTTGCTTACCTTAAAAAGGTATCAGCTGACGCAGATGCAAAGAGCAAGATCACCGAAGAAAAGGTCTTTGCTGACGCATGTCAAAGATGCCACGATATGAAGTATGATAAAAAATATACTCTTGGCAACAAAGTAAGCCTCGCAGCTTATATGGGTTCAAACCCACCTGATCTATCTATGATGATCCGCTCAAAAGGTGCAGACTACTTGCATAAATTTATAAACGATACTCAAAAGATGCTTCCAGGCACTGCGATGCCTAGAGTTGGCTTAAACAAAGCTGCTGAAGATGACATAGTATCTTACATCCAAAAAGTAGGTGACAGTAAAAAGGCTGAGCGCGAGAGCACTGGCATTTACGTGATGATCTACTTCTTTATCTTAGGAATTTTCGCTTGGCTTTGGAAACGCAAAGTCTGGAGCGAACTCCACTAAAATTTAAGAGCCTTTTTGGCTCTTAAATTCTCTCTAGTAAATTTACATATATAAATAGGTATATGAA
>NZ_POYX01000008.1:0-3345 GCF_002913865.1 Campylobacter concisus
TATGTATTTGATAATTTCCGTCTTTGTTTATATCAATATCAATGCGTGAAGTTATATTTTTAGATAATGTTTTACTAAGAGCTAGTTCAGCTTCGTTATATACTGATTCATGCTCTATTTTGTTATAAAGTTCTCCATTGAGTTCTAGAAATTTACTAGCAACATTATCTATTATCTTATCATGAGGTGTATTCTTGTCAAAAATTTGATCATACTTTTCGAAAAAGCTCTCAAGCTGGTAATTGCTTTGTGCTTTATTGTTCTTGTCAATAATACTTGCGATTATGCCACCTTTTATATCCTTAAATTTTTCTTTATTCTCTTTTAAGTATTTTGGATCGAATTCATCCATGTTGTAATCAACATTTGAATACATTTCATTTAAAAATTCTGAAATTTGTTGGTTTTTATCCCCCATTTTTTCAATCTTCGACCTAACCTCATTATTGTAGAGTTCGTTTAGATTTTGATCTAGGTCACTGGCATATTGTTCTTGTAAATTGTTATCTAAATTACTTAATATTGAATTTTTGCTTTCATTGATATATTTTAAATTTTTGTAAGTTGGCATGTTATTCCTTTATTAAGACTCTATGGATGCTGACCTTTGGTGAGTGATACTCTTCTTCGTGATCATTCCAGTGTATACAAGCAAATTTTGTTTTATGACTCGAGATGTGGTATTTTTTGTCGATAATATTTACAAGCTCTTCTAGTTTTTCGTATTCATCAGCATAGATGTATTGTGATTTTTTATCAAATGCATCAAAATAAATAACATTGGCTTTTATGTTTTCGCAGCCGCATTCATTTATTAATCGTTCTAAAGACAAACCAGCTTCTTCTCTAGTTTGTTCGTTTCTACAAAGATCATATTTGGAATTTTTTTCTTCAATATCTTTTAGAATATTATTTTGTAATTTATAATAACTATTCCAAAAGCTGTGGCTGTTATCATGAATGCTATTTGGCTTATTGATTAAGAAATCACAATAGCATTTGAAATCCTCTGTATCTTTAAAAGTTAATAAAATATCATTAAATCTTACCGTATTGATAATTTTTTTTAGATCTTCTGCTTGCATTCTACTATCCTTATTTTTTCTCAAAAACCATCTCTTCAAGTTCGCCATTATCGTTTGTCTTAAATTTAGCATTGCACCAATTACCATTTTTTAACTTACCGTTACATGCAAAATAATTAAAACCTTTCGCGCTGGTTCTAGGCAGCAGCTTACCACTCTTACATTTTGGACACATAGGTGCATCACTTGGTATTTCTTGTTTTGGCTTAGTTTCAAGTTGTGGTTTGCCATCGTTATCGTAATAAAATGCCTTACAACCTTCACGCCATTGACTGCAACCCCACCAAAATACGCCTTTTTTATTTTGGCTTTCATGTCTTATAAGGTATCCCTTATTGCAAATAGGGCAAATTTGAGCATTATCTGGTTTTGTTTCAAAATTTCCCATATCGCTATCTTTTACCTTTGCTATCTCTTCCTTTATTTGTTGATTGATTTCTGTTAAAAAGTCATCCAAGCTTAAGTCGCGGCTTTCGATCATTTTTTGTTTTTCAAACCATAAAGCAGTCATATCAACGCAGGTTAAAATTTCAGGTGCAACTGAAATTAAGTCTTTACCTTTTTGTGTTGCATGTATTATTTGCTTTTTGTCATTGCTAACACTGATAAATTCATTATCTATCAAGCTTTTTATATGATTTGATCTAGTAGCTGGGGTTCCGATACCTCCATTTTCTCCTTTTTTGCCTTGATCTTTTTCAAGGAGTAATTTCTTAATGTTCGGATCTTTAGCATATTTGGCTACGCCAGTTAAGTCGGTGAGAAGTGTTGCCATGGTGTAAAATGGCTTTGGTTTAGTTTTTTTTGGCTCAAGTTTAATCTTTAAACACTCAGCCATAGAGCCTTCTATTAAATTATCCAACTTTGAAGTGTTTTCTATTTCATCATCATTACCATCTTTTTCATCTTTTTGCGGTTTAAGATAGAAAGTAAAACCTAGATCAGTTGTGGTATTTTGCGAGGCTGTAAATTTATATTCGTTAAGTTCCAAAACTATATTTGTTGCCTCATATTCTCTTGCTTTAAAAAATTGCAATGCAAATCTTTTTGCTATAAGTGTAAAAATATTTAATTCATCCTTACTTAGTTCATTTAAACACGCTTTTGCTCCAGTTGGGACAATGCCATGGTGAGCCGAAATATTTGCTGAGTTAAATGCTGCACCTTTTATAGTAAGATCAGCATTGTCTAAAATCCCTTTTAGCTCAATATCGTCCGTATTTTTAAAAATTTCTTTTAAACTTTGTATAATAGCTGGCGACTCATCATACATTGTATCAGGTAGGTATTCGCAATCACTTCTGTTATAAGTTATTAAGTGAAATTTCTCTCTTAAGTCTTGAGTAATAGCAAGAACTTTATCAGGTTTTAAGCCAAATTCTTTTGCACATTGAGCTTGAAGTTTTAATAAATTGTAAGGAAGTGGCGGTAGCTCTTTCTTCTTTTCGGTTTTCTTAATTGTAATTCTTGCGGATTTGTTTTCGCACTCTTTTAATATGTTTTGAGCTAAATTCTTATCTGTAATTTTATCATCAGTTTTTAAATTTGCACGAAAATCTATACCATCAAAGCTTTTAAATTCACCACTAATTGCAAAGTATTCCAGACTTTTAAAATCTTCATTTTCTTTATCTCTATTTACCACTAAGGAGAGAATAGGGGTTTGGACACGTCCTAAATTTAAAACACCATTTTGATACCCCTTATTTCTAGCCACAACGGTAAATGCTCTAGTTAAATTTAGTCCGACTATCCAATCAGCCAAGCTTCTTGCAAAACCACGTTGAGAAAGCCCATAAAAGTCATCATTTGACTTTATATTATTTAACTCTTTCTTGATGCCAGCTTCACTAAGGTCATTTATTAACATTCTTTTTACTGGTAACTTATTATTTGCATAAGCTAAAATTTCATCAACTAAAATTTGTCCCTCATCGTCCGCATCACCACAATGAATAACTTCTGTTATATATTTTTCTTTTAATAAGTTTAAAATTATTTTAAGTTGATCTTTGCTCTTGTCAATAGGCTTATATTTAAATTTCTCTATTTCAAAGGGTAGATCTTCTAAATTCCATTTTTTATATTTTTCTGCATAATCGTCAGGCTTAAAAAGCTCCAAAATGTGTCCAAAAGCCCAAGTTATGGTATCGTTACCTTTTCTAATGAAGCCATTACCTTTACTTTCATTGCCAATAAGCCCTTTAGCTATTGCACGTGCAAGTTCAGGTTTTTCTGCTATAAATAATCTACCCATTTT
>NZ_POYX01000009.1:0-728 GCF_002913865.1 Campylobacter concisus
AAGACGATATCTTAGGTGTGAGTTAAAGCTAAAAGGATCTAAGATGATAAACGCACTTGGTAGCTACCCCTTGAATTTAGAGCAGAACATAAAGGTATCAACCAAAGCTTCTACCAACCAAACCAGCAAAGTTAAACTCTACAAAAAGCACTATTTGATGACGCAAAATTTTAATCCAATACAAAAGACATAATAGATGCATGACTAAAAACACCAAAGCAGATGGTGGTATAGCTATAAGTATTGGTGACAAGAGCTAGAGCACGAGACAGCCAAAAGAGCATAAGCTAGATATGGTATGCTATCTTTAGTCTTGGCCGTGACGCCTGATGTTAAAAGGAGCGTCTTTAAAGCACCAAACTGTCAGAACAGATACGGCGGCTGGCGAAAAGAGAGGCTTATTTTATTTCTTGGCTAAAGGTGTGGCTATATTGGTTGGCAACATAGGTGTTAATGTTGTGTTTTTAGGTTTGACGGACTGGAGAGTATTCTATCTTAGATAATTTATTAACGGTTTTGATGCTTGTTTTTGTTAAAATTTTAATCACTGACAATTACTAACCAACTATAAGTAAGTATAAATACTTTAAAGCCTTTTATTTGAATGTGTTATCTTAATATTTCGGACGTATACACAACTCCAAAAGATGTGTTTATTAGTGCTGATCTAAAACCAGTTACCAAATAAGATAACAACTCGTCAATGTAAATTTAAACATTATTTCTAC
>NZ_POYX01000010.1:0-8881 GCF_002913865.1 Campylobacter concisus
ATGTTAATAAAATTGAGCCAAAAAATATAGGAGATATTTTGAATAAATTTACTAGATCTTTTGCGCTAAAAATAACAGGCGCCCTACTCATCTCAAGCGTAGCAGTAAATGCACTTTTTGCTAAAACTGAAGATGAGGCGAGTGCAAAACTTGAAGCACTTTCAAAACTTACAAAAACCATCTCAACTGTTGAAAAATACTACGTTGATGACATTAAATTTAAAGAGATAATTGACAAAGCCATCGCTGGTTTGATGCAAAATTTAGATGCTCACTCAAGCTTTTTAAATGAAAAAGCATATAAAGATATGCAGGTGCAAACAAGCGGCGAATTTGGCGGACTTGGCATAACAGTTGGCATGAAAGATAGCGCACTAACCGTTATCTCGCCTATCGAGGACACTCCAGCTGATAAAGCAGGCATAAAAGCAGGCGATATCATTTTAAGAATCGATGGCAACTCAACTATCGGCACAACGATAGATGAAGCCGTAAATAAGATGCGCGGCAAGCCAAAAACTCCGATAACAATTACGATTTTGCGAAAAGGCGAGCAAAAGCCATTTGACGTAAAAATCATAAGAGATATTATAAAGGTTGAATCTGTCTATGCAAAAATGATAGAAAATGAAAACATCCTTTATATACGCGTCACAAATTTTGATAAAAACGTCGTTACAAAGGTAAAAGATGCTATCAAAGAGCATCCAAAAGCAAATGGCATCATACTTGATCTTAGAAACAACCCTGGTGGTCTTTTAAATCAAGCTGTCGATCTAGTGGATCTTTTCGTAGATAATGGCATCATCGTATCTCAAAAAGGTCGTGATGCATCTGAAAATGTAGAGTATAAAGCAAGTGCTAGCAAAACCTTATCAAAACTCCCACTTGTTGTCCTTGTAAATGGCGGAAGCGCAAGTGCTAGCGAGATCGTCAGTGGCTCACTGCAAGATCATAAGCGTGCGGTGATAATTGGCGAAAATACATTTGGCAAAGGCAGCGTTCAGGTGATCTTACCAATAGACGATACAGAAGCACTAAGACTAACCATTGCAAGATACTACTTGCCAAGTGGCAGAACTATCCAGGCTGTGGGCGTCACGCCTGATGTAGTCGTGCATCCTGGCAAAGTGCCGCAAAGCGATGATAGTGCATTTAGCATCAAAGAGAGCGAACTAAAAGCACACCTAAAGAGCGAACTAAACAAGATAAATCCAACAAGTGAAGGCAATAAAACTGAAGCAAAAGATGATAAAAACATAATCACACAGAAAAAAGTCGATGAGGATATTCAGTTAAAAACAGCGATTGATACGATCAAAATTTTAAAGATAAAACAACAATAATCTAAAGGAGAACAACATGCAAAAAAGAGAGCTTATCTACGAGGGAAAAGGCAAGAAAATGTACGCCACAGACGATCCAAATCTACTTGTGGCTGAATTTAAAGACGATCTAACAGCATTTGATGCTCAAAAAAGAGGCAACGAAGCTGGCAAAGGCGCACTAAATAATAAAATCTCTACTCAGCTTTTTAAACTGCTAGAGAGCAAAGGCATCGTGACTGACCTAGTTGAGACAATAAGCGACACTGAGCAAGTGGTCAAAAAATGCGAGATCATACCTCTTGAAGTTGTTGTGAGAAATATCGCAACTGGCTCACTTAGCAAAAGACTTGGCATAAAAGAAGGCACAGTTCTACCTTTTACACTTGTTGAGTTCTACTACAAAAATGACGATTTACACGATCCGCTTGTTACTGACGAGCACTGCATCATCATGGGTCTAGTAAAGAGTGAAAAAGATCTTCAAACTCTAAGACACACAGCAAGAGAGATCAACTCTATCTTATTTAAATTCTTTGCAGAGAGAAATTTAAAACTAGTTGATTTTAAAGTTGAATTTGGTATCGACAAAGACGGCAACATCATCTTAGCTGACGAGATAAGCCCTGATAGCTGCAGATTTTGGGATGCAACAACAAATGAAAAACTTGACAAAGATAGATTTAGACAAGACCTTGGTAGCGTAAAAGTAGCTTACGAAGAAGTTTTAAGAAGAATTCTTTCTTAAGGACAAAGATGAAAGCTGTCGTAAATATAGCATTAAGAAGCGGGGTCTTAGATCCTGCTGGTAAGGCAGTGGAGCACGCGCTAAATTCGCTTGGATTTAGCGGTGTTTCAAATGTCAGGATAGGCAAACAAATCGTTTTAGACATCGACGAGAGCGATAAAAACAAAGCAAAAGAGCAGCTAAAAGTGATGTGTGAAGAGCTTCTAGCAAACACTGTCATCGAAGACTATGAGATCGTGCTATGAAAGTAGCGATCATACTTTTTCCTGGCACAAACTGCGAAGAAGACACAGCTCACGCTTTTGGGCTACTTGGCTGCCAAACGCAGATCATCTGGCACAAAGAAGATAAGATCGATGCTGATCTAGTCGTTTTGCCTGGTGGTTTTAGCTACGGCGACTACCTAAGAACGGCTGCGATAGCCAAATTTAGCCCAGCTATGCAGGCTGTAAAAGAGCATGCAAAAAAAGGCGGCTATATATTGGGAATTTGCAATGGTTTTCAGATGCTTCTTGAGCTTGGACTTTTAAAAGGTGCGATGAGAAGAAATGAAAATTTAAATTTCGTCTCAAAATATCACCATCTAAAAGTGATCTCAAATAGCAATAAATTCCTAGCAAATTTAGCCAAAAACGAAGTGGTAAATATCCCTATCGCTCATGGCGAGGGCAACTACTATACCGACGAAGATACTCTAAAAAGCCTATATGATAACGAGCAAGTCTTGCTAAAGTACTGCGACAGCCACGGTAATGAGATAAATCCAAACGGCTCAGTTGATAGTATAGCTGGGATTTGCGATGAGAGCAAAAAGATATTTGGTCTTATGCCTCACCCAGAGCGTGCTTGCGAGAAAATTTTAGGCACAGATGATGGCATGAAGATGTTAAAAGGGCTAGTTTGGTAAAACGAACACTTTTTATCGCCCTACTCGCGCTAAATTTATTTGCCGCAAACACTGATGAAGTCAGCGTTTTTGACATGATGGATGAGGCAAGAGAGGATAAATTTGTAAATAGCCAAGCATCAAAGCCGCAAGCAAAGACTCCAAGCGAAGAAGATATATCAAGAAAACTCGTCTCTCCACGCTCTATCGCCCCACAGCCAGAACGTATCACTCCAGAGCAGATGCGAAATATCGTACCGACAAACGAACCAGACATCAGCGTCCCTGACAATCAAGTCTATGACAAGATCAAGATAAAAGACCTCCTTTTAAAAGCGACAAATATCCCTAAAAACGTCGTAGTAGGAGAAATTTTTAGCGTTGAGATCGTAGCTGATACGCAAAGTGACCTTGAGTTTGAGTTTGAGACACAGCTTGATGAGACAAATATCAAATGGTTAAATAAGAAGAATTTTCAATGGGTAAAAGGCGATGAAAACAAATACATCGGCACTTTTTACCTTGAAGCAACTAGTATTGACGCAAAGACTTTACGAGTTAGCTTGGATCTAAAAAGAAATGGCGAGAACTATCAAAACTCAAACATAAATATCTTTTTACCAAAGCTAAAAGAGCTTAGAAGTGACGAAAACTACAACCACATCGTCGCTGATAACCTTGAGGTAAAGAAATTTAAAACGACTAAATTTGATGATATAAACAACATCATGGTCGTTGAAATTTACGGCAACAATGTCGATCTAAGCGCCTTTAATATCGAAAACAAAACGATCCTAAAGCAAGGTGTAGATACGATAAATGGCGACTTTAACTCGCAAAGTGCATATTATTTTGCAGTATTTAAGCCAAATAAAAAGACGCTTGACTTTAACTACTACAACCTAAAAAAAGCTAAATTTGAGAGCTTTTCACTGCCTGTGAGCGTCGAAGAGGACGAGGTTAGCACGCAAATCGGTCTAAATCCAAAACAAAGCGAATTTAGCACCTACAAAGATATCACGATCTACTCTTTGGTCGCTATCTTTATCTTGCTAGCGATCTGGCGTAGAAAGCTAAGCTACTTCTTTGTGGCAGCTGTTTTTATCGCACTTGGAATTTATACTTACAATCCTTTTGGCAAAGCAGTGCTTAAGCCAGATGTGAGCGTCACTATCCTGCCAACTAAGAATTCAACCGTTTTTTATACATCTCGCAAAAATGAAAATGTTGAAATTTTAGACACAAAAGATGACTACTCAAAAATTTTATTTAGCGACGGCAAAATCGGCTGGGTAAGAAAGGGTGATCTTGTCAAAAATTAGAGCTTTTTTCTTTTCTATTGAATTTGTGATAAGCGTCGTTATTGTCGTATTTTTTATGTGGCTCTTTAACTCTAAAAATAGAGCCATAAGAAAATTTTGGGGCAGATCGCAGAGATTTTTTGGTGGATATAAGCTTGAAGTGATCGGTAAATTTAGCGACGAAGCAAATATCTTGCTGATAAATCACCAAAGCATGCTTGATATCATCGCACTTGAAGAGATCCATCCTAAAAATATATGCTGGATTGCTAAAGCACAGATAGGCAAGATCCCGATCATCGGTAAAATTTTGAGCCTTCCTAAGATGATAGCAGTCGAGCGAGAAAATAAGCACTCGCTAATAAAGCTTTTAAGCGAAGCAAAAGACAGAGTAGAAAATGGCCGTGTTTTAGCGATATTTCCAGAAGGTACAAGGTCTCAAACTAAAGAGCTCTTGCCATTTAAAGGTGGTGCGAAGTTGCTAGTTGAAAAGCTAAATTTAAAGGTTCAGCCTATCGTGATCGTTGGAAGCGATGCGATGAAAGTGAAAGAATTTAGCTTTAAAAAGGCTGACATCAAGCTCTTTTGCCTTGATCTAGTCGATACCTCAAAACAAAACTGGCTAGAGGCGACTAGAGAGAGCATGCAAAAAGCCTTAAACGAAAATAGAAAATAAATTTAGCTTTGTAAATTTACTATTAAAATTTCATATTTCTAAAGCAAATCACTGTAAAGGTTTAAAGTCATAAGGCTACAAAGCAGATGTTAGTGTGATATTACCTTGCAAGTTTAGGCAAATCATATTAGTAAAATTTTACTCGCCAGCGATTTGTTTGATATCTTTTATAAGTTTTTGTATATCAAAGCATGTGTCCAAATTTGCTTTTACCACCATGAGCAAGAACCAATTCACGCAGTAGATGGACTTGCTCCCTATATCGTTAAGTACAAAAATCACTACATCTTACTAGCGCCTCGCTCATATTAGCTAAGCTATATTTTATTATGAGTGTTAAATTTACTTAATATACAAAAATTTGCTTTGACAATAAAATCCACTGCTTAGCCAAAACTCTTACTAGCTGCTTCTTATTAGCCGTAGGCTTTTATTTGGCCATAAATGTGGTTTGTGATTGTGGCAATAATAAAAAATAGAAAAATTTAAATTTAAATTATAGAAGTGCGACAACTATTTGGCGGAGAGCTCCGCCAAATTTAGTTTTTCTTGAAAAATCTCAATACTTTTGCTTGAAATTTAAAATGCTCTGAAAGCTCCATTATAGGATAAGCTCCAGCGTATTTTTTACCGCCAGGTAGGTCTTTGCTCACGCCTCCGCGTGCTGCGATCTGAGCAAAGTCGCCCACTTTTACGTGTCCAGCTGAGCCACTTTGTCCGCCCATGACGACGTTTCTGCCTAGCACTGTTGAGCCAGCAAGTCCAGTTTGTGAGACTATGAGGCAGCCATTTCCGAGCTCACAGTTGTGGCCTATTTGAACGAGATTATCTATCTTTGTGTAGTTTGCGATCATTGTGCTTTCAAAGACGCCACGATCTATCGTCGTGCAAGCGCCGATCTCGACAAAATCGCCCAAAACAACATTGCCATTGTGGTAAATTTTCACATGCTCACCAGTTTTTGTATGCGCATAACCAAAGCCGTCGCTGCCGATGACGCAGTTTGCTAGCAGGTGACACTCGTTGCCGATGACGCAGTCATTGTAGATGACGACGTTTGGGTGGATGATGCAGTTTTTACCGATAGTTACGTTATCACCCAAAAACGCCCCAGCCATCACTATTGTGTTTTCGCCCACGCTCACGTTTGAGCCGATATAGACATTTGGCATTATAGTGGCGCTCTGGGCGATATTTGATGGTTTTGGCTCGCAAAAAAGCGGCTTAGCGTAAATTTTACTAAGGATAGCAAACGCAAGGTGCGGGTTGTCGCACACAAGCGCTACCATGCCAGCTGGCACCAAGTCTAAAAGCGATTTTGTCACCAAAATAGCTCCAGCGTTTGAGCTGCTTATAAATTTGGCATTTTTCTCGCCGTCACAGTATGTTAGTTCAGCTTTATTTGCATTTTTTAAAGAATTTAGAGCAAAAATTTCAAGATCTTCTCCGCTAAAAGTAGCATTTACTTTTAAGGCTATTTCGCTTAGTTTCATCATATATCCATTATCACAGATCCGCCGCACACGACATCAACTGGGTTAAATTTCTTTATCGATTTTAAAAAGCTCTCTATCCTGCTCGCATCGTCAGCTACCATGACGACGATGTAGTTTTCGTTTGTGTTTGTGACGATGCCATTGTATGACTTTAGTATCGCCTCAAGGCCTGCGAAATTTTCACCAAGCGGAATTTTCACAAGCGCCATCTCTTTTTCGACAAATTCGCCACTTTCTATGACTTTATATGTTGGGATGAGCTTGTGAAGCTGTTTTACGATCTGCTCTAAAACCCTCTCATCGCCACTTGTGACGATGCTTAGTCTTGAGAAGTTGCTCTCAGGTATCGGAGCGACTGTGAGCGTGTCGATGTTGTAGCCCCTGCCCGCAAAAAGCCCAGAAATTCTAGCCAAAACGCCATGTTCATTTAAAACTATAACCGAAATCGTTCTTCTGATACTCATTTTTCTTCCTTGCTCTTTAATATCATATTATAAATCGCAGCCCCAGCTGGAACCATAGGAAGCACGTCCTCAAAGCGGTCGATCCTCACGTCGATAAGAGCTGATTTTTTACTCTTGATCGCCTCTTTTAAAGCCTTTTTAAACTCATCTTTGCTCTTGCAAACAAAGCCAACGCCGCCAAATCCCTCAGCGATCTTGACAAAATCAGGCTGCAAGCTAAGATCAGTCGATGAGTAACGCTTTTCATAGAAAAATGTCTGCCACTGGCGCACCATGCCTAAGAAGTTGTTGTTTAAGATGATGTTTATGACAGGGACATTTGTCTCATAAGCAGTCATTAGCTCTTGGATATTCATAAGTATCGAGCCATCTCCTGTAAAATTTACAACCAAATGCTCAGGCATCGCACACTTTGCGCCGATCGCTGCTGGCAGGCCGTATCCCATCGTGCCAAGGCCGCCACTTGTGACAAGCTGTCTTGGGCGGTTAAATGGATAAAACTGCGCCACCCACATCTGGTGCTGACCGACGTCAGTTGCGATGATAGCCTCAGGGCCGACTATCTTTGCGGTCTCTTCAACTACCCATTGAGGCTTTAAGACCTTGTCACTATCTGTGTAGCCAAGTGGGTTTAGCTTTTGATATCTATCTAAAATTTCTCTCCAAGGCGCATAGTTTTTAGGCTCACCTTTCACCTCTTCATAAAGCTCGCTTAACACGTTTGTAAGGTCGCCAACTATCGGATAGTGAGCGTTTATGATCTTTGAGATAGAGCTTGGATCGATGTCGATGTGAATGATCTTAGCGTGTTTGGCAAACTCATCTGTCCTGCCTGTGACCCTATCGCAAAATCTAGCGCCAAGCGAAATGAGAAGGTCACACTCACTAAGAGCCATATTTGAAGCGTAGCTGCCGTGCATGCCTGCCATGCCTAAATTTAGCTCATCTTTTGCATCAAGCACGCCAAGAGCCATAAGCGTCTCGACCGCTGGGATGCCTGTTTTTTTCATAAATTTACGTATGATCTCGCTTGCATTTGATGCGACTGCACCACCACCAATGTAAAGAAGTGGCCTTTTTGCTTCATTTATCGCAGCTGCAGCTTTTTTGATCTGCTTAGAGTTGCCTTTATATGTTGGCTTGTAGCTTGGGATAGAAATTTCTTTTGGATAGACAAAGTCGCCAAGCTTTGAAGTTACGTTTTTTGGAATATCGATATGAACTGGTCCTGGGCGGCCTGATCTTGCGATGTAAAACGCCTCTTTTATGATGCGAGGTAGCTCCTCGACGCTATTTACTAAGAAGTTGTGTTTGACACAGGGGCGTGAAATGCCAACTGCATCGATCTCTTGAAAGGCATCTGTGCCGATCATAAAGGTTGGTACTTGACCGCTTATAAGCACGACTGGGATGCTGTCGCTGTAAGCTGTGGCAAGGCCAGTGACCGCGTTTGTAAAGCCAGGACCGCTTGTCACAAATGCAACGCCCACTTTGCCGCTAACCCTTGCGTATCCGTCTGCTGCGTGCACGGCTGCTTGCTCGTGGCGAACCAAGACGTGCTTAAAATAAGTTTGTTTATATGTCTCGTCGTAGATATTTAAAGCTGCACCGCCAGGATAGCCAAAAACTATCTCAACGCCCTCTTCATGCAAGGCTTCGCTTATCATCTGCGAACCAGAAATTTGTTTTATCATCATTTTAGCCTTTTGATAAATTTATCGCAAATTATATCCCAAAGCATTTTAAATCCATTTTAACTTTTTAGCGAAATTTAGGCGTTATCTTAAATTCTTTGAAAAAATTTTAACGCTGGAGCAAGGATATTACAAAGTATTTTACATATAATTTAACGTAATATTTTTAGTATTTTGATAAATTTGGCAAATTTTATAGTAAAAATTTATAAAATAGACGGATGGGACAGAAACCAAATTCAATCCAGCCAATCCAGCCAATCCAGCCAATCCAGCCAATCCAGCCAATCC
>NZ_POYX01000011.1:0-16798 GCF_002913865.1 Campylobacter concisus
CTTCTTGCCACGTTTGTCGTAAAATATGGCAACGCCTCCTCGATACTAAAGCCATCTTTTACAAAATTTATAAACTCTTCATATAGGCTCTTAACGCTAGCGATGCCTATTTTTAGTAAATTTCCGTCGCTATCATAGCTAGAGTAGCTACCAAAGCCGTCCGAGCTGATGGTTATCTTATTTGTCGGTAAATTTTCTTTTTTGATGCGCTTTACAGCCTCAAGTGGCGTAAGTCCTGGCATGCAGGTAAAGTCGATATAGCCGCCATCTTTTATAAATTTAAAGCTTTGTTTAAAAAGTTCCTCGTTTCTATTTACGTGCGTTGGCTGAAATAGCGTGATCGGCATGTCGTACTCATTTAGCACTTCATAGATCAAATTTAAGCCCTTTTTGCCGTCGCCCATGTGAAGTGTGGTGTGGCCTGACTTCGAGCTGATCATGCCAGCCACCCTGCCGGCTGAAACGATGTGAGCTAGCTCATCTTTGCTCACGCTTGATGAGCGGTGATCGCTTATGGCTAGCTTAGTACCAATTATCGGATCAACAAAAACAATATCTTTTTCGATCTCGCCAGTTATGGTTGGCGTTTTAGAGCTATATGCGCCCGTGTGAGCGTAGCATGTGATACCCTCGTCGTTTAGTGCGTGAGCTTTTGCCACTAAATTTTCAACGCTTCTTGTTGTGCTGTCAGTTCCAAGTAGGCCAACTGCTGTCGTTATGCCAGCTTCTATTAAATTTGAAAGCATGATCTCAGGCACCCTAGTCTTAAAGCCACCCTCTCCGCCGCCTCCAGTGATATGCACGTGCTTATCAATAAGGCCTGGTATAGCTGTGAAATTTGAAGCGTCGATCACCTTTATATTTGGTAAATTTGGCTCTATATTTTCAGCTATGCAGACGATCTTGCCATTACATATAAATATATCTTTTTTGCCAAGAAATTTTGGCGAGTAAATTTTGGCGTTTTTTATAAGTATCATTTGGCATCCTTGTTTATCTTAGCTATGCCGATGCCTGTGAGTGCTAAAATGATAGCAAAGACAACGCCCATGTAGTTTAGTATCGCCCATGGTAGGTACTCTACCGTTGGCACGCCAAGTGTGGCTGTCATGTATGCGCCTGCTGCTGACCAAGGGATGAGTGGGACGATCACGGTGCCAGAGTCTTCAAGTGTTCTTGATAGGTTTTTGGCTGCTAAATTTTTCTCTTTATAAAAGTCCTTAAACATCTCGCCAGGGATTAGGATAGAAAGATATGAGCTACCTGTGACAAATGCGACAGTTAGGCATGATCCGATAGTCGAGATGATGACACCTGCTGCTGATTTGACCTTTGCCATGATGGTGTGAAGTACCTTTGTAAGCATGCCAGTTTTTGAGATGATACCAGCAAAGCCCATAGCGCAGATGACTAGGATAGTGGTTGAATTTACCGAGCTCACGCCGCCTCTGTTTAAAAGCTTGGTGATATCTTTTGAAAACTCCATCTCGACGCCACTCATCGTGACGTTAAAGCCAGTCATAACTGAGATAAAGCCATTTTTAAAGCTAAAATCTTGAACGATCACACCAAGAAGCACTGAAAATAGAGAAGCGATGATCATTACTGGGATGGTTGGCCACTTTAGCACCGAGCCAGCCAAGACAAAAAGCACAGGCAAAAGCAAGATGATGTTCCAGTGAAAAATTTTATCAAGCTGACCTTGAAGCGCCAAAACCGACTCTGAAACATTTGCGCCACTACTTGCGGCTGCGCTTCCAAAAAATAGATAAGCCGCTACCGCAACAATAGTTGCTGGGATAGTTGTATAAAACATATGTCTGATGTGCTCGTAAAGCTCGCTTCCAGCTGCTATAGGAGCTAGGTTTGTTGTGTCTGAGAGCGGAGAAAGCTTGTCGCCAAAGTATGCTCCTGCAACTACCGCGCCAGCAGTTGCCGCTAAATTTACATCAAGACCTTGAGCTATGCCCATAATAGCGACGCCAACTGTGCCAGCAGAACCCCAAGATGTGCCAGTTACAGTTGAGATGATTGCTGCGATGACAAAAGCAGTTAGGACTAGATATTGCGGACTTATAAGATCCACACCGTAGTAGATGATCATAGGGATAGTGCCTGAAAATACCCACGAGCCAATGAGCAGACCGACTGCCCAAAGTATCATAAGCGCTGGCAAAGAGCTTGAAATTTTCTCTATCACTCCTTCTTGAAGCTCGCTCCAGCTATATCCTAGTCTCCAAGCGATGCCACCAGCCACTAGGGCTGCTATCAAAATGATCGGCTCAACCTTTAGCTTCATATAACCAACGCCAAGTGCAAGGCCTACGATCATAACCAAGATAGGCGTAAGGGCTAGCAAAAACGAAGGCTCTTTTTTTGTCTGTTCCATCGTGTGTCCTTTAAATTTGAGATACTTTTTGAATTTAAAGGCTACAAACTTAAATTGTTATAAAAAAATAAAATAAAATTAAAATTTAAATAAAATGTGTGAAAATTTAGCACATTTAATATGTGCTAAATTTAGATCAGTCTTGCTTGATAGCGTATTTGCCGCTGCCAGTCGAGATGATGCAAAGTGATATAGCGATATAAAGATATATAAGCTCTGCTTTAAAGCCATTTACATTAGTTAGTTCAAGTAAATTTGATAAACCAAAATATGAATACAAAATGACAAGACTAGAGCCAAAAACTAGGAGCGCGCCAAGCCTTGAGTAAAAGCCAACAGCGATCATTATAGGGGCCAAAACCTCGCTAAGATAGGCAAAATATGCCAGAAAACTAGGTAGTCCAGCATCAACCAAAATGCTCTTTACGCCACCGACCCCGTGTAAAATTTTGCCAAAGCCATGCATAAAAAGGCAAAATCCAAGACCTAAGCGTAGAAACAAGAGTCCAAGATCGACATTTTTCATAATATCTCCGTTACATATTTTTAGTTAGGGATTTTATTTAATATTGATTAATGGCTTGTAAATTTTAAAATTTTGTAAGTTTAAGTGGGTAAATTTATGGAAGGATTAAGCCCCTGAGTGGGGCTTAATATATTAGTTTTCTTTGATCTTTATCTTTTTATCTTTGTAAAAGCCAGTACCAACTGGGATCATACGTCCAAGGATGACGTTCTCTTTTAGATCTTCAAGATAGTCAAATTTAGCAGCGATTGACGCTTCTGTTAAGACCTTAGTTGTCTCTTGGAATGACGCAGCCGAGATCACACTATCACTTCCGATAGCCGCTCTTGTAACACCAAGAAGGATCGGCTCAGCGATAGCTGGCTCGCCACCCATTTTCATAATACGCTCGTTCTCTTCTTTAAATTTGTTTCTTGAAACCATGTCGCCAACGATGAAATTTGTATTTCCACTATCGACGATTTTGACTTGGCGAAGCATTTGAGATACGATGATCTCGATATGCTTATCAGCGATCGCAACACCTTGGCGGCGATAAACTTGCTGAATTTCGCTGATCAAATAGTAGTGAAGCGCCTTCTCACCAAGAATTCTTAAGATATCATGGCTTGAAATAAGTCCGTCAGTCAGTTTCTCGCCAGCATGGACAAATTCGCCGTCTCTTACTTGGATCTGGCGGCTCTTTTCGATCAAATACTCAGCTGTCGTGCCATCTTCTGCCTGGATGATGATGCGCTCTTTTGAGCGAAGTGGCTTGTCAAATCTAACAACGCCATCGATCTCTGCAACGATAGCTGTATTTTTAGGGCGTCTTGCTTCAAATAGCTCACTAACTCTTGGAAGACCACCGGTAATGTCTTTTGACTTAGCAACAGCTTTTGGAGTCTTAGCCAAGATGTCAGCTTGAGCTACTTCATCGCCACTTGAAACAAAGATCGCAGTTTTTGGATCAAGCGGATACTTGATCAAATGTCCGCTCTTTGTAGTGATAATGATCGCTGGTTTTACGCCGCTTGGCAAATACTCGTTGATAACAAGACGTCTTTGACCAGTTGCCTCGTCAGCTTGCTCAGTCGCACTATATCCTGGCTCGACATCTTCAAAGCTAACCACACCAGCCTCTTCTGCGATAGTTGGAGTTGAGTATGGATCCCACTCGGCGATTATTAGCTTGTCATCTTTTTCAGGTAGTGAGACCACTGTCGCTCTTTCTACCGCATCATTATCTGATACTTGGATGATAGAATTTCTTGGGATGTAGTGGCGAACTGCCTCACGTCCATCCTTGTCAGAGACGACAACAAAGAAGCCTTTTTCAGTTACTTTGTGACCTTTTTTGATGTCTTTTAGTCTATCAAGGAAGTCACCTTTTAGTATGAAAAATTTAACCACACCATTTGCATCTGCGGTGATCTTTCTAGTTACTGGATCGCCATCTGAAATTTTAAGCTCACTAGCATAAGGGATACGATTTGGAACATTCCAGCCCTCTTTTATTATCTCGACGATACTTTCGTTTTCTTTTACCTTGTCGCCATTTGCATAAGGGATATACATCTTGCCTTCGATCTTACCGCTAACGCCAGCTAGTTCGTTTGGTTTAGCAAGGTCGTTTCTTCTGATAGTATATTTGATCTCTTCTTTTTTGCCTTTGATAACGATATTTACGTCTTCGTGAGCATATTCGATCTCGATTTTACCATCAATTGTTGATTTTATCTTTGGCTCAACAAGTAGCACAGCTGCACTTCTTCTGTTTGCAACGATTTTCTTGCCGTTGTTCTCGTATGTACTAAGGTTGTAATACCTAATAAAGCCCTCTTTTTGAGCGATGACTTGGCGGTCTTGTTGCTCAGTAGAAGCCGTACCACCAATGTGGAATGTTCTTAGCGTTAGCTGAGTACCTGGCTCACCAATTGATTGAGCTGAGATGATACCAACAGCCTCGCCTGGTTTTACAAGTTTACCCTCACCCAAATTTAAGCCGTAGCATTTTGCGCAAACGCCTTTTGGCGCCTTGCACGTGATAGGTGTTCTAATGCTTACTGATTTTATACCAGCTTCTGTTATAGCCTTAGCTTTCTCTTCATCAAGTAAAGTGCCTTCACTAAATAAAATTTCATTTGTTATAGGATCGATCACATCATCTGCTAAAACACGGCCTAATACTCTCTCTTCAAGGCTCTCTATTAGCTCGCCACTCTCTGTGATATCTGTGATCTCAACGCCCTCGTGAGTACCGCAGTCGTGCATTGTGACTTTAACGTTTTGAGCAACGTCGATTAGTTTTCTTGTTAGGTAACCAGCGTTGGCAGTTTTTAGCGCGGTATCTGCAAGACCCTTTCTAGCTCCGTGGGTTGAGTTGAAGTACTCCATTATGTTTAGACCTTCACGGAAGTTTGAAATGATCGGTGTTTCGATGATCGAGCCATCTGGTTTTGCCATAAGACCACGCATACCAGCTAGCTGGCGAATTTGTGCAGCACTACCTCTCGCACCTGAGTCAGCCATCATATAAATTGAGTTAAATCCGCCCTTATCACTTTGGATAAGCTTCATCATCTCGCTTGCAACGCTGTTGTTTGTATCTGTCCAGATATCGATGATCTTATTGTATCTCTCACTATCTGTTAAAAGACCGGCGCCGTATTGCTTTTGAATTTCACGAACTTTTTTCTTGGCTTCGTCGATATACTTTTGCTTGCTATCTGGCACGATAATGTCTGCGATAGAGATAGAAATTCCCGCTTTTGTAGCATATCTAAAACCTAAATTTTTAAGCTTATCAAGGAAGTCAGCCGTTACTTCAAGGCCGCCATTTCTATAAACATAATCAACCAAATTTGCAATGTCTTTTTTCTTCATGATCTTATTCCACATATTTTCAGGAACAAAATCAGGTAGTATCGCTCTTAGGATCAAGCGACCAGCCGTTGTGAAGATGATCTTGTTATCAACCATTGTCTTAATTTTAGCGTGAAGACCAAGAGTATTAGCCTCCTCAGCGATCATTACTTCATCGACGCTTGAGAAAATTTTATTTGCACCTTTTTCGTCATTTCTCTCTAGGCTTAGGTAATAAATTCCCAAAACCATATCTTGTGAAGGGACTGTGATAGCCTTACCGCTTGCAGGAAGCAAGATGTTCATTGAGCTAAGCATCAAAATTTTACACTCAGCAATAGCCTCTTGAGATAGTGGTACGTGAACAGCCATTTGGTCGCCGTCGAAGTCAGCGTTGAACGCCGCACAAACTAATGGATGCAGCTGGATCGCCTTACCCTCAACAAGCACTGGGTGAAACGCCTGAATAGAAAGCTTGTGAAGTGTCGGAGCACGGTTTAGCATGACTGGATAGTCTTTAACGACCTCTTCTAGGCACTCCCAAACCTCATTTGTCTTATCTTCTATCATCTTTTTAGCTTGCTTAACGGTTGTCGCATAGCCTTTTTCTTCAAGGCGAGCAAGCAAATGTGGCTTGAATAGCTCTAAAGCCATCTTCTTTGGAAGACCGCACTGATCCATCTTTAGCTTTGGACCAACGACGATAACAGAACGTCCAGAGAAATCAACACGCTTACCTAGCAAATTCTGACGGAAGCGGCCTTGCTTACCTTTGATGATCTCACTTAGTGATTTTAATGGGCGCTTGTTTGCACCTTTTACTGCGTTTGCTCTGCGGCCATTGTCAAATAGCGCATCAACAGCCTCTTGAAGCATTCTCTTTTCGTTTCTTATAATGATCTCAGGTGCGTCAAGCTCAAGCAGACGTTTTAGACGACTATTTCTATTTATTACACGGCGATATAGATCATTTACGTCCGAAACAGCAAATTTACCACCATCAAGATTAACAAGTGGTCTAAGATCAGGCGGAAGAACTGGTAAATTTGTTATCATCATCCACTCTGGGCGGTTGCCTGAATTTAAAAAGCTCTCGATAACCTTTAGACGCTTTACGATAGTCTTTTTCTTAGCCTCAGAATTTGTAGCCTCCATCTCTTCTTGTAGTTGATTTAAAATTTGAGTTAGATCAAGCTCAGCTAGCATATCATAGATGACCTCGCCACCCATTCTAGCACTAAAACCACTCTCTTCATATCTTGAAGCTAGGCTTTGATATTGCTCTTCGTTTAAAACGTCATATTTTTCAACTTTTTTAGAATTTTCATTGTCATAATAAGCCTCACCAGCATTATCAACAATATATGCCTCATAGTAAAGTACGCGCTCAAGATCTTTCATCTTGATACCAAGAAGCGCACCTATACGGCTTGGCAAGAAATTTACATACCAGATGTGAGCCACTGGAGTTACAAGTTCGATGTGACCCATGCGAGAACGACGAACCTTAGATGTTGTTACTTCAACACCGCATTTTTCACACTTGATGCCCTTATAACGCATCTTTTTATATTTACCACAAAGACACTCGTAGTCGCGGATCGGTCCAAAAATTTTGGCACAAAACAAGCCATCACGCTCAGGTTTTAGCGTGCGGTAGTTGATGGTTTCTGGTTTTTTAACCTCGCCATAACTCCAAGATTTTATCTTCTCAGGACTTGCTAAACGAAGTTGAAAAGCTTCAAAATCACGAGGTCTATGCTCTTCTTTTATCTCAACTGGTTTTAAATTAGTTAGTTTCATTTGTCTCATCCTCATCATATACTTCCACATCAAGAGCTAGTGATTTTAGCTCGTTTGTTAGAACAAAGAACGTCTCAGGGATACCAGTCTCAGGAACGTTTTCACCTCTTGTTAAAGCTTTGTAAGCAGAAAGTCTTCCCTCGACATCGTCTGATTTTACAGTTAGCATCTCTCTTAGTGTATGAGCAGCACCATAAGCCTCAAGTGCCCAAACCTCCATCTCACCAAACCTTTGACCACCAAATAGCGCCTTACCGCCGACTGGTTGTTGTGTAACAAGGCTATATGGTCCAGTACTTCTTGCGTGAACTTTTTCATCAACCAAGTGGTGAAGTTTTAGCATATACATACAACCAACATTAACGCGTTCTCTTATCTTTGAGCCTGTGCGTCCGTCATATAGCTCAGTTTTACCATCGCTATCTATCTTTGCCATCTCAAATAGTTTTGCAAATTCATCAGCTTTAACGCCTTCAAAAATAGGAGTTGCAAATCTTACGCCATTACTCCAATCTTTTGCATATTCAAGAAGCTTCTCATCGCTCATCTTACCAAGAGCTTTTTTAGCGTCCATTAGCTTAGCAACGCTTGCGATCTCTATCATCTTAGCTCTTAGCTCTTTTATCCACTCACCTTTTTTGGTCTCAAAAATTTCATTGATCTGCTCGCCTAAGCGGTAACCAACAAGACCAAGATGGCTCTCTAAAATTTGACCGATATTCATACGGCTTGGAACGCCTAGTGGGTTTAGCACGATATCTACGATCTGTCCGCTTGGAAGATAAGGCATATCGACTTCTCTAACTATATTTGAAACGATACCTTTGTTACCGTGACGTCCAGCCATCTTATCGCCAACTTTTAGTTTGCGTTTTGTAGCTATATAAACTTTTACAAGTTTTACAACGCCGCTTGGTAAAATGTCATCTTTTTCTAAAATTTCTATCTTAGCGTCGTGCTCTTCTTTAAGCTTTTTCTTCTCATTTTGGAAGTAATTTTTTAGCTCATCATATTTCTTTTGGATATCTTTTGAAAAGCTCTTTACGATAGCATTTAGGGTAAATCTATTGATATTCTCAAAGTCAGCCTTATTGATCTTTGAGCCTTTTTTATACTCTTTTTTATTTACTTCTTGATCGCTCGCTAGTGGGTTTTTAGAAAGAAGTGCTGTAACTTTTAGCATCTCTTCTCTGTCTAGCATAAGCAATCTATCGTGGTGCTCTTTTTCTAAAAGCGTCTTCTCTTCTTCATAAGCTTTGTTCGTTCTGCTATCTTTTTCATAACCTTTTTTGGTGAAAATTTTAACATCAACAACCACGCCCTCCATCGAAGCTGAAGCATATAGTGATTTATTTACCACGTGGCCAGCTTTTTCGCCAAAGATCGCACGTAGCAGTCTTTCTTCTGGAGTTGGTTTAACCTCGCCTTTTGGAGATACTTTGCCAACTAAAATCATACCCGGCTTGATCTCTGTACCGATTTTAACAATACCACTTTCATCAAGGTGCATAAGCTCCTCTTCTTTGACGTTTGGTATATCTTTTGTTATCTCTTCAACGCCGTCTTTTAGCTCACGAGCCTCGATCTCTTTTTCATAGATATGAACGCTTGTAAAGGCATCTTCGCGTATCATTTTTTCACTAATAACGATCGCGTCCTCGTAGTTGTAGCCATTCCAAGGCATAAATGCGATTAGCGCGTTTTTACCGATAGCTAGCTCGCCTTTTTCCATGCTTGGACCATCAGCTATGATTTGATTAGCAACGATCTCATCGCCTTTTTTAACGATAGGGTGTTGTGAAAATGTCGTATTTTGGTTTGTTCTTAAATTTTTCTCTAAAGAGTAGTGATCGATATATGGACCAGCTTCATCTTCACCAAGGATAAAGATATTTTTATTATCAACCTTTTCAACTACGCCACCTCGTTTTGCTTTTATGCTCTCCCAAGCATCTCTTGCGATAACGCTCTCCATACCTGTTCCAACGATAGGAGCAGTTGAACGAAGCAGTGGGACTGCTTGACGCTGCATGTTTGAGCCCATAAGCGCACGGTTGGCGTCATCGTGCTCAAGGAATGGGATAAGCGAAGCTGCAACACCAGCTATCATACCAGAGCAAAGGTCGATCAATGTAACATCTTCTCTACGAGCAAGCATCATCTCGCCCTCTTTTCTAACCTCGATCAAATCCTCAACGATATGTCCATTTTCATCAAGCTTAGTTGATGCTGGAGCGATAACATTGCCCTCTTCTTGAGTTGCAGTTAGATAGACTATCTCATCAGTTACCTTGCCATCGACGACCTTTTTATATGGCGCCTCAACAAAGCCAAGGTCATTTACTTTTGCATAAGTTGAAAGAGTGTTTATAAGACCGATATTTTGACCTTCTGGAGTCTCAACAGGACAAATTCTGCCGTAGTGAGTTGGGTGAACGTCACGCACCTCAAAGCCAGCACGCTCTTTTACTAAGCCACCCTCGCCAAGCGCAGATAGACGGCGCTTGTGAGTAACCTCACTAAGTGGGTTTGTCTGATCCATAAACTGGCTTAGCTGACCGCCTGTGAAAAATTCCATAATTGTCGCTGTGATCATTTTTGGATTGATAAGATCATAAGGCATGATCTCATCAGTATTGTTGCTTAGACTTGTAAATTTATCACGGATAGCCTTTTGCATCTTAACAAAACCAAGGTGAAGCTCACTAGCAAGTAGCTCACCGATAGATCTTATACGGCGGTTGCCAAGGTGATCGCGGTCATCAATGTGGCCTTGTCCATTTTTAACTTTTATAAGATATTTTGCAGTTTTGATGATATCTTCGCTAGTTAGCAAAGTAACATACTCTGGCACATCAAGTGAGAGCTTGTGATTCATCTTCATACGACCAACTTTTGTTAAGTCATATCTTTCAGGGTTAAACAATATATCATTTACAAAGCTCTTTGCGGCCTCTTTAACTACTGGCTCGCCAGGTCTCATAACCTTATAAATTCTAATCGCAGCAAGGTCATTTTCATCATCAACGCCCTCGGTTTGTTTTAAAACTTTAAGCATATCATTATCGGCGATAAATGAATTTATGATAGCGTCGTCAACACCAGCTGCGGAGTTGTTTATGATCTCGATACTTTCATGCTCAGCTAAAATTTTTGCAAGTTTATTCTCATCAAGAGCAGATAATGTGTCATATAAAATTTCACCGCTTTCTGTGTTTATCACAGGGTTTGCCAAATATCTACCTATAAGTGCTTCGATCGGATACTCGACAAATTTAACGCCATCTTCGATTAATTTATCAGCTTTTTTCTTTGTTAGACGCTTGCCAGCTTGGTGAAGAACCTCTCCATCTTCATTTTTTATATCATATTCAACTCTTCCTAGATAATCCTCTGGATTGAAAAGAGTTAAAAATTTATTATTTTTAATAACTAAATTTTGTATCGGATAAAATAGCTTAATAATGTCTTGTTTTTTATATCCTAATGCCCTAAACAAGATAGTTACAGGCACTTTTCTGCGCTTATTTATCCTAACATATAAAATGTCTTTTGTATCATATTCAAAGTGTAACCAAGATCCACGATCTGGGATTATTTGGGCTGTATAGATCAGTTTATTTGCAACTGTCGCACTCTCTTCTTGCTTAAAGATAACGCCAGGGCTTCTATGAAGTTGATTTACAACAACACGCTCAACACCATTTATAATAAATGAAATTCTATCTGTCATCAACGGAATTTCACGTATGAAAATTTCTTGCTCTTTTATATCTTTAACGCCAACTTTATCACCAGTCTTATCATCTTTCTCATGGACGATAAGGCGTATTTTCATCTTTAAATTTACAGAGTATGTAAGACCTCTTTCTATACACTCTCTGATTGTATATTTTGGTTTTCCAATCTCTGAGCTAACATATTCTAAAGTCAAACGATTTTGCGGATCATGTATAGGAAAAATCGATTTAAAAACTTTTTCGATACCGCTTTCTGTCTGATTGTTATTTAGATTTAAAAAATTATCAAAGCTCTTTTTTTGTAGTTGTAGTAGGTTCGGAACGTCTATCTCTTTAACGACATTAGAGAAGTCAACTCTAAGACGATTTCCTGAGTATAAGCTATTTAACATTGCATCTACCTCGTGGTAATTTTGAAAGAAAAGTATAGCCTTTTAACAAGGCATCTAAAATTTAAAAAAGAGAGAGCCTCTGCCCTCTCTTGAAATATTAAGCCTAAATAATAAAAAATTATTTAAGTTCAACCTTAGCACCAGCCTCTTCAAGCTCTTTTTTAGCTGCTTCAGCTTCGTCTTTGCTAACGCCTTCTTTAAGAACAGATGGAGTTCCCTCAACTGCGTCTTTAGCCTCTTTAAGACCAAGACCAGTAAGAGCTCTAACAACCTTAATAACGTTGATTTTTTTATCGCCAGAATCAACAAGAACGATGTTAAATTCTGTTTTCTCTTCAGCAGCAGCTGCACCACCAGCAGCAACTGCACCACCAGCTACCATTACAGGAGCTGCACTAACACCAAATTTCTCTTCAAACTCTTTTACAAGTTCGCTAAGTTCAAGTACAGAAAGATTAGATATAAACTCTAATACGTCTTCTTTTGTAATTGCCATTTTTAATCCTTATTATTTTTAATTTAATTAAGCTGATTGTTCTTTTTTCTCTTTAAGCGCATTCAAACCAATTGTGAAATTTTGAATTGGCGCATTCCAAACTTGCAAAAGCATCGCAATAAGCTCATCACGGCTAGGCATTTTAGATAGAGCTTTAACTTTATCAACGCTTGCAACTTCGCCATCGATATATGCTGTTTTAATTTTGAAAAGGTCAGCATTAGCCTCTTCAAATTTTGCGGCTACTTTCGTTACTGCTAATTGATCTTCACTCCAAAGATAGATGTTTGTATCTTTAAGTTCCATTCCGACTTTATCAGAATTTTTAAGAGCAATATTTGCAAGAGTATTTTTAATAACTTGAACTTTTACATTTTGTTCTTTAGCAGAATTTCTTAAAACTTCAAGTTTTTTAACTGATAGACCACGATAGTCACAAACTACAATAGCTTCAGCAGTTTTAAATTCACTCTCTAATTTTGCAACAACTTCAGTTTTTTCGTTACGTGTCACTTTTTCTCCTTTCCGACCGGTAATTTCAAGCAGAGCGGGTCGAATCAATTAAGCCCAATGGCCTCGGCTATCTCCAATCTAAGATATAAATTTGTCTAAATTCTTATTTTAAGTCCATAACCTCTTGAGTATCAAGAGTTACAGAAGGGCTCATTGTTAATGACAATGAAGCATTTTTTACATATCTACCTTTTGCAGTCGCAGGTTTATGCTTATTAATAGCTTTAATAAATGTTGAAATATTTTCATTTAATTGTTCTTTAGTAAAATTGACCTTACCAAGACCTGCATGTATATTTCCTTGCTTATCAACACGGAAATTTACTTGACCACTTTTTGCATTATTAACAGCTTGTGCAACATCCATTGTAACTGTTCCAGTTTTTGGATTTGGCATTAAACCTTTAGGTCCTAAAATTCTACCGACTTTACCTACAAGACCCATTAAATTTGGAGTAGCAATAAGAACATCAAAATTCATTACACCTTTTTGGATATCCTCAACTAGATCATCAGCACCAACTATGTCAGCACCAGCAGCTTTTGCCTCATCAGCTTTAGCGTCTTTTGCTATAACAGCAACTCTTACAACTTTACCTGTACCAGCTGGCAAAACAACTGAACCACGAACCATTTGGTCAGCATGTCTTGGATCAACATTTAATTTCAATGCAATCTCAACTGTCTCATTAAATTTAGCAGAAGCTAAAGTTTTAACTGTATCGATAGCCTCACTAAGGTTATAAATTTTATCTTGCTCTACTTTTTTGAGCAATTCTTGAAATCTCTTACTAGTTTTTCCCATAAATTTCTCCGCATATAAATTGCTTCCGTCTTTTGAAAATCAACCTGACGGTAAAGGTTTTAGTCTATTACTTCGACACCCATTGAACGAGCTGAACCAGCAATAATCTTAGCTGCTTGCTCTTTATCATTTGTATTTAAATCAACAAGTTTTTTCTCAACTATTTCTAAAACTTGAGCTTTTGTTAATTTACCTACTTTATTTTTTAAAGGATTATCTGTTCCTTTTGTTATACCTGCAGCCTTTTTGATAAGGTCCGTAGCAGGTGGTTGTTTTGTGATAAATGTAAAACTTTTATCAGCATAAACAGTAATAACAACTGGGATATTAAATCCAACCATATCTTTTGTTTTTTCATTAAAGGCTTTACAAAATTCCATAATATTAACGCCTTTTTGTCCTAATGCTGGACCAACTGGCGGGCTAGGATTTGCTTTTGTTGCGGCAATTTGTAATTTTATTTCACCTATAACTTTTTTAGCCATTTCTTGCTCCTTAAATTATCTTCTCAACTTGCGAATACAAAATATCAACAGGGGTACTTCTACCAAAAATAGAAACATTGAGTCTAAGCTTGCCATGTATCATATCGTATTCTTCAACAATACCTGTAAAGTTAGCAAAAGGACCTTCTGTTATGCGAACGCTTTCACCATCCTCAAAAAATATTTTAGGTTTTGGTGCCGCTCTTTTTTGAACTTTCTCCAAGATAGTATTTATATCTCTTTCAGTCAGTGGCGTAGGCTTTTTAGCCTCACCAATAAAACGCCCAACCTTTGGCAAAGACTGAATCTTATGCCAAAGAGCTGTATCAAGATCTAAACATGCAAAAGCATATCCAGGATAAAGAGTTCTTTCATTAATTTTTTGCTTACCGTTTTTTATCTCTATTACGTCTTCTGTAGGAACGATAACTTCTTTTAGTTGATCTTCAATACCGTGATCTCTAACTAAATTTTCAATTCCTCTTTTTACTGCCATTTCGCTACCAGCGTAAGTTTGTATAGCATACCATTTATGTGACATTATTTTTTCCTCATTCTATATAACTTTAGAAAGAACAAAGGACATAATAACATCAACAAGAGCTAAAAAAAGTGAAACAACAGCGACCACGATAAAAACTGCAATAAAAGCATTTCTAATTTGTTCTTTAGTAGGAAAGATAACTTTCATTATTTCCAATTTAGATAGCTTTATATAATTTATAAATTTTTCCATAATCTTAACCTTAATTGTGGCAGGGCAAGAGGGATTCGAACCCCCAACCATTGGATTTGGAATCCAGCGCTCTACCGTTGGAGCTATTGCCCTAATAGCTACTTATTCTTAATTAGCTTTTTAACTTAACTTCTTTATGAACAGTATGTTTTTTTAATCTTGGGCAATATTTTTTGAGCTCAACCTTATCTGTAGTGGTTTTACTGTTTTTTGTAGTAGTATAATTAATATCACCACACTCAGAGCATTTTAAACCGATTTTAATTCTCATATATATTCCTTATAGAAAGCCAAAGGGTTTCCCCTTTGGCATAATTTTATAAATTAACCAAGTATTTTTGAAACAACACCTGAACCAACAGTTCTACCACCTTCGCGGATAGCAAAACGAGTACCTTCTTCAAGTGCAACTGGAGCTATAAGCTCAACAGAAATTCTTACGTTATCACCTGGCATAACCATCTCTGTGCCTTCTGGTAATGTAATAGAACCAGTAACGTCAGTTGTTCTTACGTAGAATTGTGGTCTATAGTTGTTAAAGAAAGGAGTATGGCGACCACCTTCTTCTTTAGTTAGGATATAAACCTCACCCTCAAATTTTGTGTGAGGAGTAATTGATTTAGGTTTACAAAGAACCATACCACGTTCAACGTCTTCTTTTTTAGTACCACGAAGAAGAACACCAACGTTATCGCCAGCTTCGCCTTGATCCATCTCTTTTCTAAACATCTCAACACCAGTAACTGTTGTTGTTTGTGTAGGTTTGATACCAACGATTTCTATAGTGTCACCAACTTTAACAACACCTTTCTCAATTCTACCTGTTACAACTGTACCACGACCTGAAATTGAGAAAACGTCTTCGATTGGCATAAGAAGATCTTTATCTGTAGCACGAACTGGAGTTGGGATATAGCTATCAACTGCATCCATTAGTTCCATAATTTTTGCTGACCATTCACCATCTTGTCCAGCTTTTGCCTCTTCAAGAGCTTTAAGTGCTGAACCAGAAACTATTGGAGTATCATCACCTGGGAAGTTATACTCGTTAAGTAGTTCGCGAATTTCCATTTCAACTAGTTCAAGTAACTCAGCGTCATCAACCATATCTGCTTTGTTCATGAAAACAACAATGTAAGGAACACCAACTTGGCGAGATAGCAAGATGTGCTCTCTAGTTTGTGGCATTGGGCCGTCTGCTGCAGAAACAACAAGAATAGCGCCGTCCATTTGAGCAGCACCTGTAATCATATTTTTTACATAGTCGGCGTGACCTGGGCAGTCAACGTGAGCATAGTGACGTTTCTCTGTCTCATACTCAATGTGCGAAGTAGCAATTGTAATACCACGCTCTTTCTCTTCTGGAGCATTATCAATATTATCATAATCTTTTAGCTCAGCAAGACCTTTGCGTGAAAGAACAGCAGATATTGCAGCTGTTAAAGTAGTTTTACCATGGTCAACGTGACCGATAGTGCCTATGTTTACGTGTGGCTTGTTGCGTGAAAATTTTTCTTTAGCCATCTTTTCCTCCGTTATGATATGTGTCTTTATCTAATTCAAATTCGTATAGTAATATAAAATCATATAAACCAGTGGAGCTCATAGCGGGACTTGAACCCGCGACCTCTTCCTTACCAAGGAAGTGCTCTACCTCTGAGCCATATGAGCGAAAAACGCTTGGCTGAGATGATTTTAATCAACATACAAACAACTAAAAATTCATGAAAATAAAGATGGAATAACTGTGTTTAGTAAAATCTAGATACAGCTCCCAGTTTACTTTCCCAAATTTTGGAGCGGGAAACGGGGCTCGAACCCGCGACCCTCAGCTTGGAAGGCTGATGCTCTAGCCAACTGAGCTACTCCCGCATAACAATGGTGGTGAGACGTGGATTCGAACCACGGAAGACATAGTCAGCAGATTTACAGTCTGCCCTCGTTGGCCGCTTGAGTATCTCACCTTAAACATTAATAAGTTATTTTGGTATTTTCTGGTCAAACACTGTTACAAAATGGAGCTGGTGAACGGACTTGAACCGCCGACCCACTGCTTACAAGGCAGTAAG
>NZ_POYX01000012.1:0-20707 GCF_002913865.1 Campylobacter concisus
TTATCCTACTGCATCAATGCACCAAAATCTATTGTATTTGGGGCTATTTTATTTAATTGTTCTGTTATATTTCTTAATTCTGTACTATTTTGCAAAGGTGTGTTTTTAAAATTCATAATATATCCTCCACTAAATTCTATTACATCATCTACAAATGTATTTGAATTTCTTAATAAAGAGTCCTCATTGTTATTGTAGCCTCCAAAAAAAGATTCGCTGATTGTTGAAGCAATATTTGGATATCTATTGTTTTCAAACATTTTGTTATAGTTTCTTGCATTTTCTAAAACACGTTCATCAAATTCTCTTTCTGTCATACCTCTTGGAATTTCAATCACCTGTTTTTCTTCCCATTCCTTATTCAAGTAATGATCTCTATCTGTGCTTGCCACATCTTCTTCTTTACTAATATGGTTTATATCTTTTACTACGATTTCAGTATCACCACCAAATATAAAATCTTTAGCACCAAGAGAAGCAAGAGTAATTCCTTCTTTATAATTACTTCCATCAACAACTATAAACATATGGTTTTTACCAAAACCTACTGGCCTAGAATATGCCTCAACCCTATTCGCTCCCAAATTCTTATCCAGCTTTGCAAATTCTCTATTGTTATTTACTATGCTTGATGTTACAGCTGTTGTTAAAGGTGTTTTAGAGAAACCTTTATCATTTAGCCATAGAGCATGAGAGAAATATCTAGTTGCAAAGTCTGAGAAATTTGATGCATACTTAGTATCATCATCTCTATTTTTATCTATATCTCTATGATCTTGTATATCCATAGATCTTTGGTTTTCATGGGTTATGGTCTTTACAAGATCTTTCATATTGGTTATGTTTTTGAAATTTATATAGCTAGCTCCAGTTTGCAAGCTTGTATAACCTTTTATTTCTTCGCCATTATATCCTCTTTCATCTGTATATATAGACTTTATATCGTTTGGTAGATATCCTAAATTCTTCATAACAGCAAGTGTTATTAGGCCCATAGCCTCTTTTCTTTGTGCTTCGGTTGTAGTGCTACTAGATAAAAATGCTTGCAGTTCTGGCGAATTTGCCACCTCTTCTCTAACACCATTTAATACTTTGTATTGCTTGCTTACTTCTTTAAAGAATGAGAATATATTTGCCCTATCTGTAGTTGATATTTGTTTTATGGCGTCTATTATGGTGCTAGTATCTACTATCTCTTTAGCTATCTCCTTCCTACCCTCTTTACTAAACACCCTAGCATCTATACTAGCATCTACATTTGAGCTTATGCTAGTATTTACTAGATCTTTTGTTAGTTTAGTGGTATCTCTATTTAGCCTTGTTAGATCATCAGAGTTATCTTTATCTGCTATCTCTATGTTGCCACTACCTAGAGTTGCTAGGTTTTTAGATAGTGTGTAGCTTAGATTTCTATGGTTAGAGTAGTTTATTGACTTTAGACTAGAGTAGCTGCTTGTAGCACTCTTGTCTTGACTGTTTTTATTGGCTTCATCTTTTTTACCTACTGAGTAATTAGCTCCTATACTAAGAGATGATCCTTTGTTATAGCTTGTATTTGATAGGTTCTCATAGCTTAGGGTATTTGTCTTTAAATTTAGGTTGTGGTTATCTATAAAGGTATTATCTTTATCATACTCTCCTGCTGCTAGTAGTGATCCTTTTAGATGAGTGTTTTTACCTACCTCTACGTTTAGCTCATTAGCTGTTATAGATGATAGGTTTGTCTGTTTTATCTTTGTGTTAGAGTTTGACTTACTAATGCTAGCTCCAACAGAGCTTAGAGATCTATCTCCAGATGCAAAGTTTTTAGCATTAGTTGCTCCAGAGTAGCTTGCGCTTAAATTTATACCTTTGCTTTTAGAGCTAGCATCTTTTATATCTCTGGTACTCTCTAAACTTAGGTTGTTTCCTACTTTTAAATTTAATCTCTCATCAGCTCTTAAATTTGCTCCTTTGATGGTTGCGTCATTGGCTGTGTTTATATTCATATCTTTAGGTGAGTAAAGATGAGAGTTGTTATTTGTTAGACTTTGTTCGCTTTGCTTTAAGCTATTTGTTCCAAGCTCTAGTGAGCTAGAGTTTGCTCCATAAAATGTAAAACCAAATCCTGTTGTGAGAGATCTGGTATTTGATTTATATTTTAAACTATCTTCGCTAGAGTTTATATTTAGGTTGTTTGAGTTTAAGCTCATATCCTCTTTGGATGCTAGGTCTGAGCCAGTGATAGATATGTCTTTAGTCGAGTTTATATTTATATGTTTAGCATTTAGGCTAGACTTGTTTGAGCTAGTTTGCTTTAAAGAGCTCTCTTGCTTAGTGGTGGCAAGATCAGCTCTTACACCTACGCTAAATCCATATGTTCCTGAGCTTGCAGCTGCAGCTGCCATTTGAGATACTAGAGCTAGTGTTTTTGCATTTACATTTTGGGTTGCAAGAAGAATGTTTTCTTTATAGTATTTCTCCTCGTCTCTATACTCTTCTAAGATATCGCTTACTTCTTCTATGTCAGAGTAGTCGATGCCTACCAATTATTTTGGAGCATATATAAAATCTGTATAGAAAAATTTATCATCATCTAGAGACACGGTCAAGATTAAAGACCTGAGTCTATTAACTCTATCAGATATGCTGGGTCTCAAAGGACTGATTAGATAGTTACTTTTCTTTTTAAAAGACCTCTCACATGTCTTTACCTTGAAAGGGCCAAAGTGATATAAAGGGGTATTTAGTAGCCAAACTATACCCCTCATTATCCTAATCGGTAGCTCTTTTTTATGGTATTTTTTATATATTTCTACAAGGTCGCTCTCTAATAGCCAATACTTCTCATCACTCCACTCAAAATAATCCATAAGACCTGCAACAAATGAGTTCTCATCATAGCATTTTTCATATGCTAAATTTTTATAAAAATACTTCATAAGTCCTCTATGTAATCAAAATCAACACTTCTAATATCGCCATCATATATTCCAAATATGTAGCTACTTATCACCTCTAGTCTCTCTTTTGGGTCAAATTCCAATGATAGATATGGCCTTTTGATAGACTTTTTCTCAAATATAAGCTCTTGAGTACTATGCATAATAAAAACATCCAATATAGACACTATCCCAGCAAACAGTTCTCTTGGAATTTTTACTTCACCTTTATATGTATCATAAATTTCAAGCAGATCTTTTTCTAGTCGCCAATATTTATCATCATACCATATGCCGTTAAGAACTATTTGTCCTATAAATGAATCCTTATCAAAATACTTACTTGTTTTTACATTTTTATAAAAATTTTCAAATTTCATCAATCGCCTGTTCCATTTATGTTTTTAAAAATTTGACTTTCCAAATTTTAAAATCTTTATGCCATTAATTCACAACAAATTTAGGCAAGACCTCTCAAACAAAGACCAAATTTTATAGCCATTCTTTTTATTATCTCTTCGCTTTCATCTTTGCAATAAACCATATAATAATCGCTCAAGGAAGCTATATAAGCACAAATTAAAAAATTTATTTTAAAAATTCTATAACATTATAAGTTATCCAGGATATTAAAATAAATACCACCCAAACAAGAGCAACTCCACCGTACTTAAATTCGCCATGTTTTACTCTCTCAAAGGTAATGTCATCTTTTTTTACTTTATTTTTTGCTATACAAAGCGCTAAATATCCGATAAGAACAGCAGAAAATAGATTAAAGGCTACATTAAAACCAAAAAAGATAATCACTGCAAATATTGCCAAATTCCATGCTAATACAAAAATCATTTGACCTATTTCACTTGACAACTATCCAAAATACCAATACAAAAATGCAAAAAACAAGCCATACAAATGCTACAAATCCATTATTTTTTACTTGATCGTTTTTTATTTTATACAAAGTTATGTCACTTCTTTTAATGCCATTTTTTATCACATAATATCCGTTAAACAGAATAGGGCACAAAATCAACATATACAGCCTTTGTTCACCAAAAAAATAAATAAATATCCTAAAAATAAGATACACAAAAAATAGCAGCAGCCAAACTTTTAAAAGTATTAACAAATTATTTTTCATTTTTATTACCTGTAATAAAATTCGGAAGAATAGCACCGCCTATACCAGCTGCTCCTTCAAACTCATTTTTATATGTTTTTAGTCCATAATCAATGGGTCTTCCAACAACTCCTTTATTCTTAATAATACTACTTCCTAGACTACCAATTTCACTAGTGAAAAATCCAGTTAAGCCACCTATGGTACCTTTCCACAAAATTTCGGCACCATCAACTCCATTTTTATTATATTTATCTTGATTGTATGCTTCAGTTACCATTGAAGAAGCACTACCTCTAATGACTGCGCTACCCAAACTTGTTGCTCCACCAGACCAAATACCAGCCCCTGTATTTATAAGAAGCTCGACAAAGTTTATATTATCTAAATTTAAATTTTCACCATTTCTTTCATATTGAGTATATAGATTAGTTAAGGCACCTGTTACTCCACCGACTACCTGCATTACCCAATCATCACTCTTACTCTGATCTAAAGAGTAAAAATGATTTGTGTTTGCAAGTATAGCAGGATCGTCTTTATTTATATTAAGATTAAAGTTGTCTATTTTTTTATCATTTAAGGCTAGGGCTTTTTTGGACATATCAAGTTTTTTTAATGCTAAATTGGTAGCAAATTCATTTTGAAATTTATCTTGCGGTATAAATTTACCTGCCTCATTATCTTTTCTATGAACTAGCTCATGTCTTAGGGCTGTTAAAAAAGTTTTTGCATCACCAAGAGTAGCCGTGTTTAAATATATTGAGTTTGGATCTTCTGGGTTAAATTTACCACCACTATAGCTTTCTAAATTTGCAAATTTTACATTTACTCCATACATTGCAGCAATATTACTAGCAGCCTGCTCTTTTTCCAGTATAGAAGCACTTTGACTTTCCATTACCTTTAAATTTAGCTCTAATAATATTTTATCTTTGTCGTATCCTTTTACTAAGTCATCCACATAGTTGAAGAAACTAGATAGCTTAGCATTTTTTGTAGTAGATATAAGCTCTATGGCTTTAGCTATGGTTGAAGCCGTATTAAACTCATCTTTGATATCCTTTTGCCCACTCTTTGTTAGCACCCTTAAATCCATACTAGCATCTACATTTGAGCTTATGCTAGTATTTACTAGATCTTTTGTTAGTTTAGTGGTATCTCTATTTAGCCTTGTTAGATCATCAGAGTTATCTTTATCTGCTATCTCTATGTTGCCACTACCTAGAGTTGCTAGGTTTTTAGATAGTGTGTAGCTTAGATTTCTATGGTTAGAGTAGTTTATTGACTTTAGACTAGAGTAGCTGCTTGTAGCACTCTTGTCTTGACTGTTTTTATTGGCTTCATCTTTTTTACCTACTGAGTAATTAGCTCCTATACTAAGAGATGATCCTTTGTTATAGCTTGTATTTGATAGGTTCTCATAGCTTAGGGTATTTGTCTTTAAATTTAGGTTGTGGTTATCTATAAAGGTATTATCTTTATCATACTCTCCTGCTGCTAGTAGTGATCCTTTTAGATGAGTGTTTTTACCTACCTCTACGTTTAGCTCATTAGCTGTTATAGATGATAGGTTTGTCTGTTTTATCTTTGTGTTAGAGTTTGACTTACTAATGCTAGCTCCAACAGAGCTTAGAGATCTATCTCCAGATGCAAAGTTTTTAGCATTAGTTGCTCCAGAGTAGCTTGCGCTTAAATTTATACCTTTGCTTTTAGAGCTAGCATCTTTTATATCTCTGGTACTCTCTAAACTTAGGTTGTTTCCTACTTTTAAATTTAATCTCTCATCAGCTCTTAAATTTGCTCCTTTGATGGTTGCGTCATTGGCTGTGTTTATATTCATATCTTTAGGTGAGTAAAGATGAGAGTTGTTATTTGTTAGACTTTGTTCGCTTTGCTTTAAGCTATTTGTTCCAAGCTCTAGTGAGCTAGAGTTTGCTCCATAAAATGTAAAACCAAATCCTGTTGTGAGAGATCTGGTATTTGATTTATATTTTAAACTATCTTCGCTAGAGTTTATATTTAGGTTGTTTGAGTTTAAGCTCATATCCTCTTTGGATGCTAGGTCTGAGCCAGTGATAGATATGTCTTTAGTCGAGTTTATATTTATATGTTTAGCATTTAGGCTAGACTTGTTTGAGCTAGTTTGCTTTAAAGAGCTCTCTTGCTTAGTGGTGGCAAGATCAGCTCTTACACCTACGCTAAATCCATATGTTCCTGAGCTTGCAGCTGCAGCTGCCATTTGAGATACTAGAGCTAGTGTTTTTGCATTTACATTTTGGGTTGCAAGAAGAATGTTTTCTTTATAGTATTTCTCCTCGTCTCTATACTCTTCTAAGATATCGCTTACTTCTTCTATGTCAGAGTAGTCGATGCCTACCTCTTTACTTTTATATCTTTGTTTGATATCGCTTAGGCTAGCTTCTAGCTTTGATCTCTCTTTTTTATAGTTGTCATACTCTTTTTTCACTCTTTTTAGCTGAGCAACCGCCTCTTTTAGAGCAAGTGCTGCTGGGGCGATCTGCGCATATTCGTTTTGGGCGGTGATAGATAGTGTGCCAGTTGCCTCTTTGCTTGATGTATCTTTAGCATAGAGATTTGTCGAGTGTTTGATATTTGAGTTTTGGCTAGTTAAATTTATGGCTTCATTGGCGTTTAAATTTGAGCCTACTATATTTATATCATCTTTTGCCTTTAGGTTTATGTCGCCATTTGCATTTAAATTTGACGAGTTTGCATTTACCCAATTCTCTTTTGAACTTTTTTGATCTAAGCTAGCTTTTGCAATAGGGATTTTTATAGATGTGTCTTTTGTTTTTGCTTTTAGATCTTTTATAGGATTTAGCTTTTGTATTAGGTCTGCTTTTAAATTCTTGATGTGCTCACCAATTGAGATTAAGCCTATCTTACTCTTTTTACTAACTTCGTTTCTATAGCTCTCATCATTAGTATTTGATATATCTATGAGATCCGCGTTTAAATTTATATCTTTTTGCGAATTTAGGTTTGCACCTTTTAGGTTGATGTTGTTTGCATTTATATTTATGTTTTCATTTGCATTTAAATTTGAAGCAACTGCCCTTTTATCGCCTTTTTCAAGTAGATGAAGGTTGCTTTCATAAAGAGATGTTGGTTTTAGTGAAAAGCGTGAGCTTTTAGTAAAGCTTTGGCTTGCTTCTACGTTGTGATTAGCATCTACTATAACGTTTTCATCTGCGTTTAAATTTATATTGTTAGCATTTAGATTTGATGAGACTAGAGCTAGGTTGCCACCAGCTTTTAGGCTGATATCACCTGCATTTAAATTTGAGCTAATGACCTTTTGATTTATTGCCATTAGTTGAGACTCTTTTTTAGAGAAAAAGCCCTTTGACTTCTCTTTAGTTTCAGTGCTCTCGTTTGTATTTGCTCCAACTACATATATATCATTTCCAGCTTCTACGTTTAGCTTATTAGTAGCTCTTAGGTTGCTTGAGCTGATGTTGGTATTTGATTTAGAGTTTAAATTTATATCTTTTGCGTCTAGGTTTGCGCTATTTAGCGTTTGGATGCTTTGTTTAAAGCTTATGCCCTTTTCTTTTGCGCTATGGCTGTAGGCAAACTCTTTAGCGTTTATATTTATATTATCTGCGTTTAAATTTAGCTTTTCAGCCTCTAGGCTTGATCCAGCGATGTTTAGATTTTCTTTAGCATTTAAATTTAGGCTCTCGTCTGCTTTTAAATTTGAAGCCTTGCTAAACTGAGATGACCCTTTGTCTAAGCTTATATTATTGGCATTTACATTTATATTTTTGGCTGAAATTTCACTTGAGTTGATATTTGCTGCGTCTGCTTTTAAATTTAGATCTTTAGAGTTTAGCTCTAGGTGATTTAGGTTTAAATTTTGTGAGTTTAAATTTATATTATCAGCCACTACGCTGCCAGCTAAGCTTATGTTGCCTTTGGCGTCTAGGTCTATGTTATTTGCCATTACTAGAGCTGAGGCTTTTACGTTTTTATCTTTAGCTTCCTTTTTAAATTTACTTATACTCTCGTTTCTTGCTTCATATAGACTATCAAGGATATTTGCTATATAAGCAGAGTTTATGCTATCAAGGCTGTAGTAGTATCCTTGGTTTTTTACCCTTTTATTTAGGTTTTTTATTATTGGGCTATTAAATATTGGCTCAGAGAATTTATCTAGATCAACGTTTGCTAGCTTTATATCATCATTTAGTGCGTAGCTTGAAAAGTCCTGTGTGCTTCCTACTATGTCATTGCCCGCTGCAAAGACTGCTGGCAAGCCAACATCAGTGTATGAGAAGTTAAATACAGCACCTTTGCCGCCTTTAGTTACCCATCTTTTTTTACCAAAGATTTTTCCTCTTTTACCTTTCCACTCTTGCTTTTTCCACTTAAATTCGTTAAAGCTGCTAACATCTCTTGTTAAATTTAGCGCTACATTTGTTATATCTTTGCTATCAAGCACAAGGTCATTGCCTGCGTAGATAAAGCTCTTATCATTTAGCACTTCATCTACTTTTAAATTTATATCATTGCTAGCTATTATGCTGCCTGGGATGAAATTTGCCTTATCATCTTCATTTAAAATTTCTTTGTTTATAGAGTAGTAAATTCTCTTTAGCACTTCGCGGTCTTTTGCTTTGCTAGTATCTAGTACTACTTCGTTTTTATCTATGTCTAGTCTTAGGTTAGCAAATACCTTTGTCGATGTGCCATATAGATATGAGTCTTTGTGTAAATTTAGAGCATAAAGGGTGCTATCTTTGTTTATAGCCTCTTTTAAAATTTCAGCATTTAGCTCATCTTCGCTTAGCTCTTTGCCTAGTTTTTTAAATTTAGCCTCAATCTTTGCTTTTATCTCTTTTAAATTTACCTCTTCAAGTTTAAATCTATTCTCGCCGCTTTGCTTTAGAGCTAAATTTTTAGCAAATGAGCTTTTCTCCACCCTAGCCTGCGAGCTTGAGTTATTTACTAGCTTTTTAGCCTCTACATTTATATCTTTAGCATAAATTTGGCTTGAAGTATTTACCAAAGTGTCTGCTTTTATGTTAAGAGTATTTTTTGCACCTATTAGCGCTTCATCTTTGTTTGTTATAGTCTTTGCCTCTATCTTGGCATCTTTATTAGAAGCGATAGCACCAGTGTTTACTATATCGCCATCAAGGCTTATTTCTATATTGTTATTTGCTATAACTAGGCCGTTATTATTTACGCCTACGCCGTTACTTGTGCCAACTAGTTTGATTTTATTAGCATACATACCGCCAAGCGCGCTACTATCTAGGCTAAAGCTATTTTCTTGGTTTTTAGCTTTTACGTCGTTATATAGTTTGCCATTGCTTGAAGCAACCGCCTTTTCACCGATGATATTTAGCTCATTTGCGTGGATATTTGAGTTTAAATTTACAGCATTTGAGATGACGTTTGTATAGTCGCTACTCTTATCATTTAGGCCGTCTCCTACGATATCGATAGAGTTATTAGATATTAGCTCTATCTCTTTAGGACTTAGTTTATTGATACTACCTGTTGTTAGTGTGAGTGAGCGAGAGTTGATCATATTTAGACCATCTACGCTTATGCCATTTGGGTTTGCTATGACTACGTCAGCCCTGCTTCCAGCTACCTCTAAATTTCCTTTTAGAGATGATTTCTCAGCCGAATTTACTTTGTTGATAATAAGGCTTGCCTCTTTTGTTAGCCTATAGTTTGCATCTATCTGGCCAGCTATCTTTGTATCTATGTTTTTATTAGAGTTATTAAGGATAGTGCCAGTAGTTGGGGTGTTAAACCTACTATATTCATTTATAGATACACCCTTGCTATCAGGGTTTGTGATGTTTATTATTAGCGTCTCATTAGGAGCTTTTAGTATATCAGGGCGATTGTTCGCACCTGGGTCAGCTATGATACTTGGCTCATTTGCTAATGCTGGTGAAGTGGCAAGTAGCAAAGAGAGACTTACGTAGAAATTTAAGCCTATGGTTAAAAGGCTAGGTTTTTGTGCATTTGAAATTTGGTTGTTCTTTAGCATATTTTATCCTTAAAATTCGTAGCTTATGATGAAATTTACATTTGTTGATTTAGTTTCAAAGCTCTTTGGTTTATAAAGAGGTTTTGAGACAGAGATGTCGTAGCTTAGGTTGTTGTAGGCTTTTATGTTGCCTCTTAGACCTATGGCGTATCCTGCAAGGGTGTTTTTATCCTTTATGCCGCTACTTGCTGCTCTTACCATACCAGCGTCAAGCCCTGCATAGACAGAGTTGCTCTTATAGTAGTTATATGAGAGGGTATTTCTTACGCTTACTCCGTGGTTTCCAACAAGCGAGCTCTCTCCGTCAAATCCCCTAACACTGTAGTATCCACCGATACTAAATTTATCTTGCAAGCTTAGTTTATTTAGACCATATCTTGCGTTGATATTTAGATCGTAGCTTAGTGGAAGTTCAAATTTATATTTGTAGTTTAGGTTTAAATTTATTAGAGCAAACCTAGATGTAGCCTCGCCGCTATCCTCTAAAGGATCGGGCTGTGAGTTAAATATACCAGTGCCCTTTTTATAAGCTAGCTTGGCGCTAAAAGCTTGGTTGTAAGAATTCCAGCTTGATTTTACGCCTACCTCATATCCAGCATTTCTTCTAGCTTGGTTATCTAGCTCGTAGTCCTCTAGGTAGTTTTTATTTTTTCTCTTAAATAGCTTTACATAGGCGCTATTTTTAAAATTTGAGTCCCTATAAAATGTATAAGCAAGGCTTAGTGAGTCACTCTCGCTTCTACCTTTATATGTGTAAAGATTGTAGGCTGCGTTTATGATCTGGGCGTAGTCATATTTACTCTTTTCATACTCAAGCATAAAGTAGCCAAATGGGATACTAAAGCCGTAATAGTAGTTATTTGAAGCTCCGTGATCACTTGCGCCATTAAATTTATTAGTCACCTTATACTTTTTAAGCACATCCTTGCCACGTGAGAAGCTAAAAATTTCGTTAAATCCGAGTAAATTTAGTGTGCTTAAATTTAGCATGCCTTGGTACTTGCCGCTTTGTTTTGAGCCAAGGTTGTCAAGGCTAATGGCAGCTTTTAGCGGGAAGCTATCAACCCTAGTGATCACTATATTTGAAAAGCCAGCCCTATTTGAAGGTAAGAATTTAATGCTAACATCATTTTTAGAGACGTTTTGTAGTGACTCAAGAGCCTGCTCGATATCTCTTATATTTGCTAGTTTGTTTTTATGAGAGTACTCACCAAATGCGCTAAATAGGCTCGCTCTATTTCTTTGGGTGTCAAGCTCATTTATGCTTATATCATCTATTAAGCCAAGATTTATGACAAACTCTAGCTTTGCGTCTTTTAGACTCTTTGTAACTAGGCTCGCACTTGAAGTGATATAGCCACTTTTTATTATCTCGTTGTTAAAAGAGTTTATGATTAGATTGATAGAGTTTTTGCCAAGACAGCTGCCTGATTTAAAATCAAGCTTGTTTAAGCTAGCCTCTAAAATAGAGTTAAATTTATAGTAGTTTGTATTATAAGCTTCTCTTATTATAGCCTCATCAGCACCACTACTAGCGTTAAAGCTAGCTACTTCGTTCTCACTAAGAAGTGAAATTTTATCTATTTTAAAGCATGGGGTTTCGTTTAAATTTAGCTTACCTTCTGAATCTGGTTTTTCGTTAAGCAAATTTATGTTGGAGCTTTCGTTAAAAGAGCTTGCCATATTCGCCCTAATCTCTTCATTGTTTAACTCGTTTTTTAGATTAGTCTCATTAGCAAGTAGCGCAGCACACACCATGCTTAAAGATAAGAGAGTTCTCATCTTAACCTTCCTTGGAAATAACTATAAAGTTATATTTTTTAAAATAATTTAGTGACATTATAAAGGATATAATCTTAATTTAATATTAAAATATAATGAGAAAAAATAATTTTTATACAAAATATTTCAAAAATAAAACTTTTTAGCTATATAAATGGTAAAGGCAAATTTATTTTGATTTGTTCCTTTATAGGTAAAATTTAATTTTATATTGACATTGATTATTATTTTGATATAATTGCGCCACTGATTTATATTTCGTAATTTCAGTGTTTAAGCTATTTTTATAGTTATACCATTTTGATAAATTTAGTAAAATAAATTTGTTTTTGATTACTAAATTTGTTAAATAAATAGCAAAATTTAGATCTATAAAATTTAACAATATTTTTGTGACATATATTAGAAATAGAAAATAGACAAGTTAATCTGAAAGGATAGGTAATGAACAAGCATTTATTTGCACTTTTGGCTTTGGCAGCACTTAGCAGCCACTCTTTAGCTCACGAATTTTGGCTTTTTGGAAGCAGTAAGGACGTAACCAGCGTTGATATCGGCTACGCAGACGACTTCCCGACTGTTGAAAAGATCGCAGATAATAGGATCGCCCTTTTTGAAGCCCCATACATTATAAACAAAAATGGCGAGAAACTGAGCCTAAAACAAAGCGGCGAAAACTACCATTATGAAAGAGCCAAACTAGAAGACGGCTCATACCTTATAGCTGGCGAGTATAAGCCTACGTTTTGGACAAAAGCAAGCGATGGCACATGGCACATGGGCAAAACCAAAGAGGACATCAAGGACGCCAAATACTGCAAAAAAGCGAGTATGAGCGCAAAAGGTGTCATAAACAAAAACGCAAAAGATAGCTCAGTCACAAAGCCATCCAACCAACGCCTAGAGATAGTTCCGCTTGACAATCCAGCAAATTTCAAAGTGGGCGTGCCGTTTAAGGTTAAAATTTTATTTGAGGGCAAACCTTTAGAAAATGCCACGCTTGATGGAACATTTGATGGCTTTTTGAAAGAAAAAAGCGCATTTCACGGAGAAACTGAGCCAGACGGTACGATAGAAGTACTTGCACTTAAACCTGGAAAATGGCTGCTACAAACTGTGCATAAAATGCCGTTTGCCGACTTAAAAATTTGCGATGATGAGACGATCGCTGCAACACTTGCGTTTGAGCTAAAATAGATCAAAAATTTATAAAAGGGCGTATTAAATGCGCCCTACCCCTTTTATCTTATAAGTCAAATTTATCAAGGCAAAGTCAGCAAATTTATCAAATTTATGTTGCGGCTAAATTTTAAAATTTATGCATTTCTAAAAGATTTAATAGAAACGATAAACTCCAGCAGTCATGATTTCATCATTATTTGTAATCTCTAAGATTTTATAAATTGCTGATCCGTTTTAGCCCAAAACCTTTTACAAAACTCAAGCATCTCGTTATTAAAACAAGTTTTTAGACCTTCATTAAATAATTATGAGATTTTAAAATACGGCATTGTGATATAAATTCTACTATTTGAATACCAAAATTGCTTCGCATATTAGCAAGCAATAAAGAAAGCGTTATAATCCATAGATGTAAAATTTACTGAAAACAAATATAGAATATTTTACTGTGGAAAACAAGCGCTCCATTGCTTTCTACATGTGCAACTCTGGTAGCTTTTAAAACAAATTTACCTTTTATAAAAATAGAAAGAAATTTTAAACATTTTTTAGTCAAATTTATTGCACTAGCAGTAATTTTTTCAAAATTTTAGTTAAATTTAGAAGAAAAATGGTGACCCATACGAGACTCGAACTCGTGTTACCAACGTGAGAGGCTGGTGTCCTAACCGCTAGACGAATGGGCCAAAAGATGGTGCCCCGTGTAGGTCTCGAACCTACGACCCCATCATTAAGAGTGATATGCTCTACCAACTGAGCTAACGAGGCAAGATTAAGTATCAATAACAAATCATAAAGTGTTATCTTAGAACTTATAATCTTAAAATTTAATTTGATCACTCAAAAAACAAGAAAAATAGAATCAAGAACCTTAACCTAAGGTTTAGTAGATGGCGCAGCGGACGGGGCTCGAACCCGCGACCTCCGCCGTGACAGGGCGGCATTCTAACCAACTGAACTACCGCTGCACCTAAAAGTAATGGTGGTCGCTATAAGACTCGAACTTATGACATCCACCTTGTAAGGGTGGCGCTCTACCAACTGAGCTAAGCGACCTAAAATTTAAAATATCTGGCGACCCTTAGAGGATTTGAACCTCTGTTCCTACACAGAGAAAGTAGAGTCCTGAGCCACTAGACGAAAGGGTCATAAACCCAAAAAATGGTGTCCTGCGTTGGATTCGAACCAACGGCCCCCTCATTAAAAGTGAGATGCTCTACCGACTGAGCTAGCAAGACATGATTATTTAAAAAAGAATTGAGATTATACAAAAAACATTATTATATGTCAAGAAAAAATTAAATTTTAAATCAAATTAAAGCTATTTTGTCCGCTATTTCTAAGCTAAAAATATAAAATTTTATTTTTAAATCTTATAAATTTAAAGCCAAAATTTCTTAGAAATTCAAATCATTTTTACTTTATAATCCAATAAGCAAAACACAATCAAACACACAATCCGATTAATGGTAAATTTAATCCCTGCCTAAAAACCTTACTGCCATTTTTCTAGCTTTTTCTACCTTTTCAGTGTCTTGATCTTGGACTGCAATAGAAGATATCCACTTTTTACCAAATAAATTTTGAGCTGCCTCTATCATAACTACGCAAGCGTATAACTCTTTTTCGCTAGAGATGCTTTGCAAAAATGCGGATTTTGTTTTATCTCGCAAGATTGCTTGAGCAACCCTGTGAAACGACATCTGCATAAGGCTAGATGCTGCCCATGCCCTGCAAAGGCTATCTTTGCTACCATGCATCTCGCTTATTAAAATTTCTATTTGCTCTAACGTACCAACCCAACCAAGCGCTATTATAAGCTTGCGTCGAAAGGTATCATTTGTCCCTAAAAAAGAGGTTATTTTAGGTATAAGGCGATCACAAAATGTGGTATAAAAGTCCCTATGCTTAGACTTAGAAAGGATTTGCGCTATAAGATAGATGGTATCTATTTTTTGTTTTTGATCACCCATCTTAGCTAAACGCTCAAACAAATACTCCAGCCCAGCGCTTCCATGCCTATCAAAGCTGCTTTATAAATTTAGTTGCCTGCCCTCTTGCCACTGCTTGCAAATAAGCTCATAATGATACGCTATCTCATCACTTGTGCCTAAATTTGCGATAAATTTGATCCTTTTGCCGTCCTGAAAATTCTCTTTTTCTAGCTTTAGATACTCTCTTTCAAGATCATTTAAATTTGACACTAATTTTTACTTTATCATCTCAAGTTTGGCTTTGCAGGCATCTTTGTAAGCACTTGTGAAATTTGAGCCAATGCACTCGTTTAGATATGGCTTAGCTAACTTATACTGCTTTTGCCTGATGTAAATTTCACTTGCCAAATTTAGAGCATGCAAGCGATCCTCTGGCTCAAGTTTCATATTTAGTATAAATTTCGCCTCATCAAGCGCCTCGTCAAGATCGTCAGTCTTTAGCGAAGCCTCTGAGTAGTCAAAATTTAGCTTTGGCGAAAAGGTATTTATCTTGGCTCTGGTTTGTAGCTCAAGTGCCTTTTTAGCGTAGGTTGCAGCAATAGCGTAGTCGTTGCTTTTCATCGCATAGTCGCTTATAGCTGCGTATGCCTCGATGATCTTAAAGTCCTGTCCTCTTAGCTGCTCGATCGCACTGATCGTTGAGACCGCCTCAGTAAAGCGTTTTAGCGCAAGTAGCGAGTAAAATCTATCAAAAAGCGATGGGGTAGGATCCGAGTACTCGACCGCTGAGCCAAGCGATAGGGCGTCGTTTGCAGCGATGATGGCGTGCTCGTAGTCTTTATTTTTATATAAAATTTTGCTCAAATTTACTAGCCACTCGACTCTATCTTCTAAATTTTCATCCTTCACATGAGCCTTTGCAAGCTCTAGCGCCTCATTGTAACGCGCCGTTCTAAAGTAGCAGTTAAATAGCTTAAACTGTGGTAAAGAGACCTTGCTCACATCGTAGTTTTCGAGTAAATTTACAACCGCCGTGCAGTCATCTTTGATGAAAAACTCTTTTGTTAGCTCAAGCGCAGCCTCATTTACAAGCTCCATCGCCTTGCTTAAATTTTCATCTTTTGCAAGGTTGTTATAAGCTAGCGCATCGGCAAATTTACGCTCTTTTAGATCAAGCTCAAGCTCGCTGATTAGCGCCTTTTGGCTGATATTTGTGCCGGCATATTTTTCTATGAGCTCTTTATATCTTGCGTGAAGTGCGGTGGCGTTTTTGTCATCTTCTTCAAAAAATAGCCCATCCTTTGCCTTAGCAACCTCATCGATATAATCGCCATATTTAAACTCTTTTTCGTATCTGTTTAGATACTCATACGCCCTTTTTTCATCTTTTGTTTTGGTTAAATTTAGCGCTAAATTTTTTAGTGCTGCCTCGTAAAAATCCTTTGTCCTGTCGCTATTATTTACCAAAATTTCATAAATTTTAGCAGCTACGTCTGGCATATCTTTGCTGGCAAATGTATAGGCTAAATTCATCGATTTTGTCGGATCGTTCATGAAAAATTTTTCATTTGCATTTGCGATCTTTAGTACAAATTTCTTTGCCTCTTCAAATTTCTCTTTATCGATATTTGCGTCTGCTAGACTTAGTGCAGCTCTACTTGCAAGGTCGATGTCATTTGTAGAGTAGAGCACCTTTTCATAGTCGCTTAGCGCCTCTTTTTGCCTGCCTATTTTATATAGGTAGTCAGCATAATCAAGCGTGGCAAGCTTTGTAAATTTTGACTCTACGTGCTCTTCGCTTAGTATGTCAAGCATATATTTTGCATCACTTGCGATGCTATCTTTTAGGTAAGCTCTGGCGATGAGATACAGCACCTCTGGGTAGTTCTCATCAGAAGGGAATTTTCTTATCCAAGCTCTGCCCTCGCTTACAATATCTTTTGGCTCAAACCCCTCAAACTCGCTCTTTGTCTCAAAAATTTTATCAAGCGCTCTTAGCCTAAAAAGTAAAAACTCGCTTGAGAAAAGACTGGCTGGATGCCTTTTCATCGCTGTTTGTGTATCTTTTACCACGCTTTCATAAGCGCCCTTTTCGTAAGCTCTTTTTATATTTATATAGATGTCTATATCGTTGCTATCAAGCCCAGCGATAGGCGCTTTGTTAAGATCGAGCGCTCCGATGCTTGGACTTAGCATATCTCTAAAATCAGGCGAAAAATTTAGCCCAGATACTCTTTTGTTGTTTTCGCTTAGTGAAGTATCGATAATGATGCTAAAGTGCTTTGAGATGGTCGTCTTTGGCGTATCTTGCACGCTTGGACTGTTATAAAGCTCGGTTTGAACGTTTAGCAGCCTTGAAGGTGCCTTTGGCATGATGACGATAAAGAGTTTGCCATCTTGCTTTTTATATTTTATGTCCATTAAAGGCAGCGTCGTATCTTCGATCTTTGGCAAGATCCCATCATCGAGCATACAAACGTAGCGCTTCGTGTCGTAGGCTAAAATTTGCTCCACACATTCAAATTCTTTCTCGTCGCTTAGTTGAAGGACGCTATAAGGCTTATTTGCGTTTGCGCCGCTGTTTAGGCTAAGGCTAAAGGCGGATAGATAAAGCGGTAAAAATAAGATGGTTAAGAGCTTTTTCATGCCGCCATTATAGTTAAATTTTCTAAAATCCTGAAGCAAAGACAAAATGCTCGATAAATTCCAAAATCACCCCAGAAAACAAAAAGGCAAAGACCGTACCAGCAACGGCAACTCCAACGATCACCTTTAGTGCCATCGAGACGTTTGAGATGTAGATATTTTTATCTTTTACGATAGGCTCTTTTAAAAACATAAAGACGATGAGCTTTAGGTAGTAATAAATAGCAATCGCCGAGTTTATCATGATGATGAGGCTAAGCACGACATAATCAGACTTTATAAGCGATGAGATAAGCACCATCTTGCCCCAAAATACGCTAAAAGGCGGTATGCCAGCAAGGGCTATCATGAAAATTCCCATTATCACAGCGTAACTTGGCAAAATTTTAATAAGCCCTGAAAATTTCTCATACGGGTGTTTAAAGCGCTTGTCCCAGCAGACGACGTCGTCGCACCTTGCGACCCAGAGCATAGAAAATGCACCCAAATTTGCAAACAAAAACATGATCCAATAAAAAAACAAGGCGACATTTGCCTCGTGAGAGTTTGCCACGAGCGCACAAAGCACGACACCAGCGTGAGCTATGGAGCTAAAGGCGAGCATCCTTTTTACGTCTTTTTGCACTAGAGCCATGATATTTGCAAGGCTCATCGTAAGCACGGCGATGATGTAGAGCATATCTTTTATCCATGAAATTCCAGAGCCCTCAAGCATCGCAAAAATTCTTAACGCGACGATAAAGCCCGCCACCTTTGGCACTATCGACATATAGCCAGCTAGTGGGGCATTTGAGCCCTCATAAACATCTGGTATCCAGGTGTGAAATGGTATGAGCGAGAGCTTAAAGCCAATGGCTGAAGCGATGAAAACGCAACCAAGCAAGATTATTAAGTTTTGATTTAGGCTAAGATCTTTTATGACAACGCCTATGCGAGCGATGTCTATTGAGTTTGTTGCTAGATAAAACATCGCTATCGCCATCGCAAAAAAGCCAGCTGAGAGCGAGCCCATCGCGAAGTATTTGATGGCAGCCTCGACGCTTTTTGCTTTGTTGTGAAGGGCGATTAGGGTGTAGAGGCAAAGCGAGCTGATCTCAAGGCCTAAAAAGATGATGAGTAGGTTGTTTGAGCTCACCATAAATAAAAATCCAGCGATCATAAATAAAAATAGCGCGTAGTACTCGTAAATTTTATACTCAAAATACTCTTTTGTGCTAAGTGCAAGAGGGATGAAAAGAGCTGAGGCGATTAGGATAATGATCTGCGAGATGATAGAAATTCCATCGACTAAGAGCATATCCCAAAAGCTTAGGCTAAGCCCGTTAAAATCAAGCGTAATGCCTAAATTTACAAATATAGCGATGATACAAAATACGCAGTAGAAATTCCTCGAAAGATCCTTTTTTATCGCTCCAACTATGAGGATAAAAAGTGCAAAAACCATCATGCTAAGCATCGGTGAGAGTGATTGTAGCGAGATCTCGTTTAGGTCTAAAAAGGCTATTTCGTTCATAGTTTGCTCCCGCCATTTAAAGATGAAATTTTATCCTTTGTGCCGCTATTTACAGCTCTAGTTTGCATTTTGCTTATGATATTTTGCACGCTTGGCTCAAGTGGTTTTAGTATCAAATTTGGTGCGATGCCAAGAGCGATTATGAGCAAACAAAGTGGCACAAGAGCGGCTAACTCTTTAAAATTTAGATCTTTTAGGCTTAAATTTTTCTCTTTGCACTCGCCAAAAAAGACCCTTTTATAAAGCACCAGCATATAAATAGCACCCACGATGATACTAAAGCCACCAAGTAGTGCAAAGAGCTTGTTTAGCTTAAAGACGCCAAGCAGGCTTAAAAACTCGCCCACAAAGCCAATCGTTAGCGGCAGGCCGATACTTGCAAGAGTTGCTATAAAAAACACAAGCGCGTACTTTGGCATCACCTTAGCAAGGCCACCAAATTCGCAAATTTCTTTGGTGTGAGCCCTCTCGTAGATGACGCCAACTAACAAAAATAGTGCGCCGCTTACGATACCGTGGCTTATCATTAAAAATATTGAGCCGTCAAGGCCTATTAAATTTAGTGAAAAGATACCAAGCATGATGACACCCATGTGTGAAATGGAGCTATAAGCGATCACTTGCTTCATGTCGCTTTGCGCGTAGGCAACGAGGGCTGCGTAGATGATCATGATGATGGCTATGACGCAGACAAAGCCACTTAAAAGCAGGCTCGCATCTGGAAAAAGTGGGAGTGAAAATCTCACAAAGCCGTAAGTACCCATCTTTAAAAGCACGCTAGCAAGCAGTACTGAGCCGATAGTCGGAGCCTGTCCGTGCGCGTAAGGTAGCCACGTGTGAAATGGAAACAGCGGAGTTTTCACACCAAAAGCAAAGAAAAATGCTAAAAATAGCCAAATTTGAGCACTTTGCCCGATACCAAGTTTGTACCAATCAAGCAGGTTAAAGCTAAATACGCCGCTTTTTTGGTAGCACAAATAGCCGATAAAGATGATCGCCACTAGCATAAAGACAGAGCCTAAAAATGTGTAGATAAAAAATTTAATCGCAGCGTAAATTCTATTTTTACTGCCAAATGCGCCGATGATGTAAAGAAGCGGTATGAGACTAAGCTCCCAAAAGCTGTAAAACAAGATCATATCAAGCGCGCTAAAGACGCCCATCATCGTGCTCTCTAAAAATAGCACGCTAATAACCAGGTGCTTTAAATTTCCATCATCACTAAGTGCGGCGATAGAGATGAAGCTCATAAATGCGCTAAGGACTATAAGCACAAGTGAGATGGTGTCGATGCCGACAAAGTAGCTGATATTTAGGCTTGGTATAAGCGAGACTTGATGCGTCAAAACAAAGTCATAACCCTGAAAATCGACATTTACGCAGATAAAAATGGCTAGCAAAAGCTCGATTAAAGCGATGCTTGCTCCATAAAATTTGATGCTTTTATTTTCTATCAAAAAGCCAAGTATTGCGCTTATTGCTGGGAAAAATATGATGACACTTAGCATTATTTGGCTCCGTTTAATAAAAATATAAAGCTTAAAAGCAAGGCAAACCCTGCGACCATAA
>NZ_POYX01000013.1:0-357 GCF_002913865.1 Campylobacter concisus
ACTTGACAGCGAATTTAGCAGAAAACCAAGCAACCCAGAAATTAAATTCCCAGAAGATACAAACAAAGATGGCAAAATTTCTGATGATGAAAACAAAGCTGGTGACAAAGATGCTGGTAAAACAACAGTAGAAGTTACTATACCAAAAGATGGTTCAGTAAAACCAGGTGATAAAGTAGTAGTTACTGATGACAATGGCAAAAAGACTGAAAAACCAATCAACCAAGATGACATCGATAAAGGTAAGATTGATATCCCAGTTGATCTAAACCCAGGTAAAGATAACAATGTAACAGCAGAGATCATCAATCCAAATAACCCTAATAACCCAGGCAAGGATAGCAAGGTGATAGGTGA
>NZ_POYX01000014.1:0-4792 GCF_002913865.1 Campylobacter concisus
GTTGTCTGTTTTTTACAAAATTTTGGGTTATAATTCATTCTAGCAACAAACAAGGAGCAAGGATGATCATTATAAATTCACGCCTTCCAACTCAAAATTTAAAAATAGCAAAGTCTTTATCTAAGCTCATACAAGGCTATATTTACAGCTATTTGCCAAAGGCTGAACATGATGGTTACAAGCATGAGGCAAGTGGTAAAAATTTTAAAAGATCAAATTTTGATTTTAAGTTAAATGGCTTAAGCTTAGAGATAAGATTTAGCTCATTTGTGCCAGAATTTGAAAAAACGATCGCTTTTGCTGTGCTAAAAGATGGATTAAAGCTTGGCAATATTTATTTGCTTGATACGTCCGTGTCAGTAAAAGAGCATAGAATTTCACAAAATGAGGCTACTTTTCAAGGATGTGTTGCGTGCTCAGTTGTTGGGCTTTTGGGATACAAAGTGCATCTTGAGCCGCAAGACTCCAGGCATCTTGAAATGATGAAAACCAATGCGCTTCAAAGATTTGAAACACTTATGGGGTATAAATATGAGGGCGAGTTTGAGCTAAATTTGCTTTGGCAAAATTTACAAAAGCCATTATATTTTTACTATGGTAATAATAATATGCCAGTCAAAGCATGGCCTGCAAAATGGCATATCAAAGCAAAGCCAGAGCTTATAAATTTGATCCTTGATGTGGGAGTTGGTGGTGGATGTATGAACTGCGGACTTGGATTTTTAGAAGTGATAGAAGAAAAGCAAGTTGAATAAAATATAAATTTCAAATCCTACAAGGAGACTATCATTTGGCTTGCTTTTCGATTGGATTATTGTACAACAAAATAGACAATAGATCAAAATATCTTTGTATAAAATATAATAACTTGACTTTTAAAAATATTTGGTGTAAAGTAACGCTTACTTAGTTTAAGGAGCATGTTTTGGCTGATATAGTTAAAATTCTTGCTGACATAGGCGAGGTATATGAAAAAGAAGAGCTTAAGCTCAAAAATGGCGCTCATAAATACGACAAGATCAAAGTCTATCTTTGCGACATAGCAACCAAGCAGATCGAGCCAAATTTCAATATAAGTAAAGATGACTTAATAATATGTAGATTTGGCGTTGGAGCAAATTCTGGCAATCTTTTCCCAAATTCTCAATTTTTATCCAAAGACGTAAATAAAGACGAAGCTAAATTTATAAGAGGCATTTTGAAATCTATTTCAAATTTGCTCTCACTTTTTGAGCCAAGCATTATAGAAAAAGACGCTATTTTATCCATACTATCAAGCATAAACGAAGAGTATTTTGCTGATATTATAGATGAGATCAAAGGTCTTGATGAGCTAAAAAACGAAAAAGGCAAAAAAGTCGCTACTTTTTTCTCGCTCTCGTATGATGATAAGCCGGTTTCTGCATATTTTAAGCAAATTTTTGAAAATCATATCAGTGTAAAAGAGCAAAAATCATCTTACGGATATGATATTTTGACAAATGAAAAAGGTATCGGCGGCGATGCAAATTTAGCATTTTGCTCGGTAAATGAGATGCCCACTAATATGCAATTTATCAAATCAAAACTACTGCCACTGAGCGCCAATAGCGCAAAAAAGGTAGAAAATGGCTTTAAAGCGATAAAAGATAAGCTATCGCATAATTTTTATGGTATGAAAATAGCTATTTTACCGACTATTTTGAGTAGCTCAGTAAATTTAGAAGAGATCGTAAAAATACTTGAAGAGACTTCAAAGAGCGACATAAAAGATATTGAAATAGCCGAAGAAGCCATAAAATTTAGCATAGATTATTATCTTGAGACAACAGCTAAAAAGCAGGAAAATTTACCTGTTTTAAATACGATTTTATTTTACACGCAAAGCAACGCTGCTATCGATTTGAAGCTTGCGATAGACGATGTTTTGCCATCTTTTATCTCTCGCATCTCAAATTTAATGAGCTGTTTTAACATAAAAGCCTTCTATGAAAAAAATAGCGGCACAGATGAGACAATTTACCTGCAAAATTTATTTGAAGATAGGCTTGGCGTGATGAACTTTTTACTATCAAGAAATAAATTTGATTTAGAGATTATGATAGAAAGATATAGCGATCTGATTTATTATGGTAGCGTCAATAAAAGCTACGCAAAAAAGTTGGAATGGAGCAAATACTTTAACGATTTTTATAAAGAAAGAAAGTTTGAAAATATTGCAAAATATCAAAATTTCTTTAATAAAATCAATGTCTTAAACAAAAAACTAGTCTTTCAAAAGGAGTGCGATTTGGAAAATTTAACCGATAAAAAAGAACTGATCAAAGAGCTAATCAAAAATAGCGAGTTTTTACATCAAAACGATGCGCTCATTAGCGCTTATTTGCTCGGTATGCTAAGCGCAGCCCTGATAAACTGGCAGCTTGGCGTTAATGGCGGCGTATCTTTTAGCAACTGGCTTAATGACTGCGGATCTATAAGCATGGAAAATTTAGAGAGAATTTGGACCAAGTGCGACGAGATGATTAGAAAGCTTAAGGCAGCTTCTGGCAAGCCAAATTCTAACATTGAAAACATAAAAGAGTGTTTGATCGAAATTTTACCGCAGGTCTTTTCTAAGGAGAGAAAGATGGTAAAAACCTCGCATACTACGCTTGCTTTTGCTATGGGCGGAAGCGATTATCGTAAATTTATAAAAGACAAAACAAAATAAGGAGAATAAGATGCGAAAAAAAGAGATACTTTTTTTATGGGACGGAGAGAACTGGAACCCAAATGGCGACATGCTAAAGGATAACGCTCCTAGGCGAGATGATGAAACTGGCGTAGCTGAGGTGACGGACGTGCGTGTAAAAAGGACTATTAGAGATGAGATCATGAAAAAAGACGAGGCGTCGATTTTTATAAAGGAGTATAGGATAGAGGACGCCCTGCTAGACGCTAAAACTGCGATCAGACAGAGCATAAATATAAAGCAAGGCAAAAGCGAACTGCAAAAAGAAATTTTGTCTAAATTTATCGATATCCGCGCATTTGGCGGAGTTTTGCCTATTTCAGATAAAGATGAGATGAAGCAGGATAAGGAGATAAAAACTGCAGGCGTTCAATTTACTGGGCCAGTGCAGTTTAGACTAAGCAAATCCCTAAACAAGGTCGAAGTAGAGCATATTAAAGGAACTGGCGCTTTTGCTAGCGATTACGATCCAAACGATCCAAAAAAACAAAAAGATCAAGCGACTTTTAGAGAAGAGGAATTTATAAAATACGCTATTTTTGCCACTTACGGCATCATAGACAACTATAATGCAGCAAAAACAGGCTTTAGCGAAGCCGATGAAGCTAAAATTTTAAAAGCTTTGTGGCACGGCACTAAAAACCTAACAACTCGCTCCAAAATCGGTCAGACTCCGAGGTTTATGCTAATCATCACATACAAAGACGATACATTTGCAGGCGATCTAAACAATAGCATAAGCCTAAAAAGCGAAAAAGAAGATAGAGTGGTAAGAAGCATAAACGAATACACTATCGACTTTACAAATTTAAAAAATAAACTCGCAAGATACACTGCAAATATAGAAAAGATAGAGTATATGAGCGATTATGATTTTGAAGCGATAAACAAAGGGAATTTTGATAGCAGCTGGAAAAAGATAGAGGCATAAAATGAGCATTATTGCTTTTAGATTATTTGGCGATTACGCTCATTTCTCGCATCCAGCAACGATTTATTCTAGCCTAACCTATCCAGTGCCACCAAAAACTACCATAATGGGCTTTTTAGGCGCTGTTATAGGCGAGGAAGAGTACTTTAAGCTTTCAAACATCCAATACAGCGTAAAAATAAATAGGCAAATTTTAAAAAAGAGTTTTGTCTTTAACGGCATAAAATTTGCCCTCTCAAGCAATATGCACATAGAGGAAGGCTGTCAAAACGCAAAAGAGAAAAAGCAGTTTTACAGAGAGCTAATCTGCTCGCCGTCTTATGTCGTATTTTTAAATTTAGAAAATTTAGAGCAAATATATAAAGATAAAATAATCTCAAATTTAAAAGAGCATAAAACTGCCTTTACGCCCTATCTTGGGATAAATTTTTGTATAGCGGATTTTAGCTGGATCGATATAAAAATATGCGAAAAAATATCGCAAAATGAAAGCTTTATAAATACATTTACACTTATGGATGATTTTGTTTTTGAAGGCATTGATGAAAATGCGAAATTAACTACGGCAAGAATGCCTTGTGGCTGCGAAAATGGACGAATTTTTAAAGATTTTAAAGACTTTGTTATGGAGATAAACGGCAAAGAGCTTATAAAATCTAAAAATCATGGAAATATATATCAGATAAACAATGAAAGAGTCTATTTTATTTGACGAGTTTTGGTCACATCCAAATAAACTTTTAGAAAATCATATAAAAAATATGATCTCGCCTGACGACGATGAGCTGGATAAGCAGGTCAAACTCTACCACGACATCGCAAAACTGAAAAATAATTTTCAAATTTACATCAGAGATACTTCAAACGACAAGCTGGATAAAAATCACTCGCTTTTGTCGGCATATTTTTTCTTGCTAAACTCAAAATTTGATGAGATACCAACCCTGTTTGGCTTTCTTGCCATTGTTTCGCACCATGGCGACGTGGTAAATTTAATGACGCTAGCTAGGGAGGCTAATAAATTTTTTAAAAACCAAAAAAAGCTAGAGCAGTGGGATGAAGTGTCTGGCGCTGCTAAAAACATTAAGATATATTTTGGATTATCTACAAAAAAAGATGAGTTTTTAGATAGAGCTGAAAAGCTTCGT
>NZ_POYX01000015.1:0-42684 GCF_002913865.1 Campylobacter concisus
GGGTAAAAATAATTAATTTTTACCTAACTAAGCCCTATCTTTAAATTTAGCGAGCCTATCTCGAAGCTCTTTTGAAAGTGTAAATTGCGAAAGCTCATATCTATCAAAAATAACTATCATATCATCGCCAAGCGCTTGCACTAGTCCAAAACACGCATCTCTATCGAGGCGATTTTTTCTAAATTTAACACTTAGCGCATCGACCTTTTTCTTATCGCCAAAGCTTTTAATGGCGATCTCGTCGATATCTTTGAAGAAAAATTTAATATTTTTTGAGCCTTTTGTGATGACAAATCCATCATCATCTATCTCAAAAAAGTTGTTTTGCAAAATTTTTCTCACGCAAAAAAAGGTTGAAACGGCGCCAACGATGATGCCAAAAAGAGAGGGCGTGCCAAGATCAAGATAAAAGTAGCTAGCGACACTAAAGACAAAGAGCCCAAGCCCAAAGGCAAGCGCCCAAAAAACATCTTTTTTACTCTCTTTGGTTATCATCTTTGCCCTCTTATGCCAAAAGTCCAGCGCCATTTATCGCTTGGCTGCGCTCTTTGGCGTAAATTCTCTCGCCATTTATCACGTCGTATTTCCAGATCGGCGCATTTGCCTTAAAGTCCTCGACAAACTCGTTTATAAGCCTTAGCGCGACCTTTCTTTGAGGGCTAACAACGCCTGCTACATAAGAGCTCGTATGCACCGCCACATCGCCTTTTGAGTGAGCAAAGAGCACGTAGGCATTTTCCTTTTTGGCTCTCTCCTGCCAAGCGTCTAGCCATTTTTTAAGGATCGGCTCATAGATATCAAAGCTAAGCGCCGAAATCCCGCCCTCTTCGCGCACTATGCCCACAAAAGTGATGAGCGCGCCGCAGTTTTTATCCTTAAACCTATCATACCACTCGTTTGTGATGCTTTGAACGTCCAAGCTTCCATTATAAATTTGCATTTTAGCCTCCACAAACTGGTGGCAAGATAGAAATTTTATCGCCTGATTTAAGAGCGAAATTTATATCGCTCACGATCTCGTCATTTACAGCCACAGCGCAGATATTTAGCCACTTTTTAAGCTCTTCTTTCTCGCTTAAAGCCGCTTTTACCTCGCCTAAATTTTTTGCTTCTATTTTTATACTCTCAAGCCCGATAGGCCCAAGAAATTCGATCTCTACCACATTTTATCCTTTGAAATTTTTGCTGATTTTACTTAAAAATAAATTTAGATATACTTATTTGAAAATTTACAAAAGAGAAAGCAAATGGACGAAATTTTAAAAAGCATAAAAACCCCAGCCTACGTCTGCGAAGAGGCAAAAGTACGTAAAAATTTAGAGCTTTTAAAGTATGTCAAAGAGCAAAGCGGAGCTAAAATTTTAGTAGCTCTTAAGGGCTTTGCTTTTAGCGGCGTGATGGATATGGTGGGCTCATATCTTGACGGAGCGACTTGCAGTGGGCTTCACGAGGCCAAATTTGCGAGCGAGTACGTAAAAGGCGAGATCCACACGTATAGTCCAGCCTTTAAAGATGAGGACTTTGATGAAATTTTAAAAATTTCAAAGCACATCACATTTAACTCTTTTGCACAGTGGCAAAAATTTAAAGGCATTGCTCTGCAAAATGGCATCGTCTGCGGCCTGCGAGTAAATCCAGAGGTCTCACTAGCCCCAACTGATAGCTACAACCCATGCGGTAAATTTAGCAGACTTGGCATTACAAGGGCAAATTTTGAGCCAGAGCTTCTTGATGGTATCACTGGGCTTCATTTTCATGCGCTTTGCGAGGAGAGTGCAAGTAGTTTGCAGGTCGTGCTGGAGGCATTTGAGGAGAAATTTGGCGAGTTTATACCAAAGATGAAGTGGATAAATATGGGCGGCGGCCACCACATCACGAGGGCTGATTACGACGTGGAGCTGCTTATAAAGATCATCAGACGCTTTCGCGAGAAGTACGGCGTAGAGGTCTATCTGGAGCCTGGCGAGGCCGTGGGCTGGCAAACTGGCTTTTTGATAAGTAGCGTGCTTGACATCGTACATAACGAGAAAGATATCGCCATCCTTGACACTTCAGCCGAGGCGCACATGCCAGATACCGTGCTCATGCCTTACCGACCAGCCGTTAGAGGCGAGAGTGAAAATGGCAAATTCGTTTATAGATTTGGCGGCAATACCTGCCTAGCTGGCGATATCGTGGGGCTTGAGGCGGGCGATGCGGAGTTTAAATTTGATAGTGAGCTAAAAATCGGCGACCGCATAATATTTGAAGATCAAATCCACTACACCATCGTGAAAAATACGACATTTAACGGCATAAAACTGCCTGATCTGCTGCTTTTAAAAGAAAATGGCGAGGTTAAAATGATCCGTGAGCTAGACTACGAAGAGTATAGGCGTAGAAACTAGAATTTTGCTTTTTGAAGGTAAATTTGGCTTTTTAAATTTAAGATAGGTCAAATTTATCTGCCTTGCAAATTTTGCCAAAATGCCTTTAAACTGCCGTCCAAATTTAAGCTCTAAAACTTTTTGGATTTGAATTTATATGAAAAGGTGGGTTAAATTTAATTTCTACAAATTTATCTTTGTGGCATTTTTGACAAAGACAATGTTGATGAGTTTTGCAGAGCTGATTTTTATACTGATTTTAAAGAATTTATAGAGGTTGCCCAGCCTCAAGCAGTCGTGCTTTGCTCGCCAAGAGAGGAGCTGGTTGAGGCATTTTGCCAGTGCGCAAAATATTGCCAAAATATCCTCATTTCACGTCCAGTTTTTAAAAGTATCGCCGATCTTAAAGAGATAAAATATGCCGCCAAAACAAACAAAACTAGGGTTTGCACAGGAATTTCAGAGCGTTTTAATCCAACTATCTTGTCACTTAAAAAAGCGCTTTTAAAAGAGGAGGAAATTTATAGCATTTCTATCGCTCATTTTAAGCCACTTTGCGACGGAAATATCATAAATGAGCTCTCAGTTTCTGACATTGACCTAGCAAAAAATATCATAAATTCAGAAGTCAGCGACTTTTACTACACTCAAACAAACAAGACAAATGCCAAGAGTGCCGATAACGCGGCGATAAGCTTTAAAAGTAAAAATCAAATTCTAGTGCATATCACTGACTCATTTTGTGGCTCACTAGAGCGCTTTAAGATAGAGGTAAATGCGAAAAATGGCGTCTATTTTGGCGATCTCATCGATCACAAGCTTCATCAAGTGAGCGAAAATGGACAGATGAATTTAAAGATAGATACAAATAATAGCGAACTAAAAGCGCAATACGAGGCCTTTTACGATCTTTGCCAAAGTGGCGAAAGCAGCGAGCTTTCAAACATTGATGATGCGATAAAGATAAGAGAACTATTTTGATGAAAAAAGCTCTTTTGCTTTTAAATATGGGCGGTGCAAACAGCCTTGATGATGTCGAAATTTTTTTAACAAATATGTTTAATGACCCGTATATTTTGGGTATAAAAAATAAATTTTTAAGAAAATTTATAGCTTTCATGATCACAAAAGGTAGGCTAAAAACTGCAAAACACAACTACGAGCAAATAGGCGGAAAGTCGCCACTTTGCGAGCTTACTGCTAAGCTTTGTGAGAAAATTTCAAGCTTGCAAAATGAATTTGAAGCGGTTGATTTTGCTATGAACTACACTTCGCCATTCGTAAAAGATGTGCTTAAAAAGTATGAAAAATTTGATGAGATAGTGCTTTTGCCACTCTATCCTCATCACTCGCAAACTACGATAACTTCGAGCTTAGCTGATTTTAAAAAGGCAAAAGAGGAGCTTAAATTTAAAGCTAAAATTTCACTTTGCGAGCCATTTTATGATGATGACGCTTACAATAAGATCATTATCTCTCATATTCAGGGAGCGGTAAAAGATACCGATATAAGCGATATTAGCCTCATTTTTTCAGCGCACTCTTTGCCTCGCAAGATCATAGAAAATGGCGATATCTACGAAAAACACATAAACGAACATGTGCAAATTTTAGGCAAAATGCTAAAAGAGCAGGGGCTAAATTTTAAAGATGTGAGCCTTGCTTATCAGTCACGCCTTGGTCCAGTTAAATGGCTAGAGCCATCACTAAACGAGGCTTTGGCAAAGTGCGAAAATAAAAAAGCGCTTATCTATCCACTATCTTTTTGTATAGACAACTCTGAGACCATTTTTGAGCTAGTTATCGAGTATGCTAAGCTTGCTAAAGAGCTAAATTTCAACTTTTACAAAGTCGTTCAGTGTCCAAATTTTAGTGATGAATTTGCTAGCTTTATCCTAGAAAAGTCAAAAAACGCTAGAGAATTTAGCCTTTAGGAATAAATCTTGCTTATAAAAAGTATCTCAAATTTAAAAGGAGATGTATGAAGGTTCAAAATAACGATATTATCGATTATTTGTTGCAGTCAGGCTCTAGCAAAGCTAAAGATAAAAAAAATAGTTTTGATGAAATTTTAAGTCTAACGCTTGATAAGATCACAAGCGAGGCAAAGGTTTCAGATAAGCTTGAGCAGTTTAAGAAAAGGCTTACAGAAATTGGCGCTGCTGGCTTTATAAATGAGCTAAATTCAAACAAGATAGAAGAGAAAATAGCTCAGAAAAAAGAGGAGCTAACTGAGCTTTTAAGCATAAATGATCCGACCAAAACGCAGGATCAAAAAAATGAGCTACTTAAAATAATGGATAAAATTTTAAGTGACTACCGCAAAGAGCTAAACATGGCACTTACTAGCCAAACACTGCTTGAGAAGCAAAATAGCCTTGGTAAAAATACAAATAATTCTGTAAATTTAAGCTCTGTCTTAAATGAACTTGGACTTGCATAAATTCTGGATTTAGGCTGCTTGCCTAGATCCAAATTTCTACTTTAAACTCTAAATTTGAAATTTAATATTTTTATCTTAGAAGTTAAATTTAATCTAATGCTGGTTTCTGCTTTGCTTTGTCGTTTTTGAGCTTGTCTTTTTTAGCTTCAAACTCGGCTATGACATTAGGATCTGGGAATAAATAGCCATCTTCAACCATTAGATCAACGGCCTTTTTAAATGTCGGCAACGCACTTTGCGCACCAAAGTAGTAGTAAGGCTTTTTAGGATCTCTTGCTAAAACGCCTATGGTGTAGCTGTTGCCTCTTGTGTCGTTTACGAAGCCAAAAAAGGAGCCATTGTAGGTGTTGCTATATCCGCCTTTGCCAGAAGCGATGTGCGCGGTGCCAGTTTTACCGCCTATCTCAAGACCTGGTGTAAATGCCTTTAAGCCAGTACCTTTTTCAACTGTTTTTATCAAAATTCTCTTCATTATCTTTGCGGTCTCTTGCGAGATGACCTGTGCTGGCTCTGCTTTTGGCAGATCGTAGCGCTTGCCGTTTCGCTCAAGATATGCCACCATGTGCGGCGTCACCTCGATGCCTTTGTTATTAAAGGTGTTATAGGCTTTTAAAAGCTGCATAAATGTCGCTTGCAGACCGTATCCGTAGCTAACTGTTGCCTTATAGGTTGATGAGTTTAGTTTAGTAACCGTTGGCATCATGCCTACTTGCTCGTATGGCAGGTCGATGCCAGTTTTTCTTGAAAAGCCAAAATTTAAAAGCCCTTGATAAATTTGCGGACCATTTAGGCGTTCTACTAGCTGGATCATACCGATGTTTGAGCTGTGTACGATGATGTCTTCAGCACTCATAAAAGGCTCTGGGTGGGTATCTTTGATGATCCTTTTGCCTAGCTGATAGCGACCGTTATAGGTATTTACTAGCTCAAAAGGATTTACCTTTTTTTCTTGAAGTAGTATCGAGAAGATAAATGGCTTAAAAACTGATCCAACCTCGTATGCATACTCGCTTGCGGTCGAATTTAGTGCGCTATAATCTTGTTTTCTGATATTTGAAGGATCGTATCTTGAGCTAGAAGCTAGGGCTAGAATTTCGCCATTTTTGCTATTCATTATGCAGATGATTAGCTCTTTTGCGTCTAGAAATTCACGTTTTTCATCTAAAATTTGCTCTAGCTTGGTTTGAAATTTAAGCGGTACAGAAAGCACCGCGTTGTAGCCATCAACCCTTGTTGCTAAATTTGAATCACTGGTTAAGATTATATTGTTGCCAATATCGCGTGGGCCAAGGATTTTGGCGTTTTGTATCGGAGCTAGGTAGTCCTCGTAGTATCTCTCAAGCCCTTTTACGCCTTTACTTTTGGTAAGTGCGTCGCTCTCTGTTTTGCTTACATAGCCGATAGCTGGCGTTAAGGCGTCTTTTGACATAAATTTACGGTTTTGACCGCTCTCCATCACGCGCATACCTTGAAATGATGCAAGCCCAGTCTTTGGATCAAGATACGAGATCAAAATGCCCTTACGGTTTAGCTTTCTGGAAAGCTCTTGAAGATAGGTGGCGCCCTTTGCATCGATGCTGTAAGAGAGCGTGACAAGGCCTTTTGTGCCGTTTATGATCTTTCTTACTTTATTTGGATCGTCGCCGCTGTAAAGTGAGTAGAGCTTGATGAACATCTCTTTTTTGTTTGGATCGATGTTTCTGGTATCAAGCATCACTTTGTAGAGTTTTTGGCTTGATGAGATGCTAAAGCCGTCTTTCGTGACGATATTGCCTCGGATTGCGGTATTTACGTCGCTTGTTTGAAGCTTAGGAAGCTTTCGCTCGATGCTTGCTCTGTAAAATATAACAAGCACAAAGATTGAAATTCCAAAAGTAATTAATAAAAAAAGTATGGTTATTTTTGATTTTCTGGAATTCATTCAATGGCTTAAATTTGCGTTCTTGAAATTTCTTTGTATGCGCTTAGCGCTTTGTTGCGAATTTCTAGCATAAGCTTCATACTAGTCTCTGCTTTGCCTATGGCGATAGCTGCTTGATGCAAGTCTTTTACCTCGCCAGTTGCAAGATCAGCTATGGCTTTATCGGCGTTTATTTGAACCTTGTTTAGCTCTTTTAAAGAGTCGTTTAGTGCGTTTTCAAAGCCGCCTTCTTCGCCTGCTTTTGCTATTTTGCTTGAATTTTCGTTTTTGTTTAACTTATCTAAATTTATGCTATTTATCATTATGCTTGTCCTGAAATGAGTGATATCGCACTTTGTGCTATTGTTTTTGCGTTTTGAAATGACGCTACATTTGCTTGATAGGCTCTTGTCGCCTCAAGCAAGTCAGCCATCTCGATGACTGGGTTTATATTTGGAAATGCGACGTAGCCATTTGCATTTGCATCTGGGTGGCTAGGGTCGTATTTTAGTTGAAAATCCTTGTCATCGCGCACCACTTTATCTACGATCACGCTAGTTAGGGCAGGGTGAGCGTTTTTGGGTGAGCTTGGGTCATCGAGTGGATTTTCATAATCAAGCAGACTTTGTGAGTTTTTAAGTTGATCGTTTAAAATTTTATCAAAGTTCATCTCTTTAAAGATGACCTCTTGTCTTCTGTAAGGACCGCCCTCAGCCGTTCTTGTGGTTTGAGCGTTTGCTATGTTTGAGCTGATGACGTTCATCCTGAAGCGTTGCGCGCTTAGTCCGTATCCGCTAATATCAAAATCATTTAAGTATGACATCATCTCTCCTAGTTCTTAGCACTTGCGTCTATTACGCTTTTAAAGATATTGCCCTGAGCCTTGTATGCGCCATCAAGGGCGTTTATCATAACTGTGTTTTTGCCCATTTCTGTTGTCTCAACATCAAGATCAACCGTATTTGCGTCATTTCTAGCCATGTGACCATCACGCAAGAAAATTTGAGCTGTGTCGCTTTTTGGAAAATCAACCGCAGCCATGTGCGCTTCGTTTGTTTTAGCTAAATTTAGTTTTTTGCTCTCTAAAACGTTATAAATTTCATTTGCTTTTTCTCTTAAAACATCTTCAAATCTTACGTCTCTAGCCTTGTAAAATGGCGTATCAACATTTGCAAGGTTGCCAGAGATGAGCTTTTGGCGTAGTTCTCTGCCTGCAAGGGCTGATTCGACTAATGGGCTAGATTTTGATCTATCTAAAACAAACATTTAAAATCCTTATAAATTTTCACATTTTTATAAGCAAATGATGTTCCAAATATAAGGCAAATTTATTTTGTTTCATAAATTTTTGCCAAATCTTCTTTCATTTTTGTGACTTTTATGCCGCCAAGATAGTATTTTACCCCGTATTGTCCGCTATCTACGTCTGTTAAAATTTGATATTCGCCATTTTTTATCACCACCTTAAAAGGTAGTGCGATCTCATGTTTGTATTCAATATCTCTTACGATCTGCTCGGCAAGTCTGTCATTTATCTTTTGATCGTTTGTTATGAAGTAGTAGGCATTAAATTTTTGCATAAATTCATGCAAAACATACTCATTTGTGACATTTTCAAAGTGAGTTAATCCGATTAGTGTAAATTTATCTTTGTTTTCAAGCTGATATTTTGTAAGCTCAGCTGCCTCTTTTTGGCAAGGCGGGCAAAATGTGCCAAAAATGTCGATCATTAAAACCTTATTTTCATCATTTTTGATAGCAAAGCCGCGATCTTTTCTAACCAAAGTAAGCTCCTTGCCGCTCACATCTACAAGTTTAACCTCTTCATTTGGGCTAAATTCTTTAAAATTTGCACTGCTGCTCTCATCATCGCCGCAACCAAAAAAAGCAAATAAAGCGATTATTAAAACGAGTAAATTTTTCATCTTATCCCTTAAACATATCTTTTTATGGCAGCTCTTGCCTCTTTGTCTGCCTCGCGTCTTTTTAAAGTCTCGCGCTTGTCGTGTAAATTTTTACCTTTTGCAAGGGCTAGCCTTGCTTTTACGATATTTTTGTCGCTTAGATAAAGTGCTAAAACAACCAAAGTAAGCCCATCTTGTGAGACTTGACCGAAAATTTTATCTATCTGCTTTCTGTGCATCAAAAGTTTTCTGGCTGCTCGTTCATTTGGACGAAATGCGCTGTGTGTAGTCTCAAGATAGCTGATATGGGCGTTTAGTAAGAAAAGCTCACCCTTTATGACGCGCACAAAGCTATCTTTTAAATTTGCTCTGCCAGCCCTTAGAGCCTTGACCTCGCTGCCTTTTAGCACGATGCCAGCTTCAAAGGTCTCAAGTATGCTAAAGTCGTGCAAAGCTTTCTTGTTTTTTGCTAGATCTTTTATCAAAATTTTACCTTTTATTTTACGCTAAATACGCTACTGCCGCTGCCGCTTAGAAATTTATCCCTAAACTCATTCATCTGTGGATAGAGCTTAAAGCATGGGGCAAAAAGATCGTTTAGCTCCTCGTTTTTATAAATTTCAAGTAGCTCTTTGCTCTTTAAATTTTGCATCTTTTTTGCAGCATTAACGTCTATGTATTGTAAGAAATTGCTTCTAAATTCTTGATAAACCATCGGTGTGGAGCAAAAAACATTTGGCGTGAAGATATTTAAATTTGGTACTTCATCGTCAAATTCTTCTATGATCTCGCCTATGCCGCTTACATTTGCTGCCTTGTAGCCACTTACAAAAAAGGCCACATCTGCGCCGATTTTAGAGGCTATCTGCATCAAATTTTCGCGTTTTATGTTTAAATTTAGCTCGTCATTTACCATAAGTAAAAATGTGGCGGCATTTGAACTGCCTCCTCCTAGACCAGCACCTATTGGGATTTGTTTGTTGATGATGATTTTTTGAGAGCTAAAAAACTCATCTAGCTCGTTTGAAAAGCCAGCTCTTTTTAGCTCGTTTATCGCTTTTTGTATGATGTTATCTTTTATCTCTTTGTTGCCGCATTCGATAGCAAAAGAATTTGACTTTTTAAAATAAATTTCATCAAAAAGCTGCTCACAAAGAACAAAACGTGACAAAATTTCGTGGTAGTTGCCTCTGGTGCCAACTACCTTCAAAAATACGTTGATCTTTGCAAAGCTTTTCATTTCTCGATTTTTTTCGCAAGCTCGTGGATATCGGCTTCGCTTGCTTTTTTGGTGGCGTGGATATTTTCGTTTTTGATATCGTTTGCCAGTTCGCTTCTTAGTATCATTGTGTTGCGCGGGGCCTCGATACCAAGCTTAACGGTGCTTTTTGAGATACTTACTACGACGACTTTTATGTCGTTACCTAGTAAAATTTCTTCGTTTTCTTTTCTTGCTAAGATTAACATTTTTCTACCTTGTTTAAAGTGTAATTTATAGTATCATCCATGATTTGGATTACGCTCATAAATTTATCATAATTTAGCAAATAAATTCCTTGTGTTTGTGTTTCAAAATCGTTAATTTTTAATTTCTTGCCGTCAAGTATGTTCTCAATATCCCCAAAATACGTGTTTTGCTCAATATTTAAAAAATTGCAAATATTTAAAAATTTTTCATTTTCATAGCGAAATTTACCCTCGCTTACCCTCTTTAATGAGCTTAAAGTTACATTATAACCAACTTTTTGCCCAAAAATTTCTGCATAAGAGCGGATGTAACTCCCCTCACTTACGCTTAAACGAAGTGTCAAAAAAGGGTGTGAATAATTCAAAATTTCACTCTCATAAATTTCCATTGTCTCTGGCTTTAGCTCAAATTCTTCGCCGCTTCTTGCTAGCTTGTAAGCTCTTGTGCCATTTACGTGTTTGGCGCTAAATTTTGGCGGGATATAGCTTATCTTGCCAGTTAGCTCGCCTCTTATGGCTTCAAGTTTTTCTAAACTTAGCTCTTTTACATTTAAAATTTCAGTGATATTTTCATTATCCATGCTTGGACTGCTCGCCCCAAGCCAGATCGTCGCCTCATAGACCTTTGGGCTTTTGTCTAAAAATCTAAAAAATTTCGTATACGAGCCAAAAGCGACTATCAGACAGCCACTCGCAAATGGATCGAGCGTGCCTGAAAATCCAGCCTTTTTAACGCCATATTTTCTCTTTAGTCGTCCTAAAAAGTGGTTTGAGCTCATGCCAGCAGGCTTGTTTGCCACGAAAATGGCGTTCATACGGCCTTTTCCACGAAGCTTGACATGATCTCTCTTACATTGCCACCAAAATTTATAGTCAGTTTAAACTCTTTTTTGATCTTGCTAACCGCACTCACCCTGCCGATACCAAAAATTTTATGTTTAACAAGGTCGCCTTTTTTAAATTCATTGCTCTGTTCGATAACTAGCGAACCATGCGTGATACCACTCTCGCTTAAAAATCTACTCTTATTTAGCCTCGTGCGCTGACCTTTGTAAAAGCGCGAATTTGCAAAGCTTAGGCTAAGTGTCCTTTTAGCTCTTGTTATCGCCACGTAAGCAAGCCTGCGCTCCTCCTCAATGTCGCTACCATCGCCAATTAACGGGAAAAATCCCTCTTCAAGACCGATCACAAAAAGGTGCTCGAACTCAAGTCCCTTGCTCGCATGCACGCTCATGATACTAATAGCCTCGTCGCTAATGCCGTCTTGCTCGCTTGTTAGTGTGATCTCGTTTAAAAACTCTTCCAGATCAAAGCTTGGATTTTGCTTGATCTGATCTTTTAAAACAGCGTAAAACTCATCGATGTTCGCTGCTCTTTCAGCTCCATCTGGTAAGCTCTCGTAGTATTTTTTGACGCCAAATTTAGCTTCAAATTTATCTATGAGGTCAAAAACCGAGCCGCTTTCTTGAAGCTCTTTTAGGTTGTTTGCAAACTCAAGAAGGGCTGATTTTACCTTTTTGCTAAAGGCTTCATCGTTATCAGAGATGTTTGAGATCGCCTCGAAAATAGAAATTTTCCCCTCAAATGCTATTTTCTCTAGCTTATCAAGGCTTACTTTGCCTAGTCCTCGCTTTGGGCGGTTGATGATGCGTCTTATTGAAAAGTCATCGTTTGGATTGTTTATCAGCCTTAAGTAGCTTATGATATCTTTGATCTCGGCTCTTTCATAAAATTTAACGCCGCCAACCATTTTATAGGCGATCTGCTCTTTGTTTAGCCCATCTTCAAGTGAGCGAGAAAGCGCGTTTATGCGGTATAAGATCGCGATATCTTTGGCCTGCACGCCTTTACTTAAAAGCTCTTTTATGTTTTTTGCGATCTTGCCAGCCTCTAAATTTTCATCAAAGCTTTCTATCAAATTTACAGCTTCGCCTTCGCCTTTTGTTCCTACAAGCTTCTTGCCAAGGCGGTTGCGGTTGTGATCTATTAGCTCGTTTGCAGCCTTTAGTATCGCCTCGCTCGAGCGGTAGTTTTTCTCAAGTCTGATGATCTTTACGTTGCTAAACTGATCTTTGAAATTTAAGATATTATCTATCTTTGCACCGCGCCAGCCATAAATACTCTGGTCATCATCGCCCACCACGCAGATGTTTTCGTGGCATAGGCAGAGCTTTTTTAGCAGTTTATACTGAAGGTCGTTCGTGTCTTGATACTCATCGACCATTATGTGTTTATAGCGGTTTGAAATTTCTCTCGCAAGCTCTTCGTTTTCGTCTAAAATTTTATATGTAAGTCCCAGCAGGTCGTCAAAATCAACAAGGTTGTTCGCCTTTAGATAGTCCTCATATTTTTCATAAATTTGCGCTGCTTGCTTGTAAAAGTTGTCTTTGCTCTTGTCAAAAGAGGAGAAATTTGCATTTTTATAGACCTCTTCAACGCTTAAAAGTGAGTTTTTATAGTTTGAAATTTCACTTGAGAGTATCGCCGTGGCGACTGGACTTTCAAAGCTTTTGATGATGCGCTTTTTATCGTCTGTGTCGATGATGACGAAGTTGTTTTTTCTGCCAAGTTTTTCTATGTAGAGCTTTAAAAACAAAAGTCCAAATTTATGAAATGTGCAAAGTAGCGGCGAGTAGTTTTTGCCGCTTTGGCTTAGCATCGCCATGGCTCTACTGCGCATCTCGTTGGCGGCTTTGTTTGTGAAAGTAAGAGTTAGAGTGTTTGCCGCGTCTATGCCGACCTCGCCGATGAGATAGGCAAGCCTAGTCGTGATCGTCTTTGTCTTGCCGCTGCCAGCTCCTGCAAGTATGAGCATCGCACCGTCTATGTGAGTGGCTGCTTCGCGCTGGGCTTCGTTTAAATTTGATAGTAAATTTTCCATTTTTCGCTTTTTAAATTTTCTTTTGATTTTAGCCAAAAATGCTTAAAATTACTATTTTTTCTTAAATATATCTTTATTTTTTGGGTTTTGCAAAAAGACTGAGGATGATTTTTTAGCGTGAGCGACTTGCTTCTCTTTTGGCTTGTAGATAGAGAAATTTACAAGGATCGGACTATTTTCAACCAAAATTTGAACCACCGCTCCAAGTGGAAAAGAGACCACTGAGGCGAAATTTTCACTACCAAAGCCAGCCTCAAAGCTAAGCTCATCTTGCGTTAGCATAGTACTCTCAAGCGTGTAGCCACCAAGTGAGAACATGATGACTGGCATGCTAAAGCCACTGCTTATCTCATCTGGCAAGCTAGGCTCAAAGCTAACTAGCGGCAAATTTGCCATAACCGAGAAATTTACCCCCTTTTCAAGCAAAAAATCAATGCACTCATAGACGTGCATCTTCATCAAAAGTGCAAATTTCTCATCGTCTAAAATTTCGTCTAACATTTTATTCCTTTTGAAATTTCTAAAAACTCATCTACTAGCTTTTTAACCTCGTTTATGCCGATCTGCCAGAAATTTTTATCATCTATGTCAAAGCCAAATTTACCCACAAGCTCCCTTGGGCTAAGGCTCCCACCAAGGCTCAAAAACTCGGTGTAAATTTCAACAAAATTTTCGCATTTACCGCTTTTGTAAAGCCCAAAAAGTGCAAGCACAAGAAGCTGTGCGTAAGAGTAAGCGTAGCAGTAAAATGGCGTGTGGATGAAGTGCGGGATGTAGCTCCACCAAATTTTGTAGTAGTCATTTAGTGTGACGCTTTTGCCAAACATCTTTTTGCTCTCTTTTAGCCAAATTTTATTTAGCTCATCTAGGCTGATCTCGCCCTCATGTGCGTGAACGGCGCGCTCAAAGGTGGTGAAATTTATCTGGCGATAAAGCGTGGCAAATATATCCTCGATCTTGCCAGCAAGCAGTGAAATTTTCTCTTTTTTGCTAAGGCCGTCTTTGATGTGGTCAAAAACTAGCATCTCGCAAAAGACTGAAGCTGTCTCAGCCGTGGTTAGCGGTGTGTCTGAGTTTAGGTAGCTTACGCTATATGAGAGCTTTTGATGCACGGCGTGGCCAAGCTCGTGGGCAAGCGTAAAAAGGTCTCTACGCTGATTTGTGTGATTTAGCAAGACATAAGGGTGCGTGTCGCTTGACCCTGAGTGAGAAAATGCTCCGCCCCGCTTGTTTGGTGCTGGATAAACGTCGATCCAGCCGTCACTAAAGGCACTTTTGGCTATATCGCCAAATTTAGGTGAAAATGTCCCAAACGCCTTTAAAACTATCTTTTTGCAATCATCAAATTTATACTCGCTCTCGCTGCTAAGAGGCGCGTATCTATCGTAGTCATAAAGCTTTTTAAGGCCTAAAATTTCTTTTTTTCGCTCGTAAAATTTAGAAACTAAGTCAAAATTTTTCTCAGTTACAGCAATCAGTGAATCAACGCTTTTTTTACTAATCTGATTTTCAAGGTGTCTTGGCTCTTCAGGAAGCTTGAAATTTCGCAACTCGCAGCTAGTTTTTAGATCAGTTTTTATCATATTATATATATAGCCAAGTAGGTGCTGGTGCTTGCTAAGCTCGCTAGAGAGGCTTTTGGCGGCTAGTTTTCGCACGCTTTGGTCGCTCTCATGAAGCTTGGCTAAAATTTCCTCTTCATTTAAAAGCTCGCCTTTAAATTTAAACCTCATCTTACTCATGCTCTCATCAAAAAGCCTTGAAAAGCCCTCTGCTCCGGTGCTTGCTGTGCGTAGTAAGACCTTTTCTTCAGCAACGCTTAGCTGGTGCGGTTTTGCTTTGGCGAGATTGCTTAGATAGTAGCCATATTTTTTAGAGCTTTTGATGATCTCTTCTTGTTTTTTAGGGGCAAATTCATTAAATTTGATCTCAAAAAATATCAAATTTTCATTTGCTTTTGTGGCTATCTCATCGATCTTTGCATAGAATGCACCCTTGCTTGTATCTTTGGCAAAATTTAAAAAAGCATAGGTCATTACTTTTGAAATTTTAGCTATCAAGCTTTCATATTCGCCAAATGCCTTTAAAAACTGGTCTGTTTTTAAATTTTCATAATTTTCAAGGTATTTATCTTTAAATTTCTCGCACTCTTTTTGTAAATTTAGTGCGTTTTGTTCGCACTCTTTTTCATTTGCAAAAAGTGCTTTTAGATCCCAAATTTGCATATTTATCCTTTAAATTTTTGGGACATTTTACAAAAAAATGGATAAAAGTAAAATTTCAGCCAAAATTTAGCTGAAATTTTATGAAGGTTAGTTTGACGTCTCTGAGGCCACGGCTGTAAAAAGCACGTCTGATGAGCTATTTAGCGCAGTTTCAACTGAGTCTTGGATGACGCCTATCGTAAAGCCAACTGTGACAAACTGCATAGCGATGTCATTGCCGATGCCAAAAAGTCCGCACGCTAATGGCACTAGAAGTAGTGATCCGCCAGCCACGCCTGAAGCGCCGCATGCGCCAAGGGCTGAGATGAAGCATAGAAGTAGCGCATCGCCAAATGTAACCGTGATAGATGGGATAGAATTTACCGCAGTAAGTGCTAGGATACTAATGGTAACTGCTGCACCACCCATGTTTATGGTGGCTCCAAGCGGGATAGAGATCGAGTAGAGCTCCTCTTTTAGGTTTAGTTTTTTGCAAAGTGCCATATTTACAGGAATGTTTGCAGCCGAGCTTCTTGTAAAAAATGCTGAGATAGCGCTCTCCTTTAAGCAGATCATCACAAGTGGATAAGGATTTTTCCTAGTTAGTGCAAAAACCATCGCTGGATAGACGATAAATGCCACTACAAGCATCGCTCCAACAAGAACTAAGATCAGTTTGAGATATCCTGCAAGTGCCTCAAATCCAGTGTCATGAATGCTAATAGCAACCATGCCAAAGATGCCAAATGGAGCAAGTCTAATGATAAATTTAACGATATGAGTTACGCCGTCGCTTATATCTTTAAATACCTTTTTGGTCTCAGGTGTGGCATATCTCATAGCGATGCCACCACCTATCGCCCATGTGATGATGCCTATGTAGTTGCCATTTGCTAGGGCGGTTATTGGGTTTTCAACCATTTTATAAATAAGATCTTTTAATACATTTGTGATGCCTTGAGGTGCTGACATATCAGCACTTTGCAGACCTTTTAGTGGTATCTCGATAGGAAATAAAAAGCTTGCAATGACTGCCACAACAGCTGCTAAAAAGGTGCCAACAAGGTAGAGTGTGATGATTTTTTGCATGCCTTTTGTATGACCAAAATCTTTTAAAATGATAGAGGTTGCAACTAAAACAAATACAAGAATAGGTGCGATCGCTTTTAGAGCGCCTTTAAACAAATCTCCTAAAACTGAGGCTGAAGCAGCGATAGAATCAGCCGAACTAGCCTTTTCTTTGGCTTCATCAAGCTGTTTTGCTTCATCTTGGCTAAGACGAGTTTTTATAACTTCATCTACGCTTAAGCCACTCTCTTTTTGGATGGTTTGAATTTTAGCTGAGATTTGGTTGTAAGGGGCTGCCTGATAGTGTGTGTAAAAGCCAACTAGGGCACCTAGGACGATACCAACTAAAATTTGAACGATCAAATTTCCGTCGGCGTATCTTCTTGCAATGTTTTTAAACATGTTCATTTGACACCTTAATAAATTAGTTTTTTGTTGATTCTAGCTAAATGATTTTTAAATATAAAGAAATTTAAAAAGATTAATTGGCTTTTTATATAGATTTGTTACAATTGCACGAAAATTTAACCAAGGAAAAGGACGAAAATGTATCTATTTACTTCTGAAGTTGTAAGTCCAGGCCATCCAGATAAATGTGCTGATATTATCGCTGATAGCATTGTTGATACTATTTTAACGCAAGATCCAAATGGACGCGTCGCAAGCGAGGTTTTTGTAGCTGGAAAAAACATAGTAATAGGCGGAGAGATAAACTCAAAAGTAAAACTCTCTTATAAAGACTACGAAAATATCGTAAAAGACGCTCTTGCACATATTGGATATGACGGAAAGAGCAACTTTACAAAAGAGCAGTGCTTGCACCCAGATGATATCGAGGTCAAAGTCTGCCTAAATCAACAAAGCCCAGATATAAATCAAGGCGTTGATCAAAGTGACGGCGAGATCGGAGCAGGTGATCAAGGCATCATGTTTGGCTTTGCGAGCTGCGAAGCGAAAGAATTTATGCCAGCAGCTATAACTTATGCAAGAATGCTTTGTGAAAAAGTCTATAAATTTGCCAAAGCAAACCCTGATAAGCTTGGTGTTGATATAAAAACGCAAGTTACGATTGATTACGGTAGTAAAGACAACTTTGAAAACTGCAAACCTCAAAGTATCCACACTATCGTCGTATCTGCTCCTTGCGTGGAGAGCATGAAGATAGAAGAGCTTCGCGCATTAATACAAAATTTAATAGACGAAACTGGCCTTCCAAAAGAGCTATATAATAAAGAAAAAACGATCATCTATATAAATCCAACAGGCAGATATGTAAATCATAGCTCACTTCATGATAGCGGACTAACAGGCAGAAAACTAATCGTTGATAGCTTTGGTGGATATAGCCCGATAGGCGGTGGCGCTCAGTCAAGTAAGGACTACACAAAGGTTGATCGTAGCGGACTTTACGCAGCGCGCTGGATAGCTAAAAATATAGTCGCAGCTGGTCTTGCTAAAAAATGTATCGTTCAAATAAGCTACGCGATCGGCGTTGCAAAGCCAACTTCAGTTAGCGTTGATACCATGGGAACTCACGCAAACGGCGTAAATGACGATATGCTTTCAAATTTTGTAAGCGAGCATTTTTCTCTGACGCCTCGCTGGATAACAAATAAATTTGGTCTTGATAAACCAAGCAAAGAGACATTTTTATATGCAAAAGTAGCTGCAAAAGGTCAAGTGGGAAATGCAAAATATCCTTGGGAAAAGCTTGATGCGGTTGATACCTTTAAGGCTTTATTAAAAAAATAATCAAAAAAGTGGCTTTATCTAAAAAGCCACTTTAAATTTCTTTTATAACTCATCCCAAAATGCTTTTTTAGGCTTTATGATCTCGCTTTTTGAGCCATTTACGCTATGATAGACTGCTTTATTATACTTTGTGGCAAGGTGTTTTATAAGAACCCTTTGAAGCACAGGTTCGCTACTTGGCACAAACCAGCCGTTGTTTGTGATAGCCACAACCACGTCAAATTCGCCCTTATAAAGCTCCTCTCTTGTTGCCTCGTAGCAGATAGCGTTTCTGATCTTAACTCCGTCTATCTCATAGTCGCTAAAATTTTCTGCCTTTTTAAAGTCGCTAGCTCCACCAAAAAATAGCTTATTTACCGCATCTTGCATGAAATTTGGTAGAGGAATTTCTTCTCCAAATGGCACTAAAAATTTCTTATCCATTCGCCTAAGATTACCATCTTGAAACGAAAATGCAGAGTTATAAATTTGCTTATTTTCATAGGCAAGCGCGCCAGCTACGATGGTTATCTTCTTTGAAAGCTCTTTTAGCTCATCAACAAGCAGTGGCTCATTTGTCATAAATAGTGGAAATGCACTCTCAGGTAGCACAATGAGTCGTTTTTGCTCGGCTATGGCGTTATTTATCAAGTCTAAATTTTCATTTGTAAATTCCATACGCAAGCTTTTATCCCAGCGCACTCTTTGAGCGACATTAGTATTTACTAGCTCCACGTCAAATGGCAGAGTCTTTGCCTCGTTACTTTTAAACTGCAAGGCGGCGATCAGACAGATAAAAGCTAGGATAAATTTTAAAATTTTACCTTTTAAACTCAAAGAAATAGCTGCTAAAAATATAAATATAAGCCCTCTAGTATTTGGCTCAAAAGCCCCTAAAACAAGTGTCGCTTCAAGGTTAAACCAGTTAAAGCCAAATGGGTGCACATAGCTTATTAAAAATAGTAAAACGGCTCTTAGTGCTACAAAGCTTGGAAAAGAGGCTATCCAAAACAAAAGCCCATAAACAAGGGCTACAAAGAGGATGATAAATGGTATAAGCCAGACAAGCTCATAGTAGATAAAACTAAAGCCGATCCAGTAAAACCACAAAATCCCAGTGAAAAATCCAGCTGCGAAAAAGCCAGCTCTGCTTAAATTTATGATGATGTAAATTCCAGCTAGCGTGAGAAAAGGTGAGATGAAATTTAAAATTTGATTTTCAGCCATAGCTAAAAAAATGAAATTAGAAAGCAAAAAAGCACCGACAAAGGCTTTTATTATAATTTTAGTGCTAAAATGTCCATTTAAAAATCTTACAAATAAGGAAATCCATGCAAAACGCTGATTTTTTAACATCATTACTACCTCTTGTTGTGCTTTTCGCCATATTTTACTTTTTGGTTATCAGACCTCAACAAAAACAACAAAAAGCCCACGCAGCAATGCTTGCAGCTCTTGACAAAGGCGATAAGATAGTAACTAATGGCGGACTTATATGCGAAGTGATTAAAGCCGAAAATGATTTTATCAAAGTTAAACTTAACGATGATGTAATCGTTCGTATAGCACGCGAGTTTGTAGCTAAAAAGATCGAAGATAAATAATGCGTAACGCAAGAGTTACATATAGGCTGATTATTTTAATATTAGCCTTGATTTTTGGTTTTGGCTTTTCGGTGCCATCTTTTTTTCAGACTCAAAGTGGAGCTAAAATTTCATTAGGACTCGACCTTCAAGGCGGTCTTCATATGCTTCTTGGTGTTGAAACTAACGAAGCCATCCACTCTAAGATCAAGTCAATCGCTGGAAGCATAAATTATTATGCTAAAAAAGAAGATGTGCTTATTGATAAATTTAAGATAAAAGAAGATAGTGTTGATTTTGCGCTGCTTGATAGTGACGAGGCTCCAAAAGTTGATAAGGCACTTGCTGAGATAAAAGGGCTTGATATCAAAAAAGATGGTCTAAACTATCACATCACTCTAACAGAGCAAGAGAGGCTTGATACGATCGAGTATGCGATCTCTCAAGCTGTTGAGACTATTAGAAACAGACTTGATCAGTTTGGTCTAGCTGAGCCAACAGTTGCTAGACAAGGTAAAGACAATATCTTAGTCGAACTTCCTGGCATAAAGACTGAAGAAGATGAGCAAAGAGCGAGAGATCTTATCGCAAAGGCTGCTCACTTGCAGCTTATGGCAGTTGATGACAAAAGACAAGATCAGGCTAATACCATGAGTGAGGCTGAGGCAGAGAGCTATGGCGACGTGATCTTTAAAGATGCTAAAAATGACCGCGTAAAATACGTCGTTAAAAATATCCCAGTGCTTGATGGCTCGATGCTAACTGATGCAAAGGTCGCATTCTCTCAGCAAAACAACCTACCGATCATAAATTTTACACTAAATTCAGAAGGTGCTAGAATTTTTGGTGATTTTACTGGCGCAAATGTTGGTAAAAGGCTTGCTATCGTGCTTGACGGCAAGGTCTATTCAGCTCCAGTTATAAACGAAAGAATAGGTGGTGGCAGCGGCCAGATCAGCGGTGGTTTTACCCTTGATGAAGCTCACGACGTAGCGATCGCACTTAGAAGTGGCGCACTTTTAGCACCTGTTAAGATGCTAGAGAAAAGAAGCGTTGGCCCATCTTTAGGCCAAGAGAGTATCAACCAAAGCATGGTAGCGCTTGCTGCTGGATCTGTTTTGGTTGTGCTATTTATGCTAGTTTATTATGGAATTTCTGGAATTTTTGCAAATATCGCACTAGTTGCAGACGTCGTTATATTAGTCGCTGTCATGGCACTTTTTGGAGCGACGCTAACGCTTCCAGGTATGGCTGGTATCGTGCTAACTATCGGTATGGCTGTTGATGCAAACGTCATCATAAATGAGCGTATCCGCGAGCTTTTGCGTGAAGGCGTGGCGATAAGAACAGCTGTTCAAAAGGGATATGAGCACGCTATGAGTGCGATCATCGACTCAAACTTGACTACTATCATCACAGTTGCGGTGCTTTATGCTTATGGCACTGGTCCAGTTAAAGGCTTTGCTGTGACAATGGCGATAGGTATCATGGCTTCGATGCTAACGGCTATTTTAGGCACACATGGCATGTTTGATGCGGTTATGGATAAGATAGAAAAAAGCGGAAATACCAGACTTTGGTTTGGTTATAAAAGGAGCTAGGGATGCAAATTTTTACTAAGGCAAAAGTTTATGATTTTATGCGGTTTAGATTTGCTTCATTGGCACTTTCTATATTTTTATTTGTTGGCTCGATCTTTTTGCTTGCAACAAAGGGTCTAAACTACGGCATCGACTTCTCTGGTGGTACGCTTATACAGCTAAAATATGACACTAAAGCACCACTTGATAAAATTCGTGACGCTTTTGGCACAAATGAAGTGCTTAAAAACGCCTCTGTTACTGAGTTTGGAAGCGAGGATGAGGCTGTTATTAGATTTTCTGGATCAAGCTCAAATTTAACTGGTGACATCGGTACTGAGATAAAACAAATTTTAAAAGATACTGGAAAATTTGAAGTAAGACGTGTTGATATCGTTGGTCCAAAGGTTGGTGACGAGCTTAGGCAAAAGGGCTTGATGGCTCTTGGAATTTCACTAATTGGCGTGCTTCTTTATATAACATTTAGATTTGAGTGGAGATTTGCGCTTGCTGCGATCGCAACTGAAATTCACGATATAGTTATAACTGTTGGCGCTATTTCACTATTTGACATTGATGTAAATTTGGACACGCTAGCTGCTGTTTTAACGGTGCTTGGCTACTCACTAAACGATACGATTATCATTTTTGATAGGATTAGAGAAGGCATAAAAGAGAGCAAGAGGACTGATATCGAGGGCGTTATCAACGAGTCAGTCTCAGCCACACTTTCAAGAACCATCCTAACTTCAGCCACTACGATGATGACTGTTGTTGTGCTATTTTTGTTTGGCGGAGATATGATACATGGGTTTTCATTTATTCTTATCGTTGGTATAGTTATAGGAACGATCAGCTCGATCTACATCTCATCACCATTTCTTATCTGGTTTAAATTTAGCATCGAGCATTTTAGAGCTAGAGAGGCTGAGAAGCAAAGGATCAAAAAAGAGCGTGATAAAGAGCGTGCTATGTTTGAAAAAGGCGTTGTGTAAGGAGGGATAATGAACTGGGGAAAAGTTATCTACATATTTTTTGCGCTGATGAGTCTTACGACTACGGCGGAGTTTTTATATGATAAAAACGAGATCGCCCTTTTTGTGGCAGCCAGTATAAATTTAGTTTCTACGCTACTTAAGATTGGCGTTAAAAATTTACTATCAGCTGAGCTTTTTGCAAGCTCTCTGGTTGCTGATTTGCACCTTATACCAGCTTTTGTTATTTTGCAAGTATCTGAAAATGCGACACTTAGTTACTCATTAGCTATTGGCGCAGTCATTGCAAATATATTTTCACTAGCCTTGGTATTAATAGAATCAAGCAAATCACAAGAAGAATTTTAGGAGAAAAAATGGCTGAGAAGAGAAAATATGAGCCTTTAAAGATAGAAAAAAAATGGCAAGAAATTTGGGATAAAAATGAAGAATTTGAGCCAAAAGACGACTTAAGCTTGCCAAAAAAATATATCCTAAGCATGTTTCCGTATCCAAGCGGACGCATACATATGGGGCATGTGAGAAACTACTCTATCGGTGATGCGCTGGCTAGGTCATATAGAAAAAGCGGCTACAACGTGCTTCATCCTATCGGCTTTGATAGCTTTGGTATGCCAGCTGAAAACGCAGCCATAAAACATAAAATTCACCCTAAAATTTGGACTTATGAAAACATCGACTATATGAAAAAAGAGCTTGCTAGCCTTGGCTTTTCGTTTTCTAAAAAGAGAATTTTAGCCACATCTGACCCACTTTATACAAAGTGGGAGCAAAGCTTTTTTATAAAGATGTTTGAAAAAGGGCTTGTTTATAGAAAAAACGCCATCGTAAACTGGTGTGAATACGATCAAACCGTGCTTGCAAACGAGCAGGTTGAAGACGGCAAATGCTGGAGATGCGGTAATGATGTGGTGCAAAAAGAGCTTCCAGGATATTACTTCAACATCACAAAATACGCTAGCGAGCTACTTGATGATCTAAAGCTTCTTGAGGGCAAATGGCCAAATCAAGTCATCACAATGCAAGAAAACTGGATCGGTAGAAGCTATGGCTTGGAGTTTAAATTTAGCCTTGATGAGGTATCAAAAGAGACTTTGGGCGGTAAATTTGATGGCTTTGAGGTATTTACAACAAGACCTGATACGATTTATGGCGTTAGCTATACAGCCCTTGCACCAGAGCATCCTATCGTAAAAGCACTACTTGAAAATGCTAAATTTGATGAAAATAAAAAGGCAAAGATAAAAGCAATACTTAATCAAAGTCCAAGAGAGCGTCAAGCAAGTGACAAAGACGGAGAGTTTTTGGGAATTTATGTCGTTCATCCACTCACTAATGAAAAGGTCCCAGTTTGGGTTGCAAATTTCATCCTAGCTGACTACGGCAGTGGCGCTATCATGGCTGTTCCTGCGCATGACCAAAGAGACTTTGAGTTTGCAAGCAAATTTAATCTACCTATAAAACCTGTCGTAAAGCCACTTGAGGGCGAGAGTGAGGGCTCAAAAGCATATTCGGAATACGGAGTTGCTATAAATTCTGAGCTTATAAACGGCCTTAGCTCAGAGGATGCCAAAAGCTTTATAATAGAGAAATTTGAAAAAGATGGTCTTGGCAAAAGGATCACAAACTATAAGCTAAGAGACTGGGGAATTTCTCGCCAAAGATACTGGGGTGCGCCAATACCTGTCGTGCACTGCAAATGCTGCGGCGTAGTGCCTGAAAAAGAGGAAAATTTACCTATCGCGCTACCAGAAGATGTCAAGATCACAGGCGAGGGCAATCCACTTGATAAACATCCAACTTGGAAATTTACAAAGTGTCCAAAATGCGGCCAAGACGCGACCAGAGAGACTGATACGATGGACACATTCGTAGAGAGTAGCTGGTATTTTGCTAGATTTGCAAGCGATGAGAAGACGTGGGAGCAAAAAGCGCTTGATGAAAAGAGTGTGAATTATTGGATGAATGTAGATCAGTATATCGGTGGTATCGAACATGCGATCTTGCACCTTTTATACGCTAGATTTTTTCAAAAGGTTTTAAGGGATCTTGGTTATCTAAGAGATGATGAGCCATTTGAAAATTTACTCACTCAAGGCATGGTCTTAAAAGATGGCAAAAAGATGAGTAAAAGCAAGGGTAACGTCGTAGATCCTGATGATATCATAAATAGATATGGCGCTGATACGGCAAGGCTTTTTATCCTTTTTGCTGCTCCTCCTCAAAAAGAGCTTGAGTGGAACGATAGCGCAGTTGAGGGCGCATTTAGGTTTTTAAATAGGCTTTGGGAGAAGGCGCAAGCTATCAAAAAGATAGATAAGCTACCTGAGATAGATCATGAAAGTCTAAGCAAAGATGAGAAATTTGCAAGGCTAAAAATTTATGAAGCGCTTAAAAAATCAACCGAGGTTTTTGGCGATACATTTGCGTTTAATACTTTAATCGCTGCTTGCATGGAGGCACTAAACGCTATAAATGCGCAGGATAATGACGATGTAAATGCTGAGGGCTTTTTCATCATCTTAAATTTACTAGAACCTATCGTGCCGCACATTGCAAACGAGCTTAGTGAAGAGCTTTTTGGTAGAAAAAATTTCACAAAGATAGCTGTAAAAGAAGAGGTCTTTGTAAAAGATAGCATCGCTCTTGCAGTTACAGTAAATGGCAAAAAAAGGGCCGAGTTTGAAGTGGCAGCGAGCCAGAGCGAGAGTGAAATTTTAAAACAAGCTAAGCAAAATGTGGCTAAATGGCTTGAAGGAAAAGAAATTTTAAAAGAGATTTATATAAAAGGCAAATTGGTAAATTTTGTCATTAAAGGATAAATTTTGAGATATTTTTTAACGTTTTTTATTGCGATATTTATATGCGGATGTGGCTATAAACCAGTTTCAAAGATCTCGCAGGATTTGGTTGGAGATAGAGTTTATGTTGATGTTATCATCAGCAAAGAAGAGCCAAAAAATAGTGTCTGGATAAAAGACGCCGTAAAAGAGGGCATGGTCGCAAGGATGCATAAATCACTATCAAGCAAAGATAGCGCTGATACTTCGATAATAGTTTCGGTAAAAAGTTTAAATTACGAGGCAATCATTTATGATGAATATGGCTATATCACATCTTATAAAGCTCTTTTAACTCTAAACTATAAAACCAAATTTAAAGATGGTCGTGTCATAGATATACCTGCTACTGGAGAGTATGATTTTAGTGTGGCAAGACGTCAAAAAAGCGTAAGATACGCAGATAGTGTTATTAGTGATACTCAAAAATACGAAGCCATAAAAGAGGCTTCAAAAGAGGCGTTTGATGAGTACATCGCAAATTTAGCTGTAAAAGGATATAAAAATGGCAGCAATAACCGTTAGTCAAATAGTCAAGGAGGCCTTGAGCGAGATAAAAGATCGCCATTTGATGCTAACGCCAGAAAATTACACCGAAGTTTATAATGAAATTTCTAAAAAATATGGCTTTACAACCGAAGAGAGCAAAAAGATAGAAAAATATATCTCAAGGCTTGGTGATGACTACAAGGCGCAAGCTATAAGTCTTCATATAAAAACGGTTGATGAGTTTGTGGCTTTTATGACCGCTAGGCTCTCACATGGTGCTAAAAATGGCGCAACCCAAGTGGTCGATGATAAAAAGTTAAAGTCACTAAATGCCTTTGCAAGAAGAATCCTCCAAGCCATTTCTATGCTTCACAACAAAGACGCAAAAGCTCTAGCGGAGCAGGGCATGCAGCTACTTGCCAGAAGATATGATGAGAAAAATCTTGAAGAGATGTGCCTTAAATGGTTTGACTTTGTAAGCTCTTATGACACTGAATTTTTGGACTTTTTGAAATATTATGGTGTGAGAGACTTTGACGATCTAAAGACTATGAGCGCTGAGCTTGAGAAATTTCTAGCTCAAAAAAACGAAGGTGGCGAAGAAAACGCACTAGTCGAGCTTTTAAATTTTGCGCTTGAGCCTTCTATCACAAAGGAGCTTGGCGAGGAGCTTAGCACCATTAGAAGTGTTTTAAAGCAAAATCCACAAAGCCTAAATAGCAAAGAAATTCAAGATAAGATAAAGGGTTTTGTTGATCGCAGGATAGAAGAGGATAGAAGCGAGATCATCGAAAAAGTTGGCTCGATAAATAATATCTTGCAAAACATAGGCGATAGAATTTCTGACATCGCAGCTAGCTCAAAAAGTAGTTCAGCTAAGGCGCAAAGCATCAAAAACGACCTTAAAAAGGTAAATTTAAATGAAAATAGCATAGATCATGTAAGGAGTATGCTTATTGAGATCGCTAGTGCTTTGGAGATCGAGAGTAAGGAGCTTGGCCTTGAGATGAACAGCAAACAAGCGACCATTTCTGAGCTTCAAAACAGGGTTACAAGCCTAGAAAAAGAGCTTGAAGCTGCTAAGCTTGAGAGCAAAGAGGACTTTTTAACCAAAGTGGCCACAAAAAGAGCTTTGATGAGTGAAATTCAGCGTATTGAAGAAGCTTATAAACGTTACGGCACGGACTATTCGATCTGCTTTGTTGATATCGACTTCTTTAAAAAGATAAACGATACTTACGGCCACGAAGCTGGCGATGTGATCCTTTCTGCAGTGGCTCAGGTGCTTAAGAAAAATGCTAGAAAGGTTGATTTCGTCGGTAGATATGGTGGCGAGGAATTTGTCATTTTGCTACCAAGTACAAGCCTAAAAGATGGAGTTAGATTTGGCGAGAAGCTAAGAAGTATGATAGAAAATTTCAAATTTATCTATAAAAACGAGCGCATTAAGGTTACCATTAGCTCTGGTGTGGCTACAAGAAGCGCAAATTTAAGCGATACAATGACACTTGAGGGCGCTGATAAGATGCTCTATCTCTCAAAAGAGGGCGGCAGAAACCAAGTCATGCCAAAGATAATCGAGGAAAAATGAGCCTAGCTAAATTTCTTGACGGCAAGCCACTTTACTACAAAGAGATCGACTATGGCAGGATCATAAGGGCTTATGATACTATCAAAGGCCATCTAAAGCCTTTTAAGATAATCCACATCATCGGCACAAATGGCAAAGGTAGCACAGGCCGCTTTTTAGCGCAAATTTTAAGCCAAAAAGGGGCAAAAGTAGGGCACTATACAAGCCCACATATATTTAAATTTAATGAGCGATTTTGGCTAAATGGCGAGGTCGCTAGCGATGAAATTTTAGAGAGAGCTCACGAGCGTTTGCAAGCTCTTTTAAGCGACGAATACAAGATAAAAACTAGCTATTTTGAGTATATGACGCTGCTTTCTGCAGTTCTTTTTGAGGGTTGTGACTACTTTGTCTGCGAGGCTGGCATGGGCGGCGTGCTAGATGCTACAAATGTCTTTGAAAAAGAGCTAAGCATCTTTACTCCGATCGGCTTTGATCACACGGCGATACTTGGAAATAGCATAGAAGAAATTTCACGCACCAAATTTGAAGCCATGGGCGCAAAAGCAGTGTTAAGTAATGATATGAACGAGGCAAGTATCGCTATCGCAAAAGAGATCGCAAGTGAAAAAGGCGCTACTTTAAGTTTTCCAAGAGAAATTTTAACCAAAGAAAATTTAAACGAGATCGCAAACTACGCAGATAAATTTAACCTACCAGAGTTTTTGCGTTCAAATTTAACTCTAGCCTACGCCGCGGCTAAAATTTTAGATAGCAGCATAGATATCAAAAAGCTTGGCGCTTTATCGCTTCGTGGCAGATGTGAAAAGATCGCTTCAAATTTATACGTTGATGTCGGTCACAACGAGCTTGGCGCAAAGGCTGTGGCTAAGAAATTTAGCTCTGATGAATTTAACGGCAAGAAGATAACGCTAATTTATAACTCATTTTTGGATAAAGATTTCAAGGCAGTTTTGGCAGCTCTAAAGCCAGTCGTTGAGAGCGTGCTGCTTTATCACTACCACTGCGAGGGCAGGGAGCTTGGCGGAGAGCTCATAAACAAAGCACTAAACGAGCTTGAAATTTCGCATAGAGAGTTTGAGCCAAGCGATATGAACGATATAAAAGAGGCAAAAAATGGCAAAATTTACCTAGCATTTGGCTCGTTTCACCTAGCCGAAGCCTTTTTAAAAGAGTACTATGCAAGCAAAGGTCTATGAGTATCTTTTAACGCACGCCCCACAAATTCTCATCTGCGAAGATGACAAAGAGGCGGCTCTTTGCGCTGATGCGGTCAGTTTTGCTGGCTTTAGCGCCTTTAAACTACCTGATTTTAGAGCTAAAAAGGGCGATGATCTAAGAAGCTTTAACGAAGAGCTTTTTGAAATTTCATCAGTCCTTAGCAAATACTATAAATTTGATGGCAAAAAGATCATCATAAGCCCATTTAGCACGCTTTTAAACCCACTTCCAACGCAAAAAAACCTAGAAAGCTCAACGATCAAGCTAAAAGATAATCTAAATTTAAACGAATTTGCCGACTTGCTCATACGCTTTGGCTATGAGTGCGTCGATATCGTTGAGAGCGTTGGCGAGTTTAGCATACGTGGCGAAGTCGTGGATATTTACGGCGTAAATATGGATGATCCTGTTAGAATTTTGCTCTTTGGCGATGAGGTGGAGAGCATTAGAAACTACAACACCGCCACGCAGATAAGTAACAAAAATGAGCTAAGCGAAGCCGAGATCGTGCCTTTTATCGCAAATCTTAGCAAAGATGAGTTTGAAAAAGTGAGCCAAAAGATCGAGGATATGCAAAGCGACGCCTTGGTGAGTGATCTAAATTCGCTTGGATTTTGGGCGATAGATAGCTTTAGCGACTATTTAAAAGTTTTTGACTCAAAGCTTGTTAAGAAGATCGATTTTGAAATTTATGACGCACCTGAGGAGAAATTTAAGGGCATTGAAATTTTGCCTGAGCCAAAGGTCTATAAAGACCTAGAAGTTACTTTAAATTTTGACTTTTTTGAGCTAAATAAGAGCAAAAGCATAACCGTTCTTTCAAGAAACGAGGGGCTTTTTAAGGGTTATGAGCTTGACGGCTTTGCCAACGTAAAGCTTGAAATTTCGCCCCTTGTAGTAAATTTAACCTCAAGCGACAAGATCGTAGTCTCTCTTAATAAATTTGAGAAAAAAAGGCGAGTTAAGCGCTCAAGTCTTGTGGTGGACGAGCTAAAAGTAAATGACTACGTTGTGCATGAAGAGTATGGTATAGGCCGGTTTTTGGGGCTTGAAAAGATCAAGGTTTTGGGCGCGACTAAAGAATTTGTGGTTATCGCCTATCAAAATGATGACAAGCTTCTTTTGCCAGTTGAACATCTAAATTTGATAGATCGCTACATTGCGCAAAATGGCTCTATGGCGGTACTGGATCGCCTTGGCAAGGCAAATTTTGCCAAGATAAAAGAGAAGGTTAGAGAAAAACTCTTTGCGATCGCCTCAAAGATCGTAGCGATGGCAGCAAAAAGGGAGTTAATCGCTGGTAAAATTTTACAAAACGAGGACATCTCTTATCTAAATTTCGTCCAGGACGCTGGTTTTTCATACACGAGCGATCAGCAAAAGGCGGTAAATGAGATAAAAGATGAGCTAAAAAGCGGAAAAGTTATGGATAGGCTACTTAGCGGGGATGTTGGCTTTGGCAAGACCGAAGTTGCGATGAATGCCATATTTACCTGCATAAAATCAGGCTTTAGCGCATTTTTCTTCGTGCCAACGACACTTCTTAGCTCACAGCATTACAAGACACTAAGCCAAAGATTTAGCAAATTTGGCATAAAGGTCTTTAGGCTGGATCGCTTCTCAAGCGCCAAAGAAAAATCAAGCTTGCAAAAAGCGCTAAAAGAAAGTGAGCCCATAGTTTGCGTGGGTACGCATGCACTTCTTGGTGTAAAGGCTGAAAATTTAGGGCTTATCGTGGTTGATGAAGAGCATAAATTTGGCGTTAAGCAAAAAGAGCAGCTAAAAGAAATTTCTCAGCACTCACACATCCTAAGTATGAGCGCCACGCCGATACCAAGAAGCCTAAATATGGCGCTTAGCAAGATAAAAACATATAGTATTTTAGCCACTCCGCCAAGCTCGAGGCTGGATGTGAGAACAAGCGTGAGAGAGTGGGACGAAAAGGTCGTCAAAGAGGCGATCATGCGTGAGCTAAGACGCGGCGGGCAGACCTTTTACATCCACAACCACATCGCAGACATCGAGCAGACGGAAAATGATCTAAGGAAAATTTTGCCAAAGCTTAGAATTTTGATACTTCACTCAAAGGTAAATGCGAAAGTCACTGAAGATGAGATGATGAAATTTGAGCGGGGCGAGTATGACTTACTACTTTGCACCAGCATCGTTGAAAGCGGCATCCACCTGCCAAATGCAAACACCATAATAGTAGAAAATGCCAATAAATTTGGCATGGCTGACTTGCATCAGCTGCGCGGACGTGTGGGCAGAAGCGACAAGCAGGCTTATTGCTACTTTTTGGTGGAAGATAAAGATGCCATTAGCAAAGACGCGCTAAAACGACTTGTAGCACTTGAGGGCAACTCATTTTTAGGCGCTGGCTCAGTGCTAGCCTATCACGACCTTGAGATAAGGGGTGGTGGTAACATCATCGGCGAGGCGCAAAGCGGTCATATCGAGGCTATCGGCTACTCGCTATATCTAAAGATGCTAGAAGATGAGATAAACAAGCTTCTTAATCAAGACTCTGCAAAGCTTGATAAGATCGATCTAAAGCTTAGTGTGAGTGCCTTTTTAAATCAAGAATTTATAAGAGAAGATAGGCTCAGGCTTGAAATTTACAGACGCCTTAGCAAGTGCAAAGAGGTCGCCGAGGTCTATGAGATACAAAGCGAGCTTGAGGATAGATTTGGCAAGATAGATACATTTACAAAGCAGTTTTTAGACCTTATCATCATCAAAATTTTAGCTCTAAAAGCTGATATAAAGACGATCTCAAACAGCGAACAAAATATACTAATAACAAAAAATGACGACGAGAAGATCAGGCTAAAGTCACGCAGTAAGGACGACGACGATGTTTTGGCTGAAATTTTGGTCTATCTAAGAAAGGATAAGAAATGATAGATTGGGGTATGAAGTACGCAGCGATTTATAAGAGCACAAAAGGGATGCTAAAGCCGGTTGAGGATATTGATTTTGTAGATATCGACTCACTTTATGGACTAGAGAAACAAAAAGAAATTTTGCTAAAAAATACTAGAAATTTTATAGCGGGCGACGAGGCAAATCACGTGCTTCTTTGGGGCGAGAGAGGATGTGGTAAGTCAAGCCTTGTAAGGGCAGTTTTTACTAAATTTTACAAAGAGGGACTTCGCATCATTGAGATTGGCTGCGAGGATCTAAAATACCTTGGCGACATCATCGATGAGATCAGAAAAAGCGAGTTTAAATTTATCATTTTCTGCGATGATCTAAGCTTTGAAAATGGTAGCAATGAGTATAAATTTCTAAAGCCTATAATGGACGGCTCTATCCAAAAGCCGCCTAAAAACGTCCTTTTATACGCCACATCAAACCGCAGACATCTAATAAGCGAGTTTAAAAGCGAAAATGAAAACTCGCAGCTAATAGACGGAGAAATTCACTACAGCGACGCAGCTCAGGAGAAAATTTCTCTCTCAGACCGCTTTGGTCTTTGGATCAGCTTTTATCAAGGCAACTACGATGAGTACCTAAAAATGGTTGATTTTTACTTTAAAGACTACACTGGCGACAAAGATGAGCTTCACACGCTTGCTAAAAATTTTGCCACCCTAAGAGCTAGCAGAAGTGGCAGGACTGCAAAGCAGTTTTATCTAACTTTTAAAGAAAATTTAAAATGAGATCAACTGATCTATTTTTAACTCTGCTAAATCACAAAAGTAGAAATTTAGACGAGCTAAAATGGCCGGGAGAGGGCACTTTTGAGGTTATTTTAGGAGCTATTTTGGTGCAAAATACCAACTGGAAAAATGTAGAAAAAGCACTAACTAATCTAAAAAATGCCAGCAAAGATAGCCTGCAAGGCATTTGCGCGCTTGAAAACAGCGAGCTTGCCACGCTTATAAAGCCAAGTGGTTTTTACAACACAAAGGCAAAACGGCTAAAGACGCTTTGTCTAGCTATAAAAAATGAATTTGGTGACTTTGAAAACTTTAAAGAAAACGTAGGCCGCGAGTGGCTCATAAGCATAAGAGGCGTTGGTGCTGAGACTTGCGACGCGATACTTGCTTATGCTTGCGGCAAGCCTTACATGGTCGTTGATGCTTATGCACTTAGGATAATGGCATATTTTGACTACATTTTTGAGAGCTACGACGAGGCGGCTGAGTGGTTTAGTTCGCTTGATTATGATGAAATTTATAAATTTCTTGATAGCGAGAAATTTGACGAGAGTGAGGTTTTGAAGCTTTATCATGCGCTTATTTTGGAGTTTTGCAAAGAGAATTTCAAAGGCAAAATTTTAAGTCAAAGCGGACAAGAGGTGCTTGATAGCATTAAAAACTAAATTTTTATTTTAAATTTAGCACAAATTAGGACTTTTTATGTTTTATTTTAAATTCTATGCTAAATTTACGAGAAATTTATTTTAGGAGGAGTGATGATCTACGATAACATCGTAAAAACGATCGGTAATACACCTATCGTAAAGGTTAAAACAGGTGCTGACGAGGCTGAAATTTACGTAAAATTAGAGTTTTTTAACCCAGGCGGCTCTGTAAAAGATAGGATCGCGTTTAATATGATCACTAAAATGCTAGCTGATGGTACGCTAAAACATGGCGACACTATCGTTGAGCCAACAAGCGGCAATACAGGTATCGGCGTAGCTATGTGCGGTGCTGCACTTGGCTTTAAAGTGATCCTTTGCATGCCTGAGAGCATGAGTATCGAAAGACGCAAGATCGTGGCTGCATATGGCGCTCATCTTGAGCTAACTCCTGCAGCTGGTGGTATGAAAGCAGCGATCGCAAAAGCTACTGAGCTAGCTTCTCAGCCAAATCACGTAATGCTAAGCCAGTTTGAAAACAAGTATAACCCACAAGCTCACGAGCTAACAACAGCTGCTGAGATCGTGGCTGATTTTAGCAAGCTTGATGCCTTTGTAGCAGGCGTTGGCACAGGTGGCACGATAAGCGGCGTGGCAAAGGTTCTAAAAGAAAAAGGCTATGACACTAAGATCATCGCAGTAGAGCCTGAGGCATCACCGGTTTTAAGTGGCGGCAACCCAGGACCACATAAAATTCAAGGCATCGGAGCTGGATTTTTACCAAATACAATGGATATGAGCCTAGTTAGCGAAGTAGAAAAAGTAAGCAACGATGACGCACTAAACGCAGCTAGAGCGATCGCAAAGAGCGATGGTTTAATGATAGGCATAAGCGGCGGCGCTTCTTACGTGGCTGCAAAAAGAGTGGCTAAAAGACTTGGCGCTGGCAAAAAAGTGCTTTTCATAGCTCCAGATAACGGCGAGAGATACCTAAGTACAGAGCTTTACGGAGCGTAAAATTATGTGGGAGAGTCTAAAAGAGCTAGTTCAAACCGTCCGTGAAAAAGACCCATCGGTGCATAGTTGTTGCTTTTTGGCGATACTTATAAACACTCCTGGCATCCATGCGGTTTTATTTCACAAAATTTCTCATTTTTTATATGAGAAAAAGTGGTTTTTTCTAGCTAGACTCATCTCGCAAATCGCAAGATTTCTAACAGGCATCGAGATCCACCCGGGGGCCAAGATCGGTAGGAGATTTTTCATAGATCACGGCATGGGCGTGGTTATCGGCGAGACGGCTGAGGTTGGGGATGATGTGATGATGTATCATCAAGTGACACTTGGAGGCACTGGCAAAGAGTGTGGCAAGCGCCATCCGACCATTAAAAATGGCGTCACTATCGCCGCTGGCTCAAAGATACTTGGGGCTATAACGATCGGCGAAAATGCCAAGATCGGCGCAAACTCAGTCGTGCTAAAAAATGTCCCAGCAAACGCAACAGTCGTTGGCATACCAGCAAGAGTTGTCAGGGTAAATGGGACAAAATTTGAACCAGAATTTATCATTTAAAATTTAAATTTACTCTCACTACACCATAAAAATGCAAATTTTTGATACGGCAAATTTACTATCCACTATGCTGCCAGCATTTTTTAGCTTTGCGCTACCTATTATAATATTTGTCATTTTAGTAAATTTGATAACAAAATTTATAAGGCGAAAACTGCGCCAAAAAACTTACGTAAAATTTAATCAAAGAAATATAGCTGATACATTTAGTGCAAACTTTTGCTGAGGACATAGCCTACGCGCTTATGAAGAAAGAGTGCCGATAAAAGAAGATGTATATTGTTATTTTATATACCAAATGCCAAAAGAGCTTTTTAAATTTTGTGTGAGTTTAAATTTGTAGAAAAAAGGGGCGAGCGCCCCTATAATTATTTTAGTGTTTGGATGTATTCTGCAACTGCTTTGATATCGTCGTCGCTCATTGGAGTAGCGATAGGTTTCATCATAGCACCAAGACCAAAATTATTTGCTCCTGTTTTGTAGCCTTTTAGAGCTGCTTCGATAGCTGCTGCATCAAGTGATGTTAAAGCTGGAACTTTGTTATTGAAAACTTTTTCAGCTTTAGCGCCATGACAGGCAACGCATTTTTTATAGATAGTAGCGCCATCTGCAGCGAAAGCAGCAGTTGAAAGTAGTGCTGCAACACTTGAAACGATTAGTAGTTTTTTCATTTGTCATCCTTTTTAAAAAACGTGCTGGCATTATAATACAAAAATGTAAATTTGCAAGGGGCGGGTTAAAATATTTTGGCTATAATCACCAAATGATAAAAGAAACAGCCAACAAAGCACTTTTTTTAGACCGAGACGGTGTCATAAATGAAGACGCTGGATACGTTTGTAAGATTGAGGACTTTAAATTTATTGATGGCATTTTTGATGCGTTAAGAGAATTTGCTGAGGCTGGCTACAAGCTCTTTGTCGTGACAAATCAATCAGGCATCGGCAGGGGCTACTACACGCAGGAGCAGTTTGACGCTCTAAACAAATTTATGCTAGAAAGCTTTAAGAAAGAGCAAATTTTTATCACCAAAGTCTATTTTTGTCCGCACGCTCCAGAGCAAAAATGCACCTGCAGAAAGCCAAATCCAAAAATGATACTTGATGCTTGCAAAGAGTTTAACATCGACCTTGAAAACTCGCTCATGATAGGCGATAAACCAAGCGACGTCGAGGCTGGTAAAAGGGCAGGTGTGAGTAGAAATTTCTTGCTTGATGGCATAAATTTTAAAGATGTAAGAGATGTTTTAAATAAGCTAAAAAAGGAAAAATCACTATGAATTTAAACGGAAAAAAGATAGTTATAACTGGCGGCGCTGGCTTTATCGGCTCAGCCTTGGCGCATTATTTTGATGAAAACTATAAAGATGCTCACGTGCTTGTCGTGGATAAATTTAGAAACGACGAGACATTTAGCAACGGCAACCTAAAAAGCTTTGGACATTTTAAAAATTTACTTGGCTTTAAGGGTGAAATTTACGCTGGCGACATCAACGATCTTAGCACACTTGATAAGATAAAAAACTTTCGCCCAGATGTCATCTACCACGAAGCAGCGATCTCTGATACGACCGTAAAAGAGCAAGACGAGCTAATAAAAACAAATGTAAATGCCTTTGTAAATTTGCTTGATATCTGCGAGAGTTTGGGCGCAAAGATGATCTACGCAAGCTCAGGGGCGACTTACGGCAACGCAAAGAGCCCACAAACAGTTGGCGAGTGCGAAGCACCAAATAACGTATATGGCTTTAGCAAGCTAAGCATGGATAATATCAATAAAATTTACGCAAAGCGCGGCGTGAGCGTTGTTGGGTTAAGGTATTTTAACGTCTTTGGCAAAGGCGAGTTTTTCAAAAACAAGACCGCCTCGATGGTGCTTCAGTTTGGTCTGCAAATTTTAGCCGGCAAGACGCCAAAGCTCTTTGAGGGTAGCGACCAGATAAAACGCGACTTTGTCTATATAAAAGATATCATCGATGCAAACATAAAAGCACTTGACGCGCCAAGTGGCGTATATAACGCAGCTACTGGCAAGGCAAGAAGCTTTCAAGATATCGCTGACATCTTGCAGCGCGAGATCGGCGTAAATTTAGGCAACGAATATATAAAAAACCCATTTATCGGCTCATATCAGTTTCACACTGAGGCCGACGTAGCCCCAGCACGCGAGGCATTTGGCTTTAGCGCGACTTGGAGCTTGGAAGAGGCGATAAAAGACTACTTGCCAGAGATAAAGAGAATTTATAAGGAAGAGATAAATGGCTAAGAGAGTTAAAATTTTAGTCGTTGGCGATCTAATGCTAGATCACTATATCTGGGGCAGCTGCGAGCGCATCTCGCCTGAAGCGCCAGTGCAGGTTGTTAAGATAAATAACGAAACCTACACGCTTGGTGGCGCTGGCAATGTGGTGAGAAATTTACTTTCCCTTGGCGCGAACGTGAGCGTGGCTAGCGTCTTAGGAGATGATGAGGCTGGTAAAAAGATAAAAGAGAAGCTTGCCGAGCTAAATGTAAAAGATGAGCTGATCCTTACTGAAAAAGGGCGTGAAAGCTCGATAAAAAGCCGTATCATGGCATCTCACCAGCAAGTTGTCAGGATAGATAAAGAGAGCGTTGTCAAGATAAATTTAGAAGATGAGCTTGTCTTAAAAGTAAAAGAAAACCTTGCAAATTTTAAGGCCGTCTTGCTAAGTGACTACGGCAAAGGCGTGCTTAGCGAAAAGGTCTGCCAAGAGATCATAAACGAGTGCGTGAGGCTAAATATCCCAGTGCTCATAGACCCAAAAGGCAGCGACTACTCAAAGTATAAAAACGCAACCCTGCTCACGCCAAATAAAAAAGAGGCGAGCGAGGCTACAAATTTAAAGATAAAAGACAAGGCCGAGCTTGAAAAGGCGATAAAACAGCTAAAGGACGAGCTAAATTTGACCTATTCGATCATCACGATCTCAGAAGAGGGCATCGCGCTTTATGATGACAGGCTACACATCTTTGCTGCCAAAGCAAAAGAGGTCTTTGACGTCACTGGTGCTGGAGATACGGTGCTTGCCACACTTGGCTATATGCTAGCAAACGGAGCTGATATAAAAGAGGCGATAAAGATAGCAAACCTCGCAGCAGCCGTAGTTGTGGCTAAGATCGGCAGCGCAACGGCTAGTTTTAGCGAGATCGAGCAGTTGCTAAATAGCTCATTTGGGGCAAATTTCGAGCACAAGCTTAAAAGTGTCGAGGAGTTAGAGGAAATTTTGAGCCAAAAGGGCAAGAAAAAGGTCGTTTTCACAAATGGCTGCTTTGATATCTTGCACGCTGGACACGTAAAATACCTAGCGCGAGCAAGGGAGCTTGGCGATCTTTTGGTCGTTGGACTAAACTCGGATGCTTCAGTTAAAAGGCTAAAAGGCGATGAGCGTCCTATAAATTCGCAAAATGATAGAGCCTGCGTGCTAAGTGGGCTTGGATTTGTCGATTATGTCGTGATATTTGATGAGGATACACCTTTAAATTTGATAACAAAGATAAAGCCAGACGTGCTTGTAAAAGGGTCTGATTACAAGGGCAAAGAGGTCGTTGGCAGCGAGATCGTAAAAGAGGTCAGGCTGATCGACTTTGTCGAGGGCAAAAGCACAACAGGGATAATAAAAAGGATAAAAGATGCTAAAAACGATGATAAAAAATGAGCTCGAAGCTCACCAAAAGACATTTAGCGAGCATGTAAATTTGCTGGGTAGTCTAGAGCGCGCTTGCCAGATGGTGGCTGATACGCTAAAAAATGGCAAAAAGGTGCTGATATGCGGTAACGGCGGCTCTGCAGCGGACGCTCAGCACTTTGCGGCTGAGCTAACTGGCAGATATAAAAGCGAACGCCAGCCACTTCCAGGCATCGCGCTAACCACCGATACTTCGGCGCTTACAGCCATTGGCAACGACTACGGATTTGACTACGTTTTCTCACGCCAGTTTGAGGCCTTAGCTCAGTCAGGCGACTTGCTCGTGGCGATCTCAACAAGTGGCAACAGCAAAAACGTCCTTGAGGCGATAAAAAGTGCTAAAAAAATGGGCGCATCAGTGCTTGGACTTAGCGGCAAAGGTGGTGGCGCGATGAATGAAGGATGTGATCTAAATTTAGTCGTTGGCTCAAGCGATACCGCAAGGATCCAAGAGTCGCATATCTTTTTCATCCACACGATCTGTCAGGCTGTAGATGAGGCTTTTAGGGGCTAAAATGCAAGAAGCGATGGATAAATTTTTAAATGAGCCTAGCCAGCAAAATGAGGTAAAATTGATAGCGGCTTTGAAAAAGGCCACATTTTTTGCTCCGGTGCTTTTAAACCAAGCGCTTGCAAAGCTTGATGGCGGCGTTGTTTATGAAGAAGAGGGCTCAAATATCAAATTTATCCTCCTTGAAGATGAGATCGAAAAGCTTAGCTATTTTCCGGCATTTACTAGCAAAGAGGCGATGAAGCTTTGGCGAAACGACAGCGAGCAAGAGAGCATAGAGATAGGGCTAAAAGAGTATCTTGCGATGCTAAAAGAGAGTAGTTATGCTGGCGTCGTGGTGGATGCTTTTAGCTATGACTTTGTGCTAAAAAGAGAGCTGATAGAAAAAATCCTCGCCTAGTGTGTAATAAAATTTATAAAATTTTACGCATTATTTTATGCAAATGGCTTTGATGAGGTAAATTTAAACCACTGGCTTGTTTAAATTTGTTTTATAGGCTGGTTTTTTGTTGTGAGCTTTGCTAAATTTTACTTTTTGCACGTTTTCTAAATTTGGCATCGCAGACGAGCTGATGCTAAATTTATACGCTTGTTTGATCTTAATAATCTGTAAATTTCATTATCTCGTTCGCAAAATTTTGTTGCGTATATCAAATTTATGCTTTTATTATTTTGTTTAATGGCTTGTAGGCGATGTGATCAAATTTGCGGCTTTAGTGCCATATTTTGCTAAGGCTAGAGCTATAAATTTGACCTTAATTTTATAGCTCTAGGCACTCCAAATTTAACTTTAAAAGCAGCTACGACAAAGCAAAAAGAGCTGGAGTAAATTTGCTGATAAAATTTCAAATTTGCACACTTGTAATCTTAGTGTTAATACCGTAAGGGCAAAATTTAGCGCTAGAAACTTTAAATTTACTCTTTTGTCGATTAAATTTATAGCCTTTTACTCTAAATTTAAATGCAAAAGCAGTTTATCTCAGAGATGAAAAAGCTAAAACCAAATTTGCAGTTTTTTTCTAAATCCTAATTGATGCTTTAGCTTGAGAACTGGAGCAAAATTTAGTTTTAAATTTGGCCTTTGTATATTAAATTTACAGATAGAAATTTTAAATTTTTACAGACTTGTTAAGATTGTTGTAGAAAAATTTGGTGATAAAAAGTTTTAAATTAGCCTTTAGTAGATTAAATTTGCAGACTAAAAAGCTCTATTTGCTAAAAAAATTAGAAAGGTTTTCAATTTGAACGCCGTTTGTAAATAAGTAGCCCCTATTTATCGCTGGGAGCCTTAAAATTCTAGCTCTTTCTTTAAATATTTTTGGCATTACGGCTTTACAAAATGGCGTTACTAAGATGTATTCATTAGCATATCCAACGGCGATCTTGCCGCTTAGTACAACACTTGTTTGCTTTGCTAAATTTGCGCTTAGCTCATCTTTTTGAGCTTTGCTTAAAAGTACATTTAGCTCTTTTGCCGCCATATCGATACCTCGCACCACGTTGTTATCATTTTTTATAATGAAAATTTCATCGTCTATTTTGACGATGTTTGGCAGCAAAATTTGCCTATCAGTCTCCAAAAACTCAAAGCTTTTCTTCACGCCGCTAAAGTACTCGTTTAAAAATGGCTCGCTAAAATTTAGTCTCACAAAGCTTCTTTTAAGCTTGCCTTCTAAGTTTGTCTCATCCACAAAGTAGCGCAAACCTCGCTCGTCAAGGTAGTTTTGAAGCTCTTTTTTGCGTAAATTTAAAAGCGGTCTAATTAGCCAAAAGTGTTTTCTTTTCTCAAGCTCGCTCATGCCAAAGAGCTCTTTTAGCCCAGCGCCCTTGCCAAGCTGCATCAAAAACCACTCAAATTTATCGTCAAATTGATGTGCTAAGATCAAATTCTCATAGCCATATTTTTGGCAAATTTCACCAAAAAACTCATATCTCGCTTCGCGCGCGTTTTTTTCAAAATTTGACTTACCTAAATTTACGCTTTTTATGTAGATCTTTTTGCCAAATTTGCTGGCAAGCTCTTTGGCGCTTTCAACTTCAAATTTACTCTGCTCTCTGGCGTTGTGATCGACTATGGCTAGATCAAATTTAACCCCAGCCTCTTGTAAAATGTAAAAAAGTGCAGTGCTATCGATGCCGTGCGAGAAGGCAAGCAGGTTTGCGCCAAAGCTTAGCCTATCAAGCACATTTTGGCTTATCATTTTGCTTTTTTGATGATAGTGGCGACTAGTTTTTGATCAACCACATCGCTGACCTCGCAAAGGTAGAGCGAGCCGATCTCAAGCTCTTTTACGTCGCTTTCGTTTATTAGAATTTCGCCGTCTATATCTTTATCCCAGATATCTTTTTTGGCAGCGTAAAACATCTCACCCTCGCTGCTAATGCCTTCAAGCGATGCGTAAATTTGCTTGCCAAGCTCTTTTTGCAAGCTCTCGTTTATCGCTTTTTTGGTGATCTTTTCTATCTTGCTTAGCCTTTTTGAGATGATTTTAGCTGGGATTTGCTCCATTTCAAAAGAGGCTGTGTCCTCTTCTTTTGAGTAGGCAAAGGCTGAAATTCTATCAAATTTAAACTCTTCTAAAAACTCGCAAAGCTCCTCAAAATCCTCCTCGCTCTCGCCTGGGTGTCCCACGATGACGCCAGTTCGCAAGAATGAATTTTTGGCATTTCTCATCAAATTTAAAAGCTCTTTTATCTTTTTAGCACCACTTCCACGCTTCATTATCTTTAGCATATTTTCGCTGATGTGCTGGATGGGCATGTCAAAGTAGTTGTGAAAGATGGGCGAGGCGATGATGCGCTCTATTAGCTCTTTGCTGGTCGTGCTTGGGTAGAGATAAAGTATCCTAGCGCTTCTTACGCCTTTTATCTTTTCTATCTCGTCTATTAAATTTATTAGTCCGTCGCTAACGCCGTGATCGCGCATATAAGAGCTTGAGTCTTGTGATAAAAAGCTAAAGTCGTAGTAGCCTTTTTTGACTAGATTTTTGACCTCATTTACGATGTTTTCAAGCGAGCGTGATTTTAGCTTGCCCTTAAATGTCGGTATCGCGCAAAAGCTACATTTTTGGTTACAGCCCTCTGAAATTTTGATGTAGGCGTGGTAGTTTGAGCCAGTTATCACACGCTCTTCGTTTGCCTGCAAATAGGTCTGCGGGCTAAATAAATTTTGCCTTTTTAAGATGATCTCATCGATCTTGTCATAATCAGCCACGCCGGTAAAGAGATCAACCTCTGGCAGTTCTTTTATGAGCTCATCTTTGTATCGCTGCATAAGGCAGCCAGTCACCACGAGCAAAGAGCCATTTTTACGAGCTTCGTGCATCTCAAGGATGGTTTGGATGCTCTCTTCTTTGGCAGACTTGATAAAGCCACAAGTATTTACGATGATGACGTCTGCGTCGCTGATATCGTCTGTGATATCGTAGTTTTGCAAGCGTCCCAGCATGATCTCAGAATCAACTAAATTTTTATTACAACCAAGCGAGATTAGATGAAGTTTTGGCATTTTTAGATCCAGATGTTGTCTATTAGCCTAGTTTTGCCTACAAAGGCGGCTACTAAGATGATGGTGTTGCCTTTTTCTACCTTTGAAATTTCATTTAAATTTCTATCCGTAACCGCGACATAATCAACTTTTAGTGGCTCAAGCACTTCAAGCATCTTTGCCTTGACCTCGCTCGCGTCTTCTTCGCCAGTTTGGATCAAATTTAGCGCTTTATTTAGCGATCTTGAAAGCCTTAGCGCGTTGCATTTATCTTCGTCGCAGATATAGACGTTTCTGCTTGAAAGTGCTAGGCCGTCTGGCTCTCTAACGATATCGCAGGCAACTAGCTCGATGTTTAGGAAAAATGTCTTTATCATATTTTGCACGATGATGAGCTGCTGGGTGTCTTTTTTGCCCATATAGACGCTATTTGCACGAGTTAGGCGAAATAGCTTATTTAGCACTCTTAAGACACCGTCAAAGTGTCCTGGTCTAGTTTTGCCCTCTAAAATGGTCGAAAGCTTCTTTGGAGCGACGATGAGAGGCTCATCTTCAAAGTAAAGCTCTTTTTCGTTTGGTATAAAGATAGCGCTAACGCCGTTTTGCTCGCAAATTTGGATGTCGCTTTGCTCTTTTCTCGGGTATTTTTCTAGGTCTTCGCCTGGTAGAAATTGAGTTGGATTTACGAAAGTTGAAACGATGCTTACCTCATTTTCGCTCACACATTTTTTTATAAGGCTAACGTGTCCGTTGTGAAGTGCGCCCATTGTCGGCACAAAACCGATCTTGCTGCTTGCGTTTGAGACAAATCCCTCAAGTTCTTTTATAGTTC
>NZ_POYX01000016.1:0-43954 GCF_002913865.1 Campylobacter concisus
ACCCTATTTTGAAAATGGCGAGCGAGAGTTACCTTGAGTGCTTGTGCTTCTTGCTCTAAAAAGTAACACAACCCTTGAAAAGCCGTGATAAAATGTAAATAAAGCACTTGCTCAAGCTGGCATTTTGGAGGCAAATTTAATCCAAAGCGAGTGTTTTTCTAAAAAACTGATAAGGTGATCATATGCGTGCTAAATTTAAGAGCAGTAAAATAAGAATAATGCATGATTTTTGTTCTTGTGCGCCAAATATTGATCTTGCGCGTTAAATTTTAAAGCAAGGAGTTAATTTTGCCATTCAAAGGCAACTTATAAAACTAAAAAATTGTTTTTGTATGTCAAAGAGTTATCTTTTGCGTTAAATTTTAGATTTGAGCATCTTTCGTACTAAATTTAAGAGCTAGTATTTAAATTTACTATGAAAACACGCCTGAAAACTATTTTTTAAAGCCTAATTAAATTTTATCGCCAAAAAGTGTGTGGATATCTAGTGTATAGTTTTTGGGCATAAATATAGGTGAGTCTAAAATTTTAAGCACGCCGTCATCAAATGAGAGAAATTCCACTACTCTTTTGCGCTTGTTATCAGTTTTTATGCTCCTGTCAGCTAGGCGCACTATCTTTACAATCTGCATTTTATCTGTCGTCCATTCACAAAAAGCTAGAAATTTAGAGTCCTTTGAAAATAAAAAGCAAGCAGTCGCTCTCTCGCTAAGTAAAATTTGATGAGTGCTGCCATCTTTAACTAAATTTTGATCCAAATTTGGTAGCGTTTTTGCGTGGTTTAAGAGCTCGTTTTTTAAATTTAGATAGTGCTCGCCATTTATAAAAAGTCGTAGCTCGCCAATGGTTGGAGCGCCCATAGCGACTTCGCAGCCTTCAAATTTGGCGCTAAATTTGCCATCCTTGCTGCATGCGTTTGCCTTGTAGTCCCAAGCCAAGCTCATAATTTTACTTATTAAATTTGCCAGCCATCGCTTTGTAGATATTTAGCTCGTCTTGCAAAAGTGTGTATTTTGCTTTTAGTAACCCTATTTTGGCTTCTAGCTCGCTGTTTTTCGCCTCTAAAAACTGCTTTAGCTCGACCTTACCGTAGGAGTATTTTAGCTCATAAATTTTTGAAATTTCCTCGTAGTTTTTTATCTGCTCTTGGTAGTTTGTAAGCAGTGCTTCGTCATTTAAGTAGCCTTTGTAAAATGCGTCTATCTCGTTTAATGCACTATTTAATGTGCTTATGTAGTTTAGCTTTGCAAGCTCGAAATTCGCCTCGCTAACCTTTAAATTTGACTTTAGCTTGTGGTAGTTTAAAAATGGCAAATTCAAAGCGATGTTGCCATTTAGAAATTTAAGGCTGAAAGCTTCCTCTTTTTTGTTGGTGCTGCTTTTGAGGCTGGCTCCTAGCGTGATGGTCGGATAGAACTCTTTTTGGCTCGCTTTGTAGTTTAAGATGCCCTCTTCTATGCGGTAAATGGCCGCTCTTAGATCAGGTCGGTTTGCTATGGCGCTTGTTGGCACTTCAAGATCAACGCCCGCTCTTTTAACGGGACTTAGTGTGAGAGCTTCAAATTTAAGCTCAAATTCTGGACTAACGTTTAGCAAAATCCTAAGCGTTTTTTTAGCATTCACAAGCTCTTTTTTGGCACTTTCTATCTTATTTTGAGCGCTTAATTGCTGTGAGTTTATCTGCTTTAGACTTAGCGTCTCCTCTTTGCCAAGCTCAAATTTAAGCCCAACTATCTTATTTAGCTCATTATAAATTTCTAAAATTTGCTCATAAGTTTTTATGCTCTCATTTAGATATAAAATTTGAAAATAAGCGTCTGCTACGGAGTTTATAACGCTTAGCTTGGCGGCTTCTAAGTCAAATTTGCTAGCATCTGCCTCAAACATAGCCGCGTCTTTGCTATTTGCTAGCTTTTGCCAAAGATCAAGCTCGTAGCTAAGCCCTATGCTTGAGCCAAAACTTCTACTAGAAGCGCCGCCCTCTTTTATGTTTTTGCTACTTGTTGCCTCGACGCCAGCGTTAAAGCTTGGAATTAAATTTGCCTGCAAAACGCCAGCTTGAGCGAGCGCTTTATTTACATTTATCGCAGCTTTTGCAAGGTCGGTGTTGTTTTTAAGCGAAAGCTCTACAAGCTCATCAAGATAGCTTTGGTGATACTGCTTCCACCAAGAAGTGTCTAAATTTAGCTCGCCACTAGAGTTATCTTCAAGTAAAATTTGCTTGTAGTTTTCATCTATATTTTTAACAGCGCAACCGCTTAAAACGAGCACTAGAGCTAGGCTTAGAAATTTCATATTACTCCCTTGAAAGCGCATCTATTGGATTTAGTTTTGAGGCATTTTTGGCAGGCATGTAGCCAAAGATGATACCAATCGCCATCGATGTGACAAGTGCAAGCACAATCGAGCCGTTTGAAAAGATCATGCTAAAGCCGTTTAAGAAGTTGTTAAAGATGTAGCCGATAGCGTAGGATAGGACGATGCCGATGGCTCCGCCGATAAGGCAAAGTAGCACCGCCTCTATCAAAAACTGCTGCAAGATGTTGCTCTGTCTAGCTCCGATCGCCATTTTTATGCCTATCTCTTTGGTGCGCTCGGTGACTGAGACTAGCATGATGTTCATGACGCCTATGCCCCCAACTACGAGCGAAACGACGGCTATGCTTGAGATGAGAAGGCGCATGGTTGAGATGGTCTCTTCGATCGTTTGCTTTATGCTGTCTGAGTTTCTTGTAAAAAAGTCCTTTTTGCCGCGCTTGATCTCTAAAAGCTCGCTTAGGCTCTTTTCGGCGATCTGGGCATTGACGCTTTCATTTACTTTAGCTGTGATCGAGCTTATAAATTTATCCCCAGTGATCTTGTTTAGCACAGTCGTGTAAGGAGCGTAAATTTTAAGCGTGCTTGAATCGCCCATCTTAAAATCATCCTTTTGCAAAACGCCGATAATGCGAAGTGGCTTTTTGTTAAAAAGTATGGTTTTGCCGATAGGATCTTCGTTTTTAAAGATGCTATTTTTGGTGTTTTGATCGATTAAGGCGACTGAAGCTGAGTTTAAAACCTCGTCATCATCGTAAATTCTGCCCTCTTCTAGCTTTAGCCCATTTACGTCAAAGCTCCCTACTCCACCACCCTTTAGGCTCGCACTTAGCGAGATATTTTCATAGGTTAGCACGCCTGAGGTGCTTGTATTTGGCGTGACAGAGTCTAAAAAGGACTGCTTAGCAAGCATGTTTGCGTCGCTTATGGAGAGCGTTTTTACCTTGCCTGAGAGCATATCGCCAAAGCCTTTGCCTGGCATGATATCGATCGTGTTAGTGCCGATCTTTCTGATACCAGCTAAAATTTGCTCCTGCGAGCCTTTGCCAAGGGCCACGACGCTAATGACCGCTGTGATGCCGATAATAATGCCAAGCATGGTAAGAAGCGATCTTAGTTTGTGAGCTAGCATCGCATTTACCGACATTTTAAAGCTCTCAATTAGCTGATCTTTATAGTAGGTAAATTTGCTCTTTTCTGGCTGAATTTGCTTTGTGGCCTCGTAAATTTTGCTATTTTTGACATTGTCGCTTACGATGTTGCCATCTTTTATCTCGATCACACGGCTAGCATACTCTGCGATCTTTGGATCGTGCGTGACGATAATGATAGTGTGGCCTTTTTTGTAAAGATCAACTAAAATTTCCATCACCCTTAGCCCACTTTTGCTATCAAGCGCGCCTGTTGGCTCGTCTGCTAATATGATCTCGCCACCATTCATCAGCGCCCTTGCTATGGAGACCCTTTGCTGTTGTCCGCCTGAAAGTTTATTTGGTAAATTTTTCGCTTTTTCGCTAAGACCAAGAGAGTCTAAAATTTCCATCCCTCTTTTCTCTCGTTCGCTCTTGTTTGCACCTGCGTAGATGCTTGGCAGCGCTACGTTTTCAAGGGCGTTCATCGTGCTAAGAAGGTTGTATCTTTGAAATATAAAGCCAAATTTATCTCGTCTAAGCTTGGCAAGGGCGTCGCTGTCAAATTTTGATATATCTTTGCCGTCCAGCAAATACTCGCCCCCACTTGGGCTATCTAAGCAGCCAAGGATATTCATAAGAGTTGATTTACCAGAGCCAGACTGGCCGATGATGGCTATAAACTCGCCCTTTTTTATCTCTAAATTTATGCCGTGTAGGATCTCTATCTCATTGTCACCGAGCTTAAAGCTTTTAGTGATGTTTTTTAGGCTTATCACTTAAAACTTCTTATGTTCTTTTGCGATCATCTTGGCGATCTCGCTTGATGAGCCTTGAGATGTGATGATCTCATCGTCTTCGTTTATACCGCTAATGATCTGCGTATCAAGGTTATCTTTTATGCCAGTTTTGACCGCTGTTTTTACGGGCTTGCCATCTTTTAGCACATAGACAAAAGTGCCGTTTTCATCTTTTTTGATGCCGATGCTTGGCACGATGATGGCATCCTCAACATTTGCTATTAAAAGCTCATTTTGCGTGGTCATGCCTATCCTTAAAATTCCATCTTTATTATCAACGATGCTTTGCGCGTAGTAATAAACCGCTGAGCTGCTGCTAGAGCTACTTGAGTATGAAGACTTACTGCTACTACTTGAGCCGTAGCTGCCATCACTTAGTGTGGTGAGCCCTGGATCGATCGAGCTAACAGTCGTTTGAAATTTCTTCGTTGGCTCAGAGAGGATCGAGTATTCAACTGGCGTGCCGACTTTTATCTTAGTGATGTCGCCCTCTGCTATTTGCATCTTCATCTTCACATGGCTAAGATCGGCGATATTTACGATAGTTGGCGTAGTTTGGTTGGCATTTACAGTTTGACCCTCTTCAACCTGCACGCTTACAACGGTGCCGTCCCTTGGAGCGGTGATCTTTGTATAGCCTAAATTTATCTTAGCGGTACTTAGCTCGATATTTGTCTGCTTGATCTGCGCTTCAAGCTCCTTTATCTTTGCGCTGTTTGCGCTAAAAGTGTTTTTTGCGCTTTCAAATTCTTGCTTTGAAGTGGCGTTTTTGGCAAAAAGTGCATTTTCTCTATCAAACTGCGTTTTAGCGATATTTAGAGCTACTTTTGCGCTTTCAAGCTGGGCTTTGTAGATGGCTAGCTGTGCCTCTTTATTATCGATGCTATTTTGCTGGGTCGAGCTATCGATACTTGCGATCATATCGCCCTTTTTTACCTGATCTCCAAGCTTAACATAGAGCTTTTTTATCTGACCGCTCACCTGAGCTCCCACGTCGATTAGCTCTGTGGCGAAAATTTCACCAGTCGCATCGACCTTTTTGCTAAATGAGCCCTTCTTTGCCTTTTTGGTGATAAACTCCACCTTTTCGTCTTTTACTTTAAAAAAATTATCGTAGATAAAATATCCACCGACGCCTAAAATAAGTAGAATTATTAAAATTTTAGTTTTTTTCATCGCTTCTCTTTGTAAAAAATTGGTAAATTCTACTTCACAAGAGTAAATACTCTTTAAGCTTCCTCTTTTGCCATGCCAGCCTCTATCAAAAACCTACTTGGCTGGTAGGTCACCTTCTTTATCTTGTCGTATTTTGCGTAGCTAAGATAAAGCTCGTCTTTAGCCCTGGTTACTGCTACGTAAAAGAGCCGTCTCTCCTCTTCTAGGCTGCCGCCCATGCTCATTAGCTTCAAATTTGGAAAGCGGTTTTGCGCGAGATCGACGATAAAGACTTGGTCAAACTCAAGCCCCTTGCTCGCATGCACGCTAAGCAAGCTAACGCCCTGCCCTTCGCTCATCTCGTTGCTTCCAAGGGCTAAGAAGTTATAAAATTTACTGATATCTTGATATTTTTTAGCTAGCTCGCTTAGCACCACGCTCTTTGCCATTATGCGCTCTTTGACCTCTTCTTTGAGCGCCAGATCGACGTTGCCATTTTTTAGAGTTGCCCTTTTTGTGCTGATGTTTTCGACGATTAGTGAGTAAATTTTGCTAGTTTTTATCTCATTTATCATCGTGGCTGGCTTTGAGATATTTCTCATGCCTCTTAAAAAGTTGTAAATTTCATATAAAAACTGCGCCCCACTCTCGCTTAGCTTTTGTAGTTTTAGCACAGGATGACCTAGAAATTTATCGCTAAAGCCAAGCTTAGAAAACCTCGAAACTTCGGCAAATTCATCAAGGTCGTCAAAAAGGCCTAGCTGGTAGTTTCGCCTTTTGTTTGATGAGATATTTACGCTCTCATCTGGCTCAACTATCCCTTTTATCAAATTTCCATGCCCAAGCTTAAGCAGTGCGTCAAAAATTTCTTTGCTAACTGCGCTGCCAACGCCTTTTGCGTATTCGCAGATATGAATAAATGCCATTATATCTTTTGGATTGACATAAATTCCCATGATATCGATGAGTGCTTTGATCTCGCGGCTCTCAAAGAAGCTCACCCCGCCCTTTCGCTTTGAGCCAATGCCCCTCTCTTTTAGTGCGACTTCGATGCCGTCTGCTGATGAGTTATTTCTAAAAATTATGGCGATATTTTCTCTATTAAATGGCGAAAATGAGATGATATCGGCGATATTTTGATACTGGTCAAAAAGCTCGTTATAGACAAGTAGCCTTGGAGGCTTGAAATTTCCCTCGCGACTAACTGTGAGGTGCTTTTCATAAAGCCTTGGATTGTTATTTATCACCTTATTTGCGAGAGCTAGTATGCTTGAGCTTGAACGGTAATTTACATTTAAAGCGTAGATGTTTGCGTTTGGGAAGCGATCTTTAAATGAGCCAATGATCTCGATATTTGCGCCGTTAAATGCGTAGATGCTTTGGTCAAAATCGCCCACGCAAAAGAGGCTCTTTGTCTTAAATGCGTCTATAAGACTGCCTTGAAGCGTGTTTGTATCTTGATACTCGTCGATCAAAATTTCATCATAAGCTAAATTTGCCCCCTTTTTTAGCTCGTCGCGCATTTTTATAAGAAGGTCGTTAAAATCAGCGTAAGAAAATTTAGCCTTTTCGGCCTCAAACTCCTCTAAGACATCTTCATAAATTTCAGCATAAACGCCCTGCTCTTCGCTTTTATCGCTTATCCATTTACCAAATGTAGTGCCCTGCTCGCTGTTTTGAAATAGCGAATAAAGGTCGTATAGATATGCTCCGCCGTAAGGCTTGACATCGCTTAAATGGTAAAATTTACGCCTCTCAACAAGACTTTTTAAAAGCGTCTTTAGCTCGCTTGGTTGCTTTAGCGTGACGCCTTTATCAAGGCTTTTTAAAAGCGAAAATGAGACCGAGTGAAAAGTGCCTGCGGTGATTTTAGAGGTGATTTGTTTATCAAAATATCTATTTAAACGCTCTATCATCTCGCTGGCTGCTTTGTTGGTGAAAGTTAGAAGCAAAATTTTCTCAGGCTTTACGCCTAAATTCAAAAGATGAGCGATGCGAGCGACTATGGTGCTAGTCTTGCCAGTGCCAGCTGAGGCGATGATGAGATTGTGTCCAAATGGCGCAGTTGCGGCGGTGTATTGTTCTTTGTTTAACCTAGATAAGGGCATTGTTTCCTCTTTTTTAAAAAGGCCTAATTATAGCTACTTAAACTTTAACAGCTATAATCACGCCGATGAAAAAGTTTAAATTTCTAAAATTCCTTGCCATATTTTTGGCTCTAATGGTTGCTATTTTTTTGATACTGGATCAAATTTATCCACTAAATTTAGATGCGCTCAAAAAAGACGAAGCCAAAATTTTGCTTGATAAAAATGGCGAGATCATAAATATGAAGCTTAGCAGTGATGGAATTTGGAGATTTCACGAGCAAAGCTTCCCAAACTCGCTAAAACAATGCGTCGTGCTCTTTGAAGATAGATATTTTTACTACCATTTTGGCGTAAATTTTGCCTCCATTTTTAGAGCATTTTTCCACAACCTAAGAAGTGACAACCGCATAGGGGCCAGCACTATCACGATGCAAGTAGCCAGGATGCTGGAGCCTGGAGATCGAAGCTATAAAAACAAGATAAAAGAAATTTTTAGAGCATTTCAGCTTGAACTTCACTTTAGCAAGGATGAAATTTTAAATTTATACCTAAATTTAGCCCCATATGGCGGCAATATCGAGGGAGCAAAGGCGGCGAGCTTCTTTTACTTTGGCAAAGAGCTAAACGAGCTTAGCTACGCTCAGGCGGCACTTTTAAGCACGATCCCCAAAAATCCAAATAAAAATAGACTTGACCGCGTCTCAAACATAAACGCCCTAAAAAACAGGGTCATAAAGATGCTTTATAAGGCAAATTTGATCGACCTTAGTGCCTTTAAAAGAGCTCAAGCTGAGCCATTTAAAAATGTAAGGATAAGGGCCGTCGTAAATGCCAGCGACTACGCAAATGTCGCTTTTAAAAACCAAATTTCAAAGGCGAGCTTGGATCTAAATTTACAAAAAGATATGCTTAAAATTTTAAAAGACGCGATGTTTTCGCTAAAGGCTAAAAACGCAAATAACGCCGCAGCCGTGGTTATTGATAATAAAAAAATGAGCGTTGTTGCATTTATCGGCTCGCATGATGAGCGCGCGCGTGATGGCAAAAACTCAGCTCTAAATATGAAGCGAAACACAGGTAGCACGCTAAAGCCTTTTATCTACTCTCTTGCACTTGATAGCGGCCTTATCACGCCAAATTCGCAGCTAATTGACACGCAAATTTATGTAAATGAATATGTGCCAAAGAACTTTAGTAACGATTTTTTGGGGCTTGTAAGCGCAAAAGACGCTCTAAATTTTAGCCTTAATATCCCAGTTATAAATTTAGACTTAAAGCTAAAAGACAACTCGCTTTATGAGCTACTTGAAAAGGTAAATTTAGTTGATGAAAACAAGGAGTTTTACGGCTCTTCGATAGTTTTAGGTAGTGCTGAGATGAGCCTGCTTGATCTTGCACATCTTTATACGATATACGCAAATAATGGCATTTATAGGCCGCTTGAGTTTGCTGGTAAAAACTACAAAAATGAAGATAAAAACATAACCCTCATCTCGCCTCAAAGCGCCTATCTAACTGCTAAAATGATGAGCGAAGCTTCAAGGTCATATCTAAAAAATGCTTGGCAATACGCGCAAAACACGCCAAAGATCGCCTTTAAAACTGGCACTAGCGCAAACTCACGCGATCTTTACGCCATAGGTGTCAATGAAAACTACACGATAGCCGTCTGGGTGGGCAACTTTAACGCTGAAAAAACTGACAAGCTAACTGGGCTAAATGACGTTTCAAAGATCGTTTTTGATATGTTTAAGATCACGGCGCAAAGGCAAAATTTAGAGTTTATGAGCGAGCCAGATGGCATTGAAAAAGTGCCAACCTGCCTTGATACTTTTAGTTATGAAACATGCAAAAAAACGGCGCTTGATGATAGGATAGTTGGAGTTAAACTGCAAGATAAGTGCGAGAGTTTAAGGGGCGAGGAGCTTGAGTTTTTGATAAAAAATGGCTTTTTAGACAAAGACGAGGTCAAAAATAGCCCTTGCGCTGAAGTTTTTAAAGATAAAAAGCCAGTTTTTGCCTATCCGTATGACGGTGAAGAGATCGTGACAGATGAAAATGTAACACAAATTATGCTAAAATGCTACGCGTTTTTAGGTGATGAAATTTACCTAAAAGTGGATGATTTGAACTTTTCTAAGATAGAAAATGCAAGTGAAAAAAGGCTAGATCTAACTCTTGGCGAGCACACTTTAAAATGCCTTGATGAAAATTCAAATCAAAGTGAAATAACAATAAAACTAAGGAGATAAAATGCAGCAAAAAGCGCTACTTCTAGCACTTTTAGGAGCAGTAAATTTATATGCTTTAAGTCTAAATGGCAATGTCGAGGTAAAGTCGCCTTTAAGCGTGGAATTTGGGCTAGAAGATGATGTTAGCAAAAATCTCATAGGCACGCTAAGCGAGAAAAAGCTTATCTCGTGCGAGCCAGCACTAGGTGGCACGGTGAAATTTAACGCTCAAAGCCTTACGCTTTTTACAAAAGATATGCACGCAGGTGCTGAATACAGCTGTAAGTTAGAAAATGGCAGTAGCGCTAGCTTTGAGACGAAAGAATTTGCGCTTGAGAAGGTAGAAAAGCTCACTGATAGTAAATTTATCCTTAAATTTAATGACGAAGTTAGTGAAGAGCTTGTGAAAAAAATAGCCGTAAAAGGTGCAAGCTTTAATGCCTTGCAACTCTCTCAAAACAGCTTTGAGCTTGATCTTGATAAAAATATAAGCGAGCCTGTTTTTGAGTTTGGAGAAAATTTTGAGAGTAAATTTGGCGCTAAACTAGCAGGCGATGGCGTGGTGAAATTTAGTGAGCAAGCAAGCAGTGAGAGCGTAAATATAAACGCTGAAGCAAAGAGCTTTGAGATAGCTAAGATTTATCCAACTAGCCTTGATAATGGCATCTTAGCATTTAGAATTTATCTAAAAGAGTGGCTAAGTGACGATAATAATTTAAAGAAATTTATAAAGATCAAAGGCGTAAAAAGCTTTAGCATAAGCGACGTGTCATATAAAAATGACGATGAAAATGGCGCGCTAAATTCTGAGCTTGAGGGGTATGATTATTACATCGATATCACAAGCGATGAGTTTAAACCGCAAAATAGCTACGAGATCACGATAAAGCCAGGCTTTGGAGATGATAGAAATGTCGTAAGGGAGGCTAAAACCTACGAGGTTGTCGCTAGCAACTTCACTCCATTTGCAAATTTCACAAATGAAGAGCCATATATCTCAAGCGTTGGGGAGATCGGCATTAGAAGTGCAAATTTACCTGAGCTAAATGTGAGCGTTGAAAAGTTAAGCGATCAAAATTTTAGATACTTTTTAAATTTCAACGACAATAGCGAAGATTTAAGCAATTTTAGCTCAAAAGTAGCAAGCAAAAGCTACAAGCTAGAAGGTGCATTAAACGAAATTTCACTAAATAAGATCAAGCTTGACTTTGCAGGAGCAGGAGACGGAGTTTATAAGATAAGCTTAAACTACGGCAAAGATAAGAGCGTCGCAAAGGTCGTCTATCTAAGCGACATCGCCATAAATGCAAAACTTGGCAAGGATGAAATTTTCGTCTTTGCAAACCGCCTTGGCGAAAACACAATGCTGCCAAACGCAAATGTAAAAATTTATGGCAAAAGAAACGAAGAGATCGCAGTTGGCGCGACAAATGATGTTGGCGTCTTTAAATTTAACAAAAAAGATATTTACAAAGAGATCTCATCAGTCGTCGTCTCACTTGGCAAGGAGCAAAATTTCCTAATCATAAAAGATGGCGAAGCGCTAAATGAGGCAAAGCTCATCAGTCAAAATCCAAGCGAGAGCATCGATGCTTACACGCATTTTGCCTCAAATATCATAAGACCAAACGAGAGCTTAAAAGGAGCAATTTATCTAAGAGATAGGGACTTTAACCCGCTTAAAAATATGCCAGTTAAGATCAAATTTATCGATCCGCAAGGCAAAAGTAGTGCCCAGATCACGCAGAATACAAATGATGTTGGCATGATAAATTTTGAAAAAGAAATTTTAAGCGATCTAAGCGGTAGATTTAACATGCAGATAATCTACGCTAGCAAAGTGATAGCGAGTGTGCCATTTTACGTCGAGAGCTTCGTGCCAAACAAGATAAAAAATGACATAGTCATAGACGCTGATAAATTCTTTGCAAACGAGCTAGTAAAGGTAAATTTAACAAGTAGTTATCTCTTTGGCGGAGCAGCTAGCAACTTAGCTGGCAGTATGCAGGTTAGCTTCTTTGATGATGAGTATAAAAATAGCGAATTTAAAGAGTATAAATTTAAAAACGACACCCTAAAAGCGGCTGCCTATCCAAGCATAGAAAATGATCTAACTCTTTCAAAAGATGGCAAATCAAGCCAGATGATAGATCTTAGCTTTAACACCAAAAACGCACCTTCAATAATAAAAGGCGTCATAAATTTCAACATAAATGACAATGGCAAAAACGTAAGTGACGCAAAAAGCTTTACGCTCTATCCTTATAAGGATATGGTTGGCATCGCTGCTAGCACGGCATTTGCTGATCCAAACGAAGATGTAAAGATAAGAACAGTAGTTATTGATATGTCAAGCCAAAAGGCAGTGAAGTCAAATTTGAAATTTGATATAAAACGTGTCTCATGGCAGTATCAAAGGGACGCAAACGGCTATATAAAATGGATCCAAACACTTGAAGATGTGGATAGCTTTTATAAAAATAGTGGCGAGTTTAGCTATAAATTTACGCAAAGTGGCTCATACGTCATCACTGCTACAAATTTAGTAAGTGGTGCGAGCACGAGCCTTGATATGGACGTGAGCGGCTACAACTACTCAACCCTAGCGCCTACAAAAGAGCTTAGCAAGTCTCAGATAAAACTAAACAAAAGCGTCTATAAAAAAGGCGACGAGCTAAGTGCAGACATAAGCTCAGCCATAAAAGAAGGCATCGCGCTTGTCACGCTTGAAGATGCAGGTGTCAAAGCCTACAAGGTCGTCAAGATAAAAAACAACTCAGCAAATGTTAAATTTAAACTTGACTTTGACTTTAATGGCCTTTACGTGAGTGCAAATATCTACCGCATGACTGACGCTGGGCTAACTCCGTTTAGAACCTACGGCAAGGTCTATGCAAACGGCGATAAATCTTCAAGAAAGATAGAGCTTAGCCTAGAAGCGCCAAAAAGTGCAAAGAGCGATGAAAATATCAAAATTTCACTAAAAACAAAGCCAAAAGCTTATGTGAATTTATTTATCACCGACGTTGGCGTGCTTGATATCACATCGCAAAAGCCAGCTGATCCGCTTAAGTTTTTTGACAAAATTTTACCTGATGGCGTCTTTGACTACGACATTTATAATATGCTCACAAACTACAAGGTCGAGGGCAAAACACTAAGCTTTGGCGGTGATGCTGCGGCGATGGCTGTGGCGGCGAAAATGGCAAAGCATGCAAGCCCAGTTGATAGCAAAAATGTAAAAACTTATGCAAATTTAGTGAGCCTTCAAGCGGACGACAAAGGCGAAATTTCATACGAATTTAAAACACCAAATGGCTTTAACGGCGCCATTAGAGTAGATGCTGTGGCAAATGACGCAACTGCAATGAACGCCGTAAATAGCGAGATAAAAGTAAAAGATGATGTGATCATTAAGCCAAGCGCTTTAGTTTATCTTTTAAAAGGCGATGAATTAAGCGCAAATTTAAGGCTTATAAATACAACAAATACGGACAAAAACCTTACTATAAACATCGTAACAAGCAAAAATTTAAACATCAAAACGCAAGAAAAAGCCAACCTAAAGCCGCTTGAAAACAAGGCGTTTGTGCTTAAAATTTCAGCCCTTGAAACAGGTGCTGGCGAATACAATATAACAGTAAGCGACAAAAATAGCTCAAAAACGCTTCAAAATTTACTAGGCGTCATTAGCCCTTATACGATCAGCACCTACGCAAAAAGTAGCGTCTTTGACAAAGAGAGTAAAATTTCACTACCAAAAGGCTATCAGGATGTGAGCGTTGATGCGTCAAGCTCGGTCTCAAGCGTGCTTTTGGCAGCTTCAAAGAATTTAGTAGAGTACCCTTATGGATGCGCAGAGCAAAGGAGTTCAAGACTGCTTGCGCTTTTAAATTTAAAACCAAAAGATGAGCTTGAAAAGGGCGACCAAAAGAGATTTATCGTTAGTGGCATAGATGAGCTAGTTAAGATGCAAAAACCAGATGGTAGCTTTGGCTACTGGAGCGATCTAGGCGAGACAAATGCATTTGCAAGCATCTTTGCAACTGATGTTTTACTTGATCTTAGTGAGGCTGGATATGAGGTAAGCAAAGGCGTCAAACAAAATGCGCTAAACTCTCTCTTAAAATACGCAAACAACGACCTTGAGACACTTTACGCCCTTTATGTAAGCTCACGTGCAAATATGGCTGATAGGTCAATCTTAAATAAAATTTACGACGACAAAGCCTACAATAAAACAGCACTAAGTAAATACCTAATGGCAGCAGCTCTAAAGCTAAACGGCCTAAATGACGAGGCAAAGGTCGCGCTAAAAGATATCAAAAATGCTAAAACAAGTGAAGAAAATGCATCTGATTTTAGCTCAAAAGTAAGAGATAACGCCTTTATCTTGTACTTACACGCAAAATACTTTGAGAAAAACGACTACTCAGATGACCTTGCAAATTTCTTGATAGTAAATTTAAATGAGCTTAGCTCAACGCAGGAGCGTGCATTTACGCTAAGAGCGCTAAATACCTACTTTGGCAAAGATAGCGGCGAGAAAAATAACAAATTTAAACTTAGCTATAACGGCGAAAATAAAGAATTTGATGGCCTTTTAAGCACCTCTTTTACTACAAAAAATGGCGAATTTAGCATCACTCCACTAGGCTCAAATAAGCTTTATGCGACTATCTTAAGCTACGCTTACTTACCACTTGAGATCAAACACAAAATCGAGCCAAAAGAGCTTGACATCTACCGCGTTTTTGTCGATGAAAAAGGCAAAGAGCTGGGTCTTGACAGCCTAAAAGTAAATGACATCATCTACTCAAAAGTGGTGATAAATTCAAAAACAATGGTTAAAAATGGCGTTATAAACGAGATCGTAAGTAGCTGCTTTGAGCCGATAAATGAAAATTTAAGCAACTTTAGCAAGAGCTTAAAAAACAGCTTGCAAGTTGAGTATAAAAGCATAAAAGATGACCGCGTGCTAAGCTTTTACACGCTAAGTGGCGACGAAAAAGACGCCGTTCTTTATACGCCTTATCGTGTAAGACTTGGCGGTAAATGTTCTCTTGGTGCAGTCACAACTGAAAATATGTACAACGAAAGACAAAACGACTACGACCTAGCCGTGAGAAGCTTTAACGTTAAATAGCTATTTAAACCACGGGGCGTTTAACCGCCCCAAGCCCATATTTCCCCACTTTTGCAAAGATTTTTTTAAACAAATTTTAGATAACATTAAGCATTTTTTAAACGAAACTGAGGAGATAAAAGTGGCAGAATTTTACAATGCAAAAGAGATAGAAGACAAATTTTATAAAATTTGGGAAGAACGCGGATATTTCGAGATAGACGCAAACAAAGATATCCAAAAAGATGGACGTAAATTTTGCATTATGATGCCACCTCCAAACGTGACTGGCTCGCTTCACATCGGACACGCCCTAACCTTCACACTTCAAGATATTATGACTCGCTACAAAAGAATGGACGGCTACAAGACGCTTTGGCAGCCAGGTCTCGACCACGCTGGTATCGCTACTCAAAACGTCGTTGAAAAGCAGCTTTTGGCTCAAGGGATCAAAAAAGAAGAGCTTGGACGTGAGAAATTTGTAGAAAAAGTGTGGGAGTGGAAGGAAAAAAGTGGCGGTATGATAGTTCATCAGATGCGAAAACTTGGCATCACTCCAGCTTGGTCACGCCAGAGATTTACTATGGATGAGGGCTTAAGAAGAGCTGTGAAAAAAGCCTTTGTAAATTTATACGACAAAGGGCTAATTGTCCAGAAAAACTACATGATAAACTGGTGCACGCATGATGGCGCACTCTCTGACATCGAGGTCGAGCACAAAGAAAACAAAGGCAAGCTATATCACTTAAGATACTACTTTGCAGATGGACAAAATTTAGAAAACTATCAAGCAGAAGTATCACATGATGAATTTGCTGGTTGCGATGCGAGTTCGAATGAAGCGCACTCTTCGTGCGTTGCAGTGAAGAACAAGCAGCAGTCTCCAGCAAAGGCACATGCGAGACAAGGCGCTTATGTCGTAGTGGCGACTACTCGTCCTGAAACATACTTCGGCGATACGGCGGTAATGGTAAATCCAAACGACGAGCGCTATAAAAAATTAATCGGCAAAAAAGTTGTGCTACCTATCATAAATAGAGAGATCGAGATCATCGCAGACGAGCACGTTGATATGGAGTTTGGAACAGGTCTTGTTAAGGTCACGCCTGCACACGATCAAAACGACTACGAGGTTGGCAAAAGGCACGACCTTGAGTTTATCACCGTGTTTGATGAAAAGGGCATTTTAAACGACAAGTGCGATAAATTTGCAGGTCTTGAGAGACTTGAGGCTAGAGACATTGTCGTGGCCGAGCTTGAAAAACTTGGCAATGTCGAGAAAATCGAGGACTACGAAAACCAAGTAGGCTACTGCTACCGCTGCAAAAACGTCGTCGAGCCATATATCTCAAAGCAGTGGTTTGTCAAAAAAGAGATCGCAGACGAGGCGATACAAAAAGTATCAGATGGCCTTGCTAAATTTTACCCACCGCACTGGATAAACAGCTTTAATGCGTGGATGAGAGAGCTAAGAGATTGGTGTATCTCACGCCAGCTTTGGTGGGGACACCAAATTCCAGTATTTTACTGCGATGATTGCGGTCATATGTGGGCTGACGAGGGAGAGCCATGCGAGTGCAAAAAGTGTAAAAGTAAAAATTTCCACCAAGACCCAGACGTGCTAGATACGTGGTTTAGCTCTGGTCTTTGGCCATTTAGCACGCTTGGCTGGGGCAATGAAAATGAGCTAAAAAATGAAAAGTGGTTCGAAGGAGACCTTGCGGAGTTTTATCCAAACAACCTTCTCATCACTGGCTTTGATATATTATTTTTCTGGGTTGCTAGGATGATGTTTCAGGGTGAAAATGCCCTTGGCAAGTTGCCGTTTGACGACATCTACCTGCATGCGCTTGTAAAGGATGAGTTTGGCAGAAAGATGAGTAAAAGCCTTGGCAACGTCATCGACCCGCTTGATAGCATAAATGAGTATAGTGCCGATATATTGCGCTTTACGCTAACACTTCTAGCCGTTCAAGGACGCGATATCAAGCTAAGCGACGCCAAGATGAAGCAGGTAAGAAATTTCACCAACAAGCTTTATAATGCGAGCAAATACCTAATGCTAAATGAGAGTAAATTCCCAAATTTAGAGGATATCAAGCTTGAAACAAAGCTTGGAATTTATATGAACAGCCGCTTTAACGAGTGCGTGAGAGAGGTGCGCGAAAACATCGACGCCTACCGCTTCAATGACGCTGCAAACACACTTTATAAATTCCTTTGGGACGAGTTTTGCGACTGGGGCATCGAGCTTAGCAAGGCTGACAAAGCGAGCGTAAAAGAGCTTGGAAGTATATTTAAAGAGGCGATGAAGCTACTAAATCCTTTCATGCCTTTTCTCTCAGAGTATCTATTTCAAGAGCTTAGCGGCACACAACTTGAAAATGCAAAGTCAATAATGGTGATGAGCTACCCAGAGGTAAAAGAGCGAAATTTAGAGGTTGAGAAGAAATTTGAGCTAGTTATCGAAGCGATCGTTGCTATTCGCCGTGCAAAAGCTACTATCGATCTTGGCAACTCAAAGATAGCAAAAGCCTTTGTTAAATTTAATGAAAAAATAGACCTTGACGAGGTAAAAGAGTATATCAAACTACTTGCAAAATGCGAAGAGATCGGCTTTGTAGATGAGAAAATAGAAAACTCAATAAGAGATGTGAGCGAAAATTTAGAGGCATTTGTCCCGCTTGAGGGGCTTGATATGAGCGGTATCATCACAAGACTAAGGTCTCAAAAGACAAAGCTTGAAAAAGAGATAGCTAAACTCTCAGGCATGCTAAATAACCAAAACTTCGTTGCAAACGCACCAAAAGAGGTTATAGAGACAAACAAAGAGGCTTTGCAGAGCGCTGAGGCTAAATTTAAAAAAGTATGCGAGGAGCTAAAGGCTCTTGGCGAGTAGGTTTTGCGGCAAAAGTTGAAGGGTGGCGTTTCTTTGGTAGTTTGTCGTTGTCACGCTATCCTGGGTGCTAATGTATTGTCTAACTAAAATGAAATTTATCGCCCTGCACTATCTTGCATGTAAATTTAAGAATTTAAAGGATCAAAAATGAGTGAAAAAATAAAAATAGCAGTTTTAGGATATGGAAATTTAGGTCGTGGCGTCGAGCTTGCGGTGCGAAATAGCAAGGATATGGAGCTTGTGGCAGTTTTTAGCCGAAGAGGTCCAAGCGAAGTAAAAACGTGTGGCGCACCAGTATTTAGTGTGGATCAAATTTTATCTCACAAGGGTAAATTTGACGTTTTAGTCCTTTGCGGTGGCAGCGCAACTGACCTTCCAACACAGACGCCAGAATTTGCACAAAATTTTAACGTCGTAGATAGCTTTGACACGCACGCAAAAATACCTGAGCACTTTGCCGCAGTGGATGCTGCTGCTAAAAAAGGTGGCAATGTAGGCGTCATCGCTGTTGGCTGGGACCCAGGGCTATTTTCACTAAATAGGCTATTTGGCGAGAGCGTGCTTGAAAATGGCAGCAGCTACACGTTTTGGGGCAAAGGTGTGAGCCAAGGCCACTCAGACGCCATCCGTAGGATCGAGGGCGTAGTAGATGCTCGCCAATACACAGTGCCCATAGATAGCGCTTTGGAGCGAGTTCGCGCTGGGGAAAATCCAAATTTAACTACAAGAGAAAAACACCTGCGTGATTGCTACGTAGTGGCAGAGGACGGCGCTGATAAGGCACGCATCGAGCATGAGATAAAAACGATGCCAAATTATTTTGCCGACTACGACACGAGCGTGCATTTTATCGATCTGGAGACGCTTAAAAAAGAGCATGGCGGTATCCCGCATGGGGGATTTGTGCTGCGAAGCGGAGTGAGCGGAGAGCATGGCGAGAACAAACACTTGATCGAGTTTTCGCTAAAACTTGACTCAAATCCAGAATTTACAGCAAGCGTACTCGTAGCTTACGCCAGAGCGGCATATCGCTTGGCGCAAAGAGGCGAGCGCGGCGCATTTAGCGTATTTGACATAGCCCCAGCACTTCTTTCGCCAAAGAGCGCAGATGAGCTAAGGCGAGAAATTTTATAAATTTAGGCAGTTAAAAATAAGGAAAATTTAGTGATAAAAATAGAAAATTTAACCAAATTTTATGGCGGTACGCAGATCCTTTTTGATGTAAATTTAGAGGTTAAAAAGGGTGAAATTTTTGCTATCGTGGGGCATAGTGGCGCTGGTAAATCAACACTTTTAAGGTGCATAAACGGGTTAGAGAGCTATCAAGGCGGCAGCTTAAAAGTCTTTGATCAAGAGATAAAAAATTTAGATGAGACACAGCAAAGACATTTAAGGCGAGATGTTGGTATGATATTTCAGCATTTTGCATTGATGGCTAGAAAAAATGTCTTTGAAAACGTCGCTACCCCGCTTAAATTTTGGGGATATAAAAGTGACGAGACCGAAAAAAGAGTGAGAGAGCTTTTAAATTTAGTCGGTCTTGAAAGTAAGGCAAAAAGCTATCCAAGCGAGCTAAGCGGCGGCCAAAAACAGCGTGTCGCCATCGCTAGAGCGCTTGCTTTAAATCCTAAAATTTTACTAAGCGACGAGGCGACTTCGGCTCTTGACCCAAACACGACAAATCAAATTTTAGAGCTACTTGAGAAGATAAACAAAGAGCTAGACATCAGCGTCGTCATCGTCACGCACGAGATGGAGGTGGTAAAGTCTATCGCAAAACGTGCTATCTTGCTTGAAGGTGGCAAGATCATAGGCTCTGGAAGCATTGAAGAGCTATTTTTAAAGCCAGATGAGAAGATGAAAGAATTTTTAGGCGAGGTGGAAATTCTGCCAAGCACTGGCACAAATATTAGGCTATTTTTCCCAAAAGAAGTGGCTCAAAACAGCGTGATCACACACATGGCAAGAAGCCTAAATATCGACTTTAACATAGTCTGGGGCAAGCTTGAAAAGCTAAACGATAACGTCCTTGGCTCACTTGTCATAAACATAGATGAAAAAGATAAAGAAAACGTGCTTAACTATATCAAGCAAAGTGGCGTTTTGTGGGAGGTTGCTTGATGTTTGGTATTGATTTTTCTAAATTTCCTGATGTTTTTTCTAGGATACTGCTGCCAGCTATCGGCGAAACGCTATATATGAGCATCGTCTCTACCCTGCTCGCCTTTGCCATAGGCCTTATACCTGCGGTTTTGCTCATCCTTTCAGACAAAAACGGCCTAAAGCCAAACAAGCAGCTTTATTTTGTACTTGATATCGTTATAAACGTGCTTAGAAGCTTTCCGTTTATCATTTTGATCATCGTGCTATTTCCAGTCACAAAAATGATCGTAGGTACAAGTATCGGCACCACAGCCGCGATCGTTCCGCTAACTATCGGAGCGGCTCCGTTTGTAGCAAGGCTCATTGAAAATGCTCTAAAAGAGGTTGATAAAGGCATCATTGAAGCAGCGCAAAGCTTTGGTAGCTCGAAATTTCAAATCATTTTCCGCGTGATGTTTGTCGAGGCACTTCCTGGCATCATCTCGGCATTTACACTAACGCTTATCGTAAATATCGGCTTTTCAGCGATGGCTGGTGCAGTTGGCGGTGGCGGACTAGGATCTGTCGCTATAAACTATGGCTACCAGAGATTTCGCCCAGATATCATGCTCTACACCGTGGTTATTCTTATCATTATGGTTCAAATTTTCCAAGTTTTAGGCAACTATCTCTATAAAATTTCAAAAAAATAAGGCCACATTTTTTATCTGATTTTAAGCTTTTTTCCTTAAAATTGCCAAATTAATTTTAGCTGAAAGGACAAAAGATGAAATCAGATATGTGCCAGATGTGCCGCCTACTAAAAAACGCGTCGTCGAAAGACTAATCTCTAAGCACAGAATTTCTTTTTAAGTGCTTAGAAATAGCTTAAGTACTTAAAAAGAAATTTAACCTTCTAGCTTAAATTTATCCTTTTTGGTGCTTGGCAAATTTCAAAAAAGGATAATAAATGAAAAAACTACTTCTTACTTCTTTAGTTGCCCTAGGCCTTAGCGTTAGCGCAAATGCTGCTGACAAGTCAAAAACAATAATCGTCGGTGCTACACCTATCCCACATGCTGAAATTTTAGAGGTTGTAAAGCCTATTTTGGCAAAAGATGGCTACACACTTGAGATCAAGGAATTTAACGACTACACCACGCCAAACCTTGCGACAGAGGACGGCGACCTTGATGCAAACTTCTTTCAGCACATCCCATATCTTGAAGAATTTAACAAAAACAAAGGCACTCACCTTGTAAAAACAGTTGGCGTGCACCTCGAGCCAATGGGCGTTTATTCTAAAAAGATTAAAGATATCAAAGAGCTAAAAGATGGCGCAGTTGTCTCTATCCCAAATGACCCAACAAACGAGAGCCGCGCACTTGACATCGTAGCTAGCGCTGGACTTATCAAGCTAAATGACAACCCACTAAAAACCCCACTTGATATAGTTGATAACCCTAAAAAGCTTAAATTTGAAGAGATCGAGGCTGCTCAAGTGCCAAGAACGCTTGATGACGTTACTATCGCAGTTATCAACACAAACTACGCGCTAAATGCAAATTTAAATCCAACAAAAGACGCGCTTGTGATCGAGGGTAAAGATAGCCCATACGTAAATTACGTAGTTGTTAAAGCTGGCAACGAGAACAGTCCTAAAACTAAAGCCCTTGATAAAGCTATCAACTCACCAGAAGTTAAGAAATTTATCGAGACAAAGTATAACGGCGCTATCATCCCAGCGTTTTAATTAAATTTATAAAAAGCGACGTAAAAGCTTTTACCTTTTTAGCGTCGCTTTAAATCAAATCAAAAAAGGAAAAACAATGAAATTTATCAAACTTTTAACCGCATCTTTAGTTGCTCTAAGCCTTCACGCAGCCGACAAAGACCACACTATCACTGTTGGAGTCTCACCTGTGCCACACGCTGAAATTTTAGAATTTGTAAAACCAAAGCTAAAAGATAAGGGCTATGACCTTGTTATTTCTGAAATTTCAGACTATTCGATACCAAATGTTGCCACAGAAGATGGCAGCTTAGACGCAAATTTCTTTCAACATTTGCCATATCTTGAGGAGCAAAACAAGGCTAGAGGCCTGCACCTTGTAAGCGTTGCGAGCGTGCATGTCGAGCCACTTGGCTTTTACTCTAAAAAGATAAAAGATATCAAAGAGCTAAAAGATGGCGCAAAAGTGGCGATCGCTTACGATCCGTCAAATGGCAACAGAGCGCTTAGAATTTTAGAAAAAGCTGGTCTTATAGAGATCGATAAAAACGTAAAAGTTGCAACTGTAAATGACATAACTAAAAATCCTAAAAATTTACAATTTGTCGAGCTAGAAGGTGCTCAGATACCAAGGACACTTGATGATGTCGATATCGCTGCTATTAGCACAAATTTCGTCCTTGATCTTGGCATGAGCGTGGCAAAAGACGCACTTTTACTTGAAGACGCTAACAGCCCTTATGCAAACATCATCGTCACAAGAGCTGGCAACGAGAATAATCCTAAGATCAAAGCTTTAGTCGATGCGGTTCTTAGCCCTGATACTAAAAATTTCATCATCACTCGCTACAAAGGCGAGGTCATACCTGCATTTTAAAAATGGGGCGAGCTTTCGCCCTACTTCTTTATAAATTTTTACTACCCCATTTAATTTAAATTTTATCACTCTATGTTAGTTACTATTAGTAAATAAAGCTTTGCTACAATGGCTCGCTTTATTAAATTTTCGGAGTAAAAATGCTACATGACATTATTGATTTTATCGTTTCAAGCGTGAGTAGCTGGGGATATGCTGGGATATTTGTGATGATGTTTTTAGAGAGCTCATTTTTTCCATTTCCAAGCGAAGTGGCGATGATGCCAGCTGGATATCTGGCTCACAAAGGCGAGATGAGCTTAGTGCTTGCTTTTATCTCGGGCACGCTTGGTAGCCTGCTTGGAGCCATTTTTAACTACTATCTTTGCTACTTTTTTGGACGTGAGATCATCTTGAAATACGGCAAATTTGTCGGCATCACCCACGAAAAGATGGATAAATTTGAAGCATTTTTTAATAAACACGGCGAAATTTCGACCTTTAACTCACGCCTTATCCCAGGAATTCGTCAGTATATCAGCCTGCCAGCAGGGCTAGCTAAGATGAATATTTTTAGATTTTGCCTATTTACCACGCTTGGAGCTGGGATTTGGTGTGCGGTTTTGCTTGGAGTCGGCTACTTTCTAGGCTCAAATCCAGACGAACAGACACTTTTGGCAATAACGATCACTCTTTTAACTGTGGTTGCGGTAATAAGTGCTATCTATATAGTAAAGCAAAGAAAGAGGTAAATACATATAAAAATACATAAAATTTAGTGTATTTAGCTAAATTTGGCTCAAGTTTTTAGCTAAATTTAGCCTAGCAAATCGCTCTCATTTTTTCTAGGCGAGCTAAATTTCTTGAAATTTTCTCTAGCTCGCTTTGCTCGCAAACCTCGTCGCCTGAGTAGAAAAATTTTATATTTGGAGTTAATTTTATATTTGAAATTTGAAGTTTAAGCTCGCTTATGAGGCGCTTTACCGTCCCTTCGTTGCCGTCTATTATGCTTACGTTTGAAGGTAAAACCTCTCTTAAGCTATCTTTGAAATAGTTAAAATGCGTGCAGCCAAGCACCAAAAAGTCAAATTTACTTAGATCAAATTTACCTAGCTCTTCTTTTAGATATGACTTCACGTTTTCACTCTCAAACTCAGCTTTTTCAGCGAAATTTACAAGGCGAGGCAGAGCTAGCAGCTCGGTTTTATCTTTTGCGTTTAAATTTGTGATTAACTCTTTTAGTTTTGCGCCATTTACCGTGACTGGAGTAGCTATGACAAGCGTTTTTAGGGCGTCATCGTGGCTTAGATCGTGAGCCTTTTTTACAGCTGGCTCCATACCGATGATGGGCACGCTTAAATTTGCTCTAAGCTCTTTTATCGCCACGCTGGTCGCTGTGTTACAAGCTACGACGACAGCTTCTGCGCCATTTTCTATAAGAAATTTAACCGCGTCAAAGCTAAATTTTAAAATTTCATCCCTGCTCTTTTGTCCGTATGGGACATTTTTCACATCTGCGTAATATAAAAATTCATGCTCGCTAAGCTTACTTAAAGCTTCGTTTAAGACGCTAAGTCCGCCAAGCCCAGAGTCAAATATACCTATCTTCATGCCCATCCTTAAAGCCTGCAATTATAGCAAATAATATCTTTGTAAGCCGTTTTTTATTATACTTTGGCTCATTTTAAAGTTGGAGCTAAATTTGGCAGTTGATAAGGTTATTTTCTATCTTTGTGCGACTTTGATCGCCATAAGTATCATTTTCTCACTATCTTTGCCAGTTTTTACAGTTTTATTTTTTAACTACGACGAATTTCACTTTTTCATCCGCCAGTTTGCAGTCGGCTGTATAGGAATTTTTCTCATGTGGTGGCTCTCAAGGCTAAATCCCGACAAAGCGCTTAACTGGATAGGGTTTAGCCTTTTTGGCTTTTGCATCATCGCTATGATACTTATGCATGCCCTGCCAGCTTCTATGGTGACTGATGCTGGTGGTGCAAGACGCTGGATCAGACTGCCAGGCTTTTCGCTTGCGCCTGTTGAGTTTTTCAAAGTTGGTTTTGTCTTTTTTTTGGCATGGAGTTTTACTAGAAAATTTAGCGATGGCAAGAGAACTTTGATGGATGAGATCAAGATACTTTTTCCATATTTAATTCTTTTTTGTGTAGCCATTGTTTTGATCGCTATTTTACAAAATGATCTTGGACAGGTTGTGGTTTTGGCGCTTACTTTTGTGACGATGGCTCTTTTTGCAGGGGCTAGCGTTAGGCTCTTTGGCATAGGCATTGTTGGCGCTGCCTTTGTTATGACGGTGGCGATAGTTAGCTCAGAGCACAGAATTTTGCGTATAAAGTCATGGTGGGGCACGATACAAAACATGGTTCTCTCTTTCTTACCAGACAGCGTGGCAAACGTGCTTAGAGTGGCAGACGCACCAGAGCCATATCAAATTTCTCACTCACTAAATGCGATCAAACACGGCGAGTTTTTTGGCGAGGGGCTTGGTGCTGGGATATTTAAGCTTGGCTTTTTAAGCGAAGTGCATACGGACTTTGTGCTAGCTGGCATAGCTGAAGAGGTCGGTGTTTTTGGCATTTTGTGTATCACAGCGATCTTCATCACGCTACTTTATAGGATATTTAGAATTTCAGCCAGGAGCGAAAACAAGGTCTATCACCTATTCTCACTTGGTATCGGGCTTATCTTATCGTTTTCATTTTTGATGAATAGCTACGGCATCACATCGATCACGCCGATAAAAGGTATCGCTGTGCCATTTTTGAGCTATGGCGGTAGCTCTGTGCTTGCTATATGCATCGGCATCGGCATGGTCTTGATGGTTAGTAAAAAGGCAAAACTATGATAGTTATTTGTGGTGGCGGCACTGGCGGGCATTTGGCGATCGCTAGAAGCTTTTGCGAGGAGCTAAATGAGAGAGGCATAAAGCCTATCTTCATCGGTTCAACTAGTGGTCAGGATAAATTTTGGTTTGAAAATGATGATAAATTTGCAAAGAAATTCTTTTTACCAAGCAGTGGCGTCGTAAATAAAAGAGGCCTAGCCAAGCTAAAATCACTAACAAATATCATAAGCCTAGCTTTAAAATGCAGGCAAATTTTTAAAGAAAATGGCGTAAAAGCAGTCATCAGCGTGGGAGGCTACTCAGCAGCCCCAGCAGCCATAGCAGCCATCATCTCAAAAACACCACTTTTCATCCACGAGCAAAATGCCGTAACTGGCAAGCTAAATAGAATTTTAAAGCCGTATGCAAAGGGCTTTTTTAGCTCTTATGATGAGCTTTCGCCCTGCCCTTACCCTGTGGCAAAGAAATTTTTTGATAGCCAAAGAGTTAGGGGCGAGCTAAAAACTATACTTTTTTTAGGTGGTTCACAAGGCGCAAAAGCGATAAATGAGCTAGCTATAAATTTAGCCCCATATCTAAAAGAAAAAGGGATAAAGATCATTCATCAATGCGGCAAAAACGCCCTTGATGAGCTGAAAAAAAGATATGATGAGCTTGGCTTTAGCGAGGCAAATTTAGAAATTTTTGACTTTAGCAAAGAGGTAGAAAAAAAGATGAGTGAGGCTGATCTTGCCATATCAAGAGCTGGAGCTAGCTCACTTTGGGAGCTTTGCGCAAATGCCCTGCCTTCTATCTTTGTGCCATTTCCTTATGCTGCTGGCAACCACCAATTTTATAACGCTAAATTTCTAAAAGATAAAGGCATAGCTGAAATTTGCCTGCAAAATGGCGAAAATTTAGACAAAGATGAAGTCATAAAAATGATCGAGAGCTTTGATCTAAACAAAAGCAGCAAAGCTCTAAAAGATATCCTTTTGCCAAATGGGGCAAAAGAGATAATGGATAAAATTTTAAGCTAGATCCTCGCCTATGGCGTAGGCTTTTAGCTCTCGTAGCTCGTAAATGAGGTAGTGATAGATAAGCTCGTTTGTCTTTAGGCTCTTGCCTGAAAGCACAGGTCTTATCATCTCGATGATCCTATCTGTGATACCTGCGATCTCAACCAAAAGCAGCTCATCACCCCTTTGCTTTGCCACTCTTATGCAGTTATAAAAAAATGTGTAGATAGTTTTAAAATTTTCCAAAACGACATTTGAGACGATTTGAGAGTCGAGATGTAAAATTTTATTCATCCTATTTTGTAGTTCCATTAGCTCAGCAAGTAGCCCTCTTATCATCGCTGTGTCGCCACTTCTTGAGAAGATACTCTTCTTCTTTTTTTTGTTTTGTATCTGATACTCAGCGACTAAGACCTGCATAATGTTTGAGATGTTTGTCAGGCTTTCTTGTAAATTTTGATTAGTCTTTAGGCTCACACCAGCTTTTTCTATCTTGTAGTATAGGCTCTTGTTTGTCTGCTCGAGGTATGAGCTAATGTTTTCGTAGTAATCTTCAGTATTAAAGACATTTTTAAAAAAACTGCCCTCATCTGTTGTGCTGTAAAGTCTTTTTTTGATCTCTTCGACATTTTTATTAAAAGTAAGCGCATCGATCTTTGTCTCAGGCTCGACAACGCCGTTATTTTCGATAACTTCCAAGTTTTTCTTAAGCGTATTTATCAGCTTATCAATCTCATTAAAATCCATTTTGCCTCTTTGAAATTTTTGGCTATTTTACTATAAAAAGCTGAAGTTTTCGCTTGCAATTCTTAAAAAGATATTTATACTTCTTTTAATAAAATATCTCAAAAAAGGAGCAAAAATGAATGGTGAAGTTTTTAACTCTTGCATTATCGTAGCCTCTATAAAGCAAGCATTAAAGTCAAATTTAGAGCTAAACTACAAAAGCGAAAAATATATAAAAAGCCTAGTTTTTGACTTTATCTTAGGTGATGAGCCAGCTAGCATAAATGAGTGGTTTAAGCACGCCTTAAAGCTTGGGCTAAGCGACGTGAGATATGCCACAAATTTGACGGTCTCTTCAGAGGAGCGCTCGCTGCAAGGCTTTTCAAACGTAAGCTACAAGTCTATTCTTTGCATTTATAAAGATAAAATGAGCTATCTCGTGCCTCACTGGAGCTTTGAAGAAGACAAAAAGGGCTGGGATATAGTCTATAAAGAATTTAGTCTAAATGGCATGCCAGAGATTCAAAAATTTAGTGATAACACTTTGGAATTTAAGGATCTTCTCACAAAAATCGCTAAATTTGCAGATGAGATAGAGTGCGATAATTTTGGCGATTGCTTTAGGGAAGGGCTAAAAGCGCTAAACGAGCCAGAAAAGATAGAGCAAAATATCCTAAACGCTCCACTTATGCCAAAGCTAAATTTGGCTCTTTTTAATGCGGCAAGTGCAGCTGATGTCTTTGGTGGTATGGGCTCATGGAACGATGACGCAGCAGGCTGGGCGAAGCGTAAAAAGCGTGACAAAGAGTACGATGAGCTTAGTGCAGAGCTTTTTACGCAGATGCATAAAGCCACTCTTTTTGCCATAAATGAGTGGTAGCTAGCCGTTTATCTGATAGACTCTTTTTCGCTGGCTTGAGCTGCCGATGTTTAGAATTTTGCGGTATTTGGTGATGGTTCGGCGAACGATTTGGATGTTAAATTTAGCTTGAATGAGCTCTTGGATTTTTAGATCAGAAAGTGGCTTTTTGTGGTCTTCATTTTTGATAAGCTCTAGCAAAAATTCCTTTATCGCGGCGTTTGAAGTCTCTTCGTCAAAGCCAGTTGCAAAGAAATTTTTAAGTGCGACCGTGCCTCTTGGAGAGCTTAAATATTTGTTTGCGATGGCTCTTGAGATGGTTGAAGGGTTGCGCCCTAGCTCGTCTGCTAGGTCTTTTAGTTTCATAGGCTTTATGTCGCCACCCAAAAAGTAGCCATACTGATACTCAACTATCATGAGCCCTATCTTATAAAGTGTCGCCTTTCTCATCTCGAGAGCGTCTATGAGCTCGCTTGCCTCTTTTATACGCGAGCTTACAAAGGCCTCTTTTTCGTCTAGTCCCTCAGTATCGACCAAAATTTCAGGATAATACTCGTCATTTATCTGCACGCTTATACCACTACTAGTGCTTAGCACGAAGATGTCAGGCACCTTTTGGCTCGCCTCTTCTAGATACTCAATGGCTGGGGGATTTTTAAATTTCTTTATGATCTTTAGCGCGTCGTCATAGAATTTAAGCTTTCTAAGCTTATCTATATTTTCAAAATTTAAGATGATCTTTTTCGCGCACTCTATGATCTCTTCACTCGCCTCTGTCTCGCTAAGCTGAAATAAAAAGCTCTCTTTCACATCCTTTGCGCCCACGCCACATGGCTCAAGATAGGCAAATCTAGCCCTTACTCGCTCCACTTCGCTCTCGCAAAAGCCAGTAAAAATTTCATCATCATAAGAAAAATATCCCTCATCATCTAAACACTCAATGATCTTATATGCGATATCTTGGGACTTTTGCGTGGGGAAAAGTGGTGGATTTATCTGGCTAACGAGCTTTTCATAGAGGCTTTCTTTATATATGCTTAAAGCCTCGATGCTCTCGCTAACCGAGTTTTTGCTCACCTGCTCGAAAAAATTTCGTTTTTTTTCATTTTTTTCTAAATTTTTATGCTCGATCGTAGCAAATGGATTTTCTTTTATAAAAGGCTCAAGCGTCTCTTTTAGCTCATCAAGCCCGCTTTGAAGGATAGGAAGCCAGCTTCTTAGCGTTTGGTTTAGTTTGATCTTTGGCGCTAAAGTTTGCTTTTGCCTTAGCATCATCTACTCAAGTAGCTTAAATTCTTCGCCAAGATAGTGCGTTCTAACGAGCTTATTGTTTGCCACTTCGCTCGCACTGCCGCTTGCTAGCAGCGAGCCATCTTTGATGACGTAGGCTCTGTCGCAAATGGCTAGCGTCTCACGGACGTTGTGGTCTGTTATCAAAACGCCGATACCTAGCTTTTTAAGGTCTCTAACGATGCTTTGTATGTCGCTAACTGCGATAGGATCGACGCCTGCAAATGGCTCATCAAGCAGCAAAAATTTTGGCTTTATGATGAGGCTTCTAGCGATCTCACAGCGTCTGCGCTCGCCGCCACTTAGACTAACGCCCTTTCTTAGGCGGATAGGCTCGATATTTAGCATATTTAGCATCTCATTTACTCTTTTAGAGATATCTTCTTTGCTTTGATTTAAAATTTCAGCCCCAAGGAGTAAATTTTCTTCTACGCTTAGCTCTTTAAATATGCTTGACTCTTGCGGCAAATAGCCAATACCAAGGTGCGCTCTTTTGTGAAGCGGGACATTTGTGATCTTTTCGTCGTTTAAAAAAACATCTCCGCTAGTTGGCGAGATGAGCCCGCAGATCATATAAAAAGTGGTCGTCTTTCCAGCACCATTTGGCCCAAGAAGCCCCACCACTTCGCCGCTATTTACCTCTAAAGATATACCTTTTATGATCTCACTTTTCTTAATCGTCTTTTTTAGATCTTTTACTTCTAGTTTATGCACTTATAACCTCGTATTTTCTGCCATTTTTGCTAGGAGAAATTTTTACCAATGTATAGCTCTCGCCGTTTTTCTTTAGAGCTTTTTCTAAATTTTCATCGCCCCACTCTACTAGATGAAGCCCCTCTTCAAACAAATTTTCAAAAAGGCCATTTTTTGCCATCCCGTCAAATCCGATCTGATAAATGTCGTAGTGGTAGATATCTTTACCATAAATTTGCATCAAAGAAAATGTGGGCGACGTCACGCTCTCATCTATGCCATGAGCCTTGATGATCGCCTTTACAAGCGTCGTTTTGCCACTTGCTAGATCGCCACTTAGTAGCACCACGCCACTTTTTGGAAGCACTCGCACAAGCCCATCAAGCTCATTTTCTAAAAGCTCAAAAACCATCAAAGCTCTTTTACATACTCGCTCTGGGCGCTTTTTGGTATGCTTTTTGTAGTTGGGATCGCTAGCACCTCATATCTCGCCTCACGAGCTAGAAATTTGATGGTGATAACATCGCCGATCTTTACGTCTTTTGCCGCTTTTGCCTGCACGCCGTTGATGCTCACAACGCCGCTTTTGCACATATCTTCGCTAACGGCACGCCTTTTGGTGATATTTACTACGTTTAAAAATTTATCTACTCTCATGCGGCGGATTTTAACAAAAATAGCCTTAAATTTTTAATCCTTTAGATATTTTAAAAGCTCTTTTAAATTTAGAGGTATGACGCTGCCATGGGTTTCATTTTTAAAAAGCTCAAAGTGAGAATTTACCCCACTTTGCTTTAAAATTTGGGCTAGATCACTCGCCTTTAAAATGCCAGCTTTGTCAGTTTTGCCCTTTCTCTTTTCAAGCTCGCCAACGCTAAGAAAGACGAATTTAGCCTTTAGTTTTTCTTTAAATTTACCCTCGCTCACATTTTGCTTTAAAATTTCAGACTCGCCCCACCAAAGAGATGGCGAAGCGATAAAGAAATTTGAAAATACGCCATCATTTTTAAGCAAGGCATAGAGCGTAAAAAGGCCGCCAAAAGAGTGTCCATAAAGGCTTTTTTGGCTATTTTGCACGTTAAATTTCTCATCGATTAGCGGCACTAAATTTCTTGTTAAAAAGTGGTAAAACGCATCTGCGCCGCCACCTTTGCTAAACTCCTCGCCCTCTGCCTTTGGCGTGAGATCTCTTGTGCGTTTTTCTATCTCGTAGCTTTTGTTTGTGTCATATCCTATGCCTATTATTAGTGGGGCAGTCGTGGCGTCAAATTCATTTAAAAGCATGTTAAACTGAGCGTTTGCGTCAAGCAAGAAAAGCACGTTTTTAAACTCATTTTGCCCCTTTAGCTTGGCTGTGAAAATTTTATAAATTTCATCATTTGCGCTCATTTTAAAGGTTGAAATTTCAAATTTGCTAGCAGCTTTTTGGCTAAGTGGCTCAGGCGTTTGTTGCGGAGCTGCTTGTAAAATTTGTGTCACACCAAGCGTAAAAAGTAAAAATTTAAACGCTCTTACCATTTTGCAGCGACCTTAAACCAAAATCTCCTGCCCTCTTGTGGATACCAGTAGTAGTTGCCGTCGTCTGCTAGCGCCTCATCGTATCTTACTTTATCAAAGATATTGTAGGCATTTAGGCTAAGCGTTAAATGCTTGTTTGCGTCCCAGCTAACGCCTGTATCAAAGGTGAGTAGGTCTTTTGTGTTCTCTCTTACTCTATTGCCAGCGCCAAAATTTACGCTTGTTAGCTTGCTCTCGTAGTTTGTGCCAAAAAATGTCTTGACGCTTTTTACAGGCTTATATGTAAGCGTGGCGTGAAGTGTGTGCTCTGGCGTTGCTGTTAGGCTTTTGCCATCAAGTCTAGCTAGGTTTGTCTCACTAAATTTCATAGAGCCTCTTGGCGTGTTTATCGTTGGGTTGCCAGTTTTTATCTTTGACTTATTGTAGGTGTAGTTTGAGCTTAAATTTAGATTTGAAAGGATGTCGTAGTCTCCGCTTAACTCCACTCCCCAAACGGTCGCACCTTCTATGTTAAAGTAAGTTCCCCAGCCAGGGCAAGTAACGTGTGGTGCATTTGTGCAAGTGCCAAAGGCTGGAATTTTATTTACATTACTGCCGTCTGTGTCTAGGATCTTATCTTTAAATTCATTTCTAAAAAGCGTTACCGAGCCTCTAAAATCAGCCTGATTGTCATAATAAGCCCCAACTTCATAGGTCGTGCTCTTTTCTGGCTTTAGGTCCTTGTTGCCAAAATCAACTATCCTCCAGCCACCTTGGATAGTGCCTACTTCTGGGGAGATTTGATTGACATTTGGTGTTTTATAGCCAGTCGCTACGCCACCTTTTAAGCTTATCGTATCTGTGGCGTTATAGACTAGGTAGGCCCTTGGCGAGAGGTGGTTGCCAAAAAATTCGTTGTGCGTGAGTCTTGAACCAAGCGTTAAAAAGAGCTTCTCATCTAAAATTTGCCACTCATCCTCGATAAATCCCGCATGCTCGCTCATCGAGTAGGTCTTTGGGTCTTTTAAGCCGTTTCTTGAGGCGTTTGAGACGATGAAGGTTGTACCGACATTTTGCTTACTAAAGTCATAACCAAAAGTTAGAGTGTGTGCGCCAAAAAATGTTGTAAATTTTGAGTTAAAGTTGTGATTTTTGGCTTTTGCAGGTATGAGGCTGTCAAAAAGGCTCGTTCTTTGGGTCTCATCATAAATGTAGCTCAGATCGGCATTTAGGCTATCAAATTCGCCAAGATAGCCCACGCCATAGCTCTTTTTCTCGTAGTCATAGGCGTTTAAAACCTTATTTGTCTTTATGGTAGCTGTTTTGCCGACTGTTCGCGAGTAGTCGTGTTTTTCACTTGAGCCAAGGATAAAAAATTTATTGTGTTCATCTGGCGTGATCCAAAGCTTTGCGCTTAAATTTCTCTTATCGCTCTTTTGATAGCCACCTTTGTAATTATCCTCATCTCTTAGCTTTTTATAGCCCCAAAGCTGAAGCGCGAAAAGGTCCTTATAAAGAGGTAAATTTATATAAAAGTCGCCTTGTCTGCCGTCTCCTATGCCTTTATGCGCGTTTATCATGGTTGAGATGCCGACATTACCACTAAATTTTGAAAAATCCTTTTTGGTAATGATATTTATAACGCCTCCAACCGCGTCGCTACCATAAAGCGAGCTCATAGGGCCACGGATAACCTCTATACGCTCGATCGCCTCGGCTGGCGGGATGAAATTTGAGTTCATATCCCCTGCTCCGCCCTTTGGATTTGCACTGCTTGAATTTACTCTTTTGCCATCAATTAAAACTAGTGTTTGAGACTTCTCCATGCCACGTATCGAGATACCACTAGCTGGACCATCCTCACCGCCTATAACATTTACACCTGGAACTTTTTGCGCTATTGAGTGAAGTGAGGTAAAGTTATCTTTTGTTAGCTCATCGCCCTTTATCACGCTTATGCTTGCAGGGGCTTCTTTTATCTGTTGCGAAAAGCCGCTCGCACTTACTACAACGCCATCTAGCTTGGTTTCGTTATTATCTTTCTCTACTGCATAGAGAGAATTTGCCACACAAGCACTAAGGCAAATGGCGATAAATTTTGATCTATTCACGGATATCCTTTTGTTAAATTTAATTTTTGATAATGAAAGCGAAACGCAAATTTAACAAAGCAAGCATAAAAACAATATTAATTATCATAATTTTAAATAACAATACAGAAAAATTTATGAAAATAAAATTTAAATCAATCTAAGAGAAGCTAGACCCAAAGTGAGTCTAGCAAATTTGAAGTTATTTTGAAGCGACCATTTCGTTGTATGAGTTAAATATCTCTCTGCTAAGATCTTCAAGCTTTCTAAACTCAGTGACAAAATGTTTTAAATTTTTCTCGTTATAGCCCTTGCCAGCTTCTGTCAATATGGCTTTGATGTTTTTGTTAAACTCATCCACTAAATGGCGTGATTTTTCGTAAATTTTAGTGTGACTAAAGCTCTTTGCGCACTCATTTTCATACCACGCTACAAGATCGTCCGCGTCTTTTGCTATATCGTCGCCGTAGCCCTGCTCATTTACCGTGTCTGAATAAACGCCTACTTTATAAACGATGATAGCTATCTTTGCGATGATGCCAAAGGTCTTATCTTCTACATATTTTGATCTTTGGGCTGTCTCTTTTGCATTTTGGTTAAAGCTAGCTAAAGTTTGTTTGAAATTTTCGACATTTGCTGTGGCGATCTTTGAAATTTCATCTATTTTTTTAGAATTTTCATCTATATCTTTGGCTTCTTGCTGAAGTGTTTGGATATTTACGCCGATCTCATGTGTTGCTTTTTGGGTATTTTCAGCTAGTTTTCTAACCTCATCAGCGACAACTGCAAAGCCACGTCCATGCTCGCCTGCGCGTGCTGCCTCGATGGCTGCGTTTAGAGCTAGTAAATTTGTCTGCTCAGCTATATCTTTTATCAAATTTACAACCGAAGTGATATCGTCTGTTCTACTATTTAGTGTGCTTATGGCGTGGCTTGAGCCCTCTATCAGCTCCTCAAGTGAGCTCATATTTACGCTTAGCTCATTGATGCTTTGCGTCGTATCCTCGGCGATTCTAGCCGTATCTTTTGCCATGAGTGCCATTTGGCTAAGGTTTTTGATACTCTCATTTAGATCGTTTCTAACGTCTTCTATTCCGTCGTTGCCATTGCCAAGTGTGTCAAGCTCTTTTGAAAGTAGGCCACGAACCTTACTTTTTTGACCTTCTTTTATGCCAACAACACCATGGCTCATAAAGGTAGCATTTTGTTTAAAAGTCCCCCTAAATCCCTCTGTAAAGATATTTCTATATGTTAGTCCGCTTTGAGCAGCGTCTATTGAGGTTGAAATTTCTCTTTGGAGCGCCTCAACTTGATCAAGCAAGTCATTTATACCAAGTGCTACTTCATAAAGAGGGTCATTTTCTTTTACATTTACTATCCTAGGCTCTAAGATGCCATTTCTAGCTGAGCCTACTACGCTTAAAATTTCATTTATAGAGTCAAGTTTTTTTCCAAACATATTATAGCCTTTGTAGGTTATTTACAAATTCATCATAACTTAGATTTTTTTCGTTTAAAAAATCAGTTAAAAATTTCATCGAAGCATCCATGCCACCGCTCTTTTCTACAGATAATAACTTTTGATATATAGGCTCTATCACCTCAATCGCCTTTGGATTTGGCTTGCGTCTAACTGAGTAGTAACCAACCGTGTTATTGCGGTCATCAACTGAGGCTGTGATGTTTGCAAAGACCCAGTAATATCCACCATCAAAGCTTTTGTTTTTGACATAAGCAAAAATTTCTTTTTTATCTTTTATATGCTCCCAAAGTAGCTTAAAAATAGCTCTTGGCATATCTGGGTGTCTTACGATGTTGTGAGGCTTACCTAAGACTTCAGCTTGCTTTGCTCCAACTATCTTTAAAAATGGCTCGTTACAATATGTAATACGTCCTTTTAGGTCGGTCTTTGAGACCAAAAAGGCGCTCTCTTCGACCATGTGTTCTTTGTTTTCAGACATCTTCTCTCCTTTAAGATTTTAATTATTTTAGTTTTTAACAGCTTTTGATAGATCCCACATCGGCAAAAATATACCAAGAGCCAGTAAAAGCACCATGCCCGCTATAAAAACAAGCAAGATAGGCTCGATATAGTTTGAGATATTATCAATGATATCGTTAAATTTCATCCTGTAATAGTCAGTAACTTTTCCAGTCATATCGTCTAAGCTACCGCTTTGCTCGCCAGCGCTTATCATCTGTATGAGCATATTTTCATATAAATTTGTATCTCTAAAGGCCTCCGTTAGGCTAACACCCCTACCAACAAGTATCTTAACGCCGCTTAGCTTCTTTTTGATATCCTTGTTTGAGACCGTTATCACAGCCGTATCAAGGGCATCTGCTATAGGCAAACCAGCTCGAACAAGCTCTGTAAAGATAAGGTTAAACCTGCTCATATTTGAATAAAATATGATCTTACCAATGAGATAGACTTTCAAAAGGTATTTATCGACCTTATCTTGAAATTCTTCACTATCAAGGTAGTATTTTCTAAGCAAATATCCGATAAATGCAAGTGCTCCAAGGATATAAAAGCCGTAGTTTGTCATGACGTATTCGATATTTAGCAAAATTTTAGTTGGCAGTGGTAGCTCTGCATTTAACTGCTCGAAAATTTCTCTAAACTGCGGAACAACAAGTATCATAAGGATGACAAAGGCTATGATGATCGCACAGATGACGGTTATCGGGTAGCGGATAGCTTTTTTAAATTTTTGCTGATTATCCCAGACTTCTTGCAAGATAGAGGCGAGCTTTGCAAGCGCGTCAGCCATATTACCAGTGCTTTCCCCTAGCCTTATCATCGCTAGCGTCACGTCGCCAAGCTCTTCTTTAAAATTTTCTATGCTATTTGTAAGGCTTGAGCCTTGATTTAGCTCCTCATCTATGGTTTGAAATATAAATTTAAGGCGCTTATCCTCGGTGGAGTTTGCAACCTCTTTAATGCTATCGTGGATAGAAATTCCAGCATTTGTCATAACGCTAAGCTGTCTTATGGTAGCAACTAAATTTGGTATTTTGACCTTTGGGTTAGTAAAAGCCTTTGCGATCACATTTTGTAAATTTTCAAAGTTATTTATGCTAGAAGTTTGCGTCTCCTTGATCTTTACGATCATGCCAGTAACATTTGCTTTATCTTTGATCTCGCTTTTATTGTTCGCTCTTAGGCTCATCTTATGGCGTTTGCCGTTTTGGATGTACTCAACCTCAAAGTATTTCATATCTTAGCAACCCTATAAACTTCTTCAAGCGTAGTTATGCCATTTGCCGCTCTTATGACACCATCATGAAACATATCTATAAAGCCCTCTTCGTAAGCTACGCTTTTAAGCTCGTCTTTAGAAGCACCATTTGCAACCATACTTGCTATATGGTCACTAATAGGTAAAATTTCACTTATCATCTCACGTCCAAGATATCCTGTTTGTGAGCATTGCGGACATCCGACACTTTTGTAAAACTGATAGTTTTCAGGGACAAATTTCTTAACCTCGTCAAATGCCTTTTGAGATAGAGTGATCTTTTGTTTGCAGTGTGGGCAGAGCTTTCTAACAAGCCTTTGAGCCTCTATGCAAACGAGCGCACCACTTACTAGATAAGGCTCGATGCCCATATCTATCATACGAGGAAGCGCGCTAATGGCGTCATTTGTATGAAGTGTAGAAAAGACAAGGTGACCAGTAAGTGCCGCTTGTATCGCTATGCGAAGCGTCTCTTGATCCCTGATCTCGCCTATCATTATGACGTCTGGGTCTTGTCTCAAAATAGAACGGAGCGCTGAAACAAAGGTAAGACCAGCCTTTTCATTTACATGCACTTGTTGGATCATATTTAGCTGGTATTCGACCGGGTCTTCAACTGTGATGATCTTAGTTTTTACGCTTTTTATATCATTTAGCGCACCATAAAGTGTCGTAGTCTTACCTGATCCTGTTGGACCAGTAACAAGGATGATACCATAAGGTGCTTTCATGCTCTTTTTAAATTTAGAAAAGTTGTCTGGGTGCATGCCGAGGTCTTCTAAATTTATAATGACCTTTGACTTATCAAGAATTCTTAAAACTATACTTTCGCCATTTAATATAGGTAGCGTAGAGATACGAAAATCATACTCTTTGTCTAAAATTTGAGCTGAAAATCTACCATCTTGTGGGCGGCGGCGCTCTGCGATATCCATGTTTGAAAGCAGCTTCATGCGGCTAACCATCGGCGGATAGATATCTTTATCAAATATAAATGTCTCGCTTAGCATGCCATCGATCCTGCTTCTTACGATGCAGTTTGTCTCGGTTGGCTCGATGTGGATGTCGCTGGCTCTGCTTTGGATAGATGTTTTTAAGATGATCTCTATTAGCTTTAAAATTCCAGAGTTTTCACTGTTTTGCCCTTGGCTAGCCGAGCTTGAAAGCTCTCTTCTGATCTCTGTTATCACATCTTTTATGCTCTCATTTAGTGCTAGCTTACTTATATATTTTTCTATCTGAGTTGGCTGAGCGATGGCAACTTTTAGCAGTTTTCTATTAAATAAATTTTGCACCTTGTCTTGAGCCATAACGTCAAATGGATTTTTAAAAGCGACATATACGCTTATCTCATCTTCTTTTACTGGGATCGCGCTATATGTCTTTAGCTGAGCGGTGCTTAGCTTTTCGCTGATGCGGTAGTCGATGTCGATATCATCAAGATCAAAGTATAAAACCTTAAATTTCTCGCTTATAAATTTAACAAAAGCCTTGATATCAAGCTCAAGGTCGTTTGAAATTTCATCGATATTTACATGCCCTCTCCTATAAATATCAGACAAAATTTCCATAAAGTCATCGTCATTTAGTAAATTTTCATCTCTTAAAATTTTAACAAGGCCTTTGCCTTCTTGCTCGCTTATCTGCTTTATCTTTTCTATATCTGATGTGCTTAGTTTGCCGTTTTGTTCTATATTTTTTAAGATTACATTTTCTACATTTTTCATTATCTATACTCTATTTGCGATTTCAGGTCGTTATTTTTAAAAATTTTAAGCACTAGCTTTGGTATTTGTCCATTTGTTGGGCTTATCTCATATCTTGTGTCAGAATTTGGCTCTTCAAAGATAAATGTGCCAAGCTCTTCGACATACTCTTTTTTTACAAATTTATCAAACAAAAATGAAAGTATATAATCACTCTTTGGAAGCCTGATATAGCTTATATCAACGCCATCTATCATAGCGTGAAACAAGAGCTTTTTCTTAAATAAGATGTCAGCAAAATAGGCAGCATTTTCTCTTGATTTTTCGCTCTTTACTAGCTTATCGATCGGAGTTGCTAGCCTGTTTAGATCGTTCATCTTTATGCAAGCGATGCCAAACATAGAAATTTGCTCTTCGTTATTTTGTGTTTTTAAAAATTCCTCAACCTTTTGGTTGCAGACTTTTGCATAGTTTGCGCTGTTAAAGTCATCCCTTATCTCAGTCAGGCTAACAGCAAAAACTTCACAAACAAAAACCAAAAAAATAACAAAAAATCTCATAATGTTCCACTTTTTATCTTATTTATAAGCTCATTTATCGAAGCTTTGTTTAAGTTTTTATTATACTCCCTTAGAGCTTTGACGGCATCATCGCTTTGTTTTAGCTTATATTTTGACTTTGCAAAGATGATCCACGACTCCTCTAAGCTATTATCTATATCGTTTGCTGCAAGCGACCACTTTATAGCTTCTTTGAAATTATTATTTCTAAAATTTAATCTAGCAAGCTCAAGTGCGATAGTTGGATTGTTTGTCTTTAAAAACTGCTCTCTTAGCATGCTCTCTTCATTTGATGCTGAAGTTACTTGTATATTTACACGTTTTCTAGCTGGTTTTGCCTCAAGATCTATCACTTCATCTTGTGGCACGCTCATGCCGTTTATGCCATTTTGTTCGCTAAGTGGCTCTTCATCAGGGATATTTAGCTTAAGCCAACCCTGTGAGCTTCTTTGCTTTTTTTGGTCATTTTTTGAAGTATCGTTTGTTTCGTTTATTTTTACTACCTCTTCAAGCTTTTTAGCTATCTTGTCAGCTAGCTCATCTTGCTTCTTGCCCTCTTCAAATTTAGCCTTAGCAACCTCGCTCTTTTGCTTTAGCTCGCTAAGCATGCTTGCATTTGTCTCGTTTTTTTCTACCATTTTTACTGCGGTTGCATTTTTGGCTAAAACTTTATCGCTTTTACTTGCAAGACTTGGAGTTTTCTCTATGCTTAGCGCTATCAATGCAGCCAGCAAAATGATGATAAGTAAAAGCTCGATGATTAAAATTTTAGAGTTTTTGGCATTAAAAATTTTATGCAAAAAACCGCCATTTTTTTTCTTGTAGCTTTCATAAAGCTTTTCTAATCTTTGAATTTCTTGTGGTTCAAGCATCGATTAGCCCCGCATCAAGTGCAGCCATGGTGAGTATCATGGTATTTGCCTTATCGCCGCTAAGCTTTGAAGGTTGATACTGCTCGTAATATTCGCAAATTTCATAGAATTTATACATGATCTTGTTTAGCGTTCTTAAATTTCCACCGCAAAATGAGTAGGCGCACTCGTAATCTTTTTTCTCAAATTTAAGATATTTGTCATAGTTTTTTTGACTAAGCTTTCTTTGTAAGTAGATGATGATCTCATTTACATCAGCGCTACTTAGCTCGATGCTTTCCCAAATTCTAGTCTGAAAATAATCTTTTGCCAAAATATCTTCGTTTTCGGTTTTATGTATCGTAAAGAGAAATTTAAACATCCTAGTATCAGCCATAAGCCTTATCTTCTCGATAAGCTCGGTCGGATAGAGCTGCGCTTCATCTAGGATAACCGTCATTTGATTTTTTAAAATTTCATCTTTACTGCTAAAGTCTTTTGAATAAAATTTTATAAAGCTCTCGAAGTTGTTTATATCTTCAAGCTTTTTTCCATAAATTTGCTCACAAAGTGCCTCGATAAATGTCGCCTCACTAAAAAATGGATGTGGGAAAAAGATGAGACTTTTATCCTCTTTTAGATCACTTGCGATCTTGTTTAGCAAAAAAGTCTTGCCACTACCTGGCTTGCCATAAAACAAGATGAGCTTAAGTGGCTTTTTTAGAGCTAAAACTATCTTGTTGTAGCAGCTTATAGAGTTGTCTAAATTTACGAAATTTAAACTCTCGTCTTCGTCTATGAAAACATCTTTTATATGTGTATAAATATTTTTGTTACTCATAGATCGATTTAGAAAATCCTAGATCTTTTAGCGACTGCTGAACTGGTTTTGGATCTTCAAGATCAACAACTCTTGGCGTGATGACAAAGATAAGCTCGGTCGTTTTTACGCCATCTCTTGTGCTTTTAAAGACACTTCCTATCAAAGGTATGTCAGCTAGAAGTGGCACGGCTGTATTTTGCTTATTTTTAGTCTGACCGATAAGTCCGCCAAGTATGATCGTATCGCCACTATTTACCTGAACTACGGTTGAGAGTTTTTTCTGAACTGTATCAGGGGCGATCTCTCTAATGGCTGTATTTTGCGATCTTATGTCGTCTTCTGCATACTTAAAGCTGCTTAAGCTTGGGTTGATGCGAAGCATGATCTTGTTGTTATCTGAAACTTCTGGAAGTAAATTTAACAAGATACCGATAAATACAGAGTATTGCTTATAAGTTGTTGTAAGCCTGTTGTTATTGTTATTGTTGCTGCCATTATCCGTCTCTTCCATTACGCGATAGTTTATATTATCACCCACAGAGATTAGCGCTTGTTGGTTGTTTAGCGTGGTTACTTTTGGACTTGAAACGACCTTTGTTTTGCCATTTGTTTCAAGGAAATTTATCATACCATCAAGGCTAAAGTTTAAATTTGCAGCGATATTTAGTGTGCGACCAAAGCCATCGCTTAAGCTGTTGCCCTTGTTTGTCCAGCTTGCACTTGAGCTTGCATTTGTGCCTGAGTTACCTATATATGAGTTAAATCCAAGCTCAAATTTACTCCAATCAACACCTTGCTTATACTCATTATTTAGATCAACTGCGATGATAGAAACATCGATGATGACTTGTTTTTTAAGCCTTCTTTGCATCTCAGCTATATATTTTTCAACGCGTTTTAGCTGTGACGGGGTCGCTGTAACCGTGATAAGTCCAGCATTTTGGTTTATGATAGGATCTGGCGCGGTGATGTGCTCGCTGCTATTGTTTAAGATAGCTTTTAGCTCAGCATCAAGCTTCTCCCAGAAGTCAAATTTCTCAGTTGTTCTTATCAAGTTGTTTTCATTTTTTATATCATTTGAGCTAGTATCACTGCTTGAGCTACTGCCTACTTCTGACGGAGAGGCATCAACAGAAGCTTTTGTGATAGCTGTGCCTTCACGGATAGAGGTGATATAGTCTATTTTAAAAATTTTTGTTTGAAGCGATGAGATTTTTAAGACATTATTTGAAAACTCATAGCTTAAATTTTTCTCATTTAAAAGCAGATCAAAGACCTCGCTTAGGCTCATGTTTCTTATATTTACGCCAAAGACTTTATCATCAAGCTCTTTTTTACTATAAGCATCTTTTGCAACGATACTAAAATCACACATTTCAGAGAGCTGATTTAAAACATCTCCAAGACTTATATCGTCTGTGATCTTCATACTAAAATTTTTACTCAAGCATGTACTTGGTTTTGCCATCATAGGGGTAGCTAAAAATGAAGCTAACACCGCAGTTGTAATAAATTTACTTAATTTTGATACCAACATTTTTACTTCCATTTTTAAGAGTTAGTTCTTGTTTTTCATCATCTTTTACGATGATAACCTTGCTGCCATAAACACTTGTGATATTGTAATCATCAATCATATCCCCCACTTTATACCACTTGCCATTTATATTTGCTTTATTTAGCAAAATGGCCTTTAGCATAAACCCCCTTGCAGAAGAGTATTTTGTAGTGTTTTGATCGCCTTTTGGAGCAACTGGCAAATTTAGCTTGAAAGGATCTTGTAAGCTAGAAATTTCACCGCTATTAAGCCCCTTTCTTTGCTCTTTTATCTTAACAAAAACTTCATCATAGTTTTTCATCTCGCCTTCAAATTCACTGCCAAATAAACAAAGAGATAAAATTAAAAATAAACCAAATTTTTTCATCAGTACTTCATACCCCACACTGAGATAGAGAGCTTAGCTCCTAGATCTTTTTGAGTGGAATTTATATCCATCTTGTGAAGATCTACTACGAGTTTTGACTCTTCAAGTCCGTTTATATAGCTAAGCATATCTTTAAAATTTCCAAGACAAGTGACATCTATATTTAAAATTTGCTCTATCTTTTGGAAATTTGGCTCTTTTATATCGCTTTTAAGCTCTAGAATTTTTATATTATTTTGCTTTGCCAAAAGCACAATACTATCTATATAGTTTGCCCAGTTTTGATTGTCAAAAAGCAAAAAAGAAAGCTCTTTAAGCTTTGAATCAAAATAGGTATTAAATTTCAAAATATTCGTGTAGCGAAGTTTTAGATTGCTTAAATTTCTATTTTCTTCATTTATCTTAAAATTTCTATCATCAGGAGAGCTTACTGAGGCTAGATAGTTTCTGGTGTTTTCTAACTTTGTAGAAATTCTCGTATGTTTATCAAGCTTTTCATCAAAGAAATTTTGCGCAGGATCAAAGCATAGCATATAGACAAGATAAGCTATAATAAGCGCTGAGCCAAGAAAAATGAGGTTTGTTTCGTTTGGCTTTTTGCTATCAAAGTATTGATCTATTTTGCTTAAAATATCTTGCCTCATTGTTTAATCTCTATGCTTATATTACTTTCATACTCGTGTTTAGCGTCATCTGAGCGAATTTTTTTAGTATTTACCAAGTATTTTTCATCTTTGCTGATATCTTTGATCAACTGTGTTATCCTTTTTTCATTATCGCTAACCGCAGTTATAGTCAAATTTCTATCGTTATTTACGATGTTTGTGATATGAACTGCATTTAGATTTAAAATATCGGTAATTTTAAAAAGATTTAAACCCTTCATGGCGTAATTATCTTTTTTATTTTCGATCTCAGCAAGCAGACCTTTTCTGAAATTTAGCTTTTCATTCTCTTTTTGAGTTTGCTCTTTTACCGCCTCTTGTTCTCTTGAAATTTTAGCTAGCGTCTCTTTTATCTGCGTCTCTTGGGCGTTTAGGACGCTATATTCGTCATTTAGCCTTGCGCTATCTTTTTCTAAAACAAGACCAGCTATGTAGTTGTAAGCCGGATATAACATACTTAACACAAATGCCGCAGCGCAAGTGAGCAAGAATTTACCACTTTTTCTTTTGACAAATGGATCTGGGCGAAGCATATTTGAGAGGTTAAAGTTCTCATAAAATGGCTCTTTAGTATAAAACCTACCATATAAAGCCATAATGTTATAACGCTCGTTGATAGTATAGTTTTTGTTATTTATTGCAACTTTTATGTTTATATACTCGGCATCCAAACCAAGTTTAGTTGAGATGAAATTTGCAAAATTTTTGATCTCATAGTCACAATCTATGTAAATTTTCTTTATAGAT
>NZ_POYX01000017.1:0-26743 GCF_002913865.1 Campylobacter concisus
CAATTAGCTTTATAGGCTTTGGTACTTTCGGTACTGCTGACAGAGCTGCAAGGAAAGCTAGAGTTCCTGGAACTAAGAAAGTAATCGACGTTCCTGCTAGCAAAGCAGTCAAATTCAAAGTTGGCAAAAAACTTAAAGAAGCAGTTGCTGCTGGCGCTGCTAAAAAAGGTAAAAAGAAATAATTTTCTTTTTCGGGGAGCAACTCTCCCCTTTTTCTTTCCTTCTCACAAATTTAAAATTTCAATCTTAACTTAGCCCGAGTGGTGAAACTGGTAGACGCGTCAGACTCAAAATCTGATAAGGGCAACCTTGTGTCGGTTCGAGTCCGACCTCGGGCACCATTATAAACTTAAACATTTTATAAATTTAACCGATATTGTGTGCAACATCTTTAAAAGGATTTTAGATGAATGTTGCACCGCAAAAGTATGATTTTATAAATTTAAATGATTTGCAAGATCTTTCCAAGAGATTTTCAAATCATAGTGATCAAAATACTTTAAAAGTAAATTCAAGTCAGCTTAACGAGCTTTATGAAGCAAATAGAACAGATGCCATCTACATAACTGAAGCTGATATCAAAGAATACAACAAACGTCTAGCAACACAAAAAGCAAAAGAAATTTTAAAAGATTACTCGCAAAATTTAATAGATAGCAACAATAAAATTTACTCAGACGAACCTTCTAATGGCTTTAACAAAAACGCCTACTTTAAAAATATAAATGCCACAGATGATGCCGCCATGCTACCTGTCTTAAAAAGTGGCTACTTAGAAAATACAAAATTTAAAAATTTAAACGACTACGCCTATTCAAACACACTAAAGACAAATTATGGTGAAGTGGAAGTCTTTTTAGACATTTATGGCGATAACGATGAGCTAGGCATTGGAAAGCTAGAAAACAACAGCGCACTTTTTAGCTTTGATAGCAATAATGACGGCACACTAGATCAAAAAGATATGCTCTTTGACAAGCTAAAAGTAAGAGGATACGACAAAGACGGAAATGAAAAAATAGCAAATTTAAGTGACATCACGGACAAGGTTGATCTTAGACAGTTTATCAGCACAAATGTCATAAATCACAACCAAATAACAAGAGAAGAGCTAAATCATAAAGCAATAATCACAAATAGCCCCGATCTTTACGTAGATACAAAAGAGATCGATCACAGGCACTCCTACTACGCCTCAGATCCAAATACCTTGTTTGCTGCCGAAAATAGGTATGAAAAGATAGGCAAAAATGATATAAATAATTTCTTTAAAAAATACGCTCAAAATGACGGCTGGGTCGATCTAAGGCACAATAATATCTTTGGCAAGGATAGCTCTTTTAAAAATTTCGCTTACACAAAAATAGGCTTTGATGATACTGCAAGACTAAGCGAGTTTAATCCTATTGTTGAATCAAGCAAAGAGCACAAAAAAGATGAGAATTTCTCATACACAAAATTTCAAAAAGATAGTTTTATGAAATTTTATAGTGACTACAACGCTGAGCTTGATACGCATGAAAAGACGATAGAAAATCTTAGCGCTAATTTAAAGAAATTTGACGAAAATGCGGGTGCTTACATATCAAAGCTTGAAGATACAAAATCCGCCAAAATGATCGCAATGGAAAATGAATTTAAGCAAGCAACTGGGCTTGATTTTAGCATCTCAAATCTAAAAAAGGTAAAAAAGGCTTTTACTATAAATGAAGCCACAGCTGCCACTGCACTGCGAGATAGCGATAGTGTTATAGCTATGAAACTAAATCAAGATGGCACGATAAGACTAAAATTTGATAGTGGTAGAGAGCTAGACGTAAATGAGCTTTACAATGACACTGGCAAGCTAAATACACCAAGTGAGCTAAAAACTAGCGTAAATTTAGAGGCAAAAAAGATGGATGATGCGCAGCTAAATGGGCTAAATTTCAATGATATTGCCGTCATGCAAAATGGCAAGATCACAAGTCTAAAAGATGCTGGAGCGATAGCTATCATCAACCTATCAAATAAATTTGAAAGTAAATTTTTAATCAGCCTAAATAGTGGCAAAAGTATATCTGCAAGAGAAATTTATAATATCAGCTATCTTGAAAACGATCTAAAAAATAAAGAAAAGATAGATGAGAGGGATAAATTTTACAAAAAGGTTGATACTAGGGTTTAAATTTAAGAGTAAAATCCAAAAAAGTTTATTGTAATTTAATCTTTTGGGGCATATAATCAATTCTTCGTAAATTCCAAACTTAAAAGAGACTGCTATGAATTTCACACCACTTTTTGCAATATTTTTCATAATCGCAACTGGTTTTTTTGCTAAAAAAGTCGGCATTGTTGAGCAAAAGCACTCGATCCCATTTGTGGATTTTGTCCTTTGTTTTGCAATGCCTGCGCTAATCTTTGATAAAATTTACCACGTAAATGTCGATGCCTCGCTTATAAACACGATCCTAATCGGCTTTGCATCAACCGCCATTAGTGCTGCTTTGGCATTTGTTATAGGCAAGGTTTTTAAATTTACCAAAATAACAACCATTAGTATGGTCATGCTAAGCCTTTTTGGCAACACCCTATTTGTCGGTATGCCTGTCATTCAGGGCTTCTTTGGCGATGCGATGGTAAATGAGGTCATCTTTTACGATCAAATAGCCACTGGTATCCCGCTTTCGATCCTTGGACCACTCATCCTATCTTTTGCCGCACCAGAGAAGGTCTCATTGTTTCAAAATACAATGAAAATTTTAAAATTTCCACCATTTATAGCGCTCATTATGGGTCTTATCTTAAAAGAAGTCCCGCTTCCAGATTTTATCTTTGCGCCACTTAGGATGTTTGAAGGTAGCGTCACCCCAGTCGCACTTTTTGCGATCGGCGTTGGTCTTAACTTTAGCAGTATCACAAGCTCATATAAAGGCGTTAGTGTTGTACTTTTGTGCAAGATGATATTGCCAGCTATCGTATTTTTCATCATATTAAAAGTCTCAGGCATCCAGATGAGCAAAACTTGGGTCGTCGGCCTCTTTCAATGTGCGATGCCAACATCAGCCCTTGCAAGTGCGATGGTCATAAAAGCTGGGCTTGATAGCTCACTAGCCATCTCATCAGTTGCCATTGGCGTGCTTTTTTCATTTATCACGCTTCCAGTTATCTATTTTGTATTTGCGTAAATTCACACTTATTTCACACTAAGTGACTACAATTGCAACATAATTTAATTTAAAGGAGACTTTATGAAAAAGTTAATCTTAGTTGCACTTGGTGCTATGTTTATGTTTGGCGGTCTTGCAAATGCTACTGAAATGATGCAAAAGGACAAGATGGGCAAAGATGAGATGATGAAGAAAGAGCAGATGATGAAAGATGATATGTCTAAAAAACATCCTGTCAAAAAACACGAAGCTAAAAAAGAAGACATGGGCATGAAAGACGAAATGAAAAAAGATGACATGGGTATGAAAAAAGACGACATGGGCATGAAAGACGAAATGAAAAAAGATGACATGGGTATGAAAAAAGACGACATGGGCATGAAAGACGAAATGAAAAAAGGCATGTAAAGGCGCTTGATGGTCAGAATTTTGCTTGTTGAAGATGATGAAACATTACTTGATCTAATAAGCGAGTATCTGGGCGAAAATGGTTACGATGTCACCACTACAAACAATGCCAAAGACGCACTAGATCTTGCATACGAGCGAAATTTTGACCTACTTATACTAGACGTCAAACTCCCGCAAGGCGACGGCTTCTCCCTACTTTCATCGCTACGTGAGCTTGGCGTCACAACACCTAGCATATTTACCACCTCGCTAAACACCATAGACGACCTTGAAAAAGGCTACAAAAGCGGCTGCGATGACTATCTAAAAAAGCCATTTGAGCTAAAAGAGCTACTTATCCGCATGCAAGCTCTCATAAAAAGAAATTTCTCACACCAAAACGGCGAAGAGATCAAAATTTTAGATGATCTTTGCTTTCACCCACAGAGCAAAACCCTAAGTAAAAACGGCGAAAATATAAATATCTCGAGCAAAGAGAGCGACCTGCTCGCCCTATTTTTGCAAAACAAGGGCAAAATTTTAACCAAAGATGAAATTTTTAATAAAATTTGGAAATTTGACGAGGAGCCAAGCGAGCTTAGCCTTCGTGTATATATCAAAAATTTACGCCAAATTTTAGGCAAAGATGCCATTTTAAACAAGCGTGGAGACGGCTACATCTATGTCTGAAAAGACGCAAATTTTATTTAAAATTTTATCCCTCTATCTTGTTAGCTCTGTGCTATTTTTGAGCTATTTTTTTATACACGACTACCAAAATAAAAAAGAAGCACTCATCTTAAACGAGGTAAAAAGCCTAAAAGAGATCAAGATGGGCATATATATGAAAGCCAGGATGAATGGCCTAGACTCGGTCTCAAGCCTCACAAACGAAAAGGGCGTACATGCTTGTATCGTGCTGGAGAATGGTGAGAAAATTTATAAAGATTTTGAGTGCAAAAATATCAACAAAGGCAAAAATGTAAATTTGATAGACGGCAAGGTAGCGATCTTTGAAAAGATCCAGTATATGGAGGACAACGCCACAGACGAGCTCGCACGCGCAGACATCTTTCTAGTTGGCAAAAATATCAACGGCGAAATTTTATCCTTGCAAATTTCGACCACACTAAAGGCTGCATTTTTCCTCTTTGCCCTGCTCTTTGTCGCCTTTTACTTAGCAAAACTAAGCCTAAAGCCACTTTATGAAAAGATAGATACGCTAAATCACTTCATAAAAGACTCAACTCACGAGATAAACACGCCTCTAAGCGTCATTTCTATGAGCATAGAAACGGCTGATCTTGAAAACCTAAATGAGCGAAATTTAAAGCGCTTTAATAACATCAGCCTTGCTGCAAAGAGCCTAGGTAGCATCTATGACGCGCTCGTTCATCTAAGCTTTAACCTAGATAAACCAAGCAAAAAAGAGCTAATCGATCTAAATTTACTAACCACACAAAGACTTAGCTACTTCTCGCCATTTTTTGCCAAACGCGGACTTAAGATAGAGGCTAGCCTAAAGCCAAGCTTCATAAACGCAGACCTTGAGGATATGAGCAAAATTTTAGACAACCTCTTAAGCAATGCCTCAAAATATGCAGCGCCAAATTCAAAGGTTAGCATCGTTTTAGAGCCAAATTTCTTTAGTATAAGCAACACTGGACGTGGCATCAGCAAAGAGGATCAGATGAAAATTTTTGATCGCTACACGAGATTTAACGACGATCAAGGCGGCTTTGGCATAGGGCTAAATTTAGTAAAAGAGTGCTGCAAGAAAAATGGCATCACAGTAAAATGCACAAGCGAGCTTGATGGCGAGACTACGTTTTTACTCACTTGGCAGAGTTAAATTTAAAACCACCCTACTCTAAATAATAAAATTTATTAAAAAAGAGAATTTGTGTCCAAAATTTATTTTTGATAAATTTTATTAATATTATAATCCTTTTACAAAATCTTAATCAAGGAGAAAAGTATGAAACTACTTGAAAAATACGGGCTTTTCATAAATGGTGAGTGGCGTGACGCAAAAGACGGCGCTACACTTGATGCCAAAAATCCAGCAAACGGCGAACACCTTGCAAAGATCGCTGATGCTACCGAAGAAGATGTAAATGACGCAGTTCGCGCTGCACGTGAGGCTTTTAATAAATTTAAACACACCACAGTTAGTGAGCGAGCAAGGCTTTTAAACAAGATCGCTGATATCATCGATGAGCACAAAGAGCACCTCGCAAAAGTTGAAAGCATGGACAACGGCAAGCCAATCCGTGAGACGCTAAATGTCGATATCCCTTTTGCAGCCGAGCACTTTAGGTACTTTGCTGGCGTTATCATGGGCGAAGAAGGCAGCGCAAACGTGCTTGACGAGAAGCAACTCTCTATCGTTTTACGCGAGCCAATAGGCGTCGTGGGTCAGATCGTGCCTTGGAATTTTCCATTTCTAATGGCAGCTTGGAAGCTAGCTCCAGTGATCGCAGCAGGCGATGCGAGCGTGTTTAAGCCTTCAAGCGAGACAAGCCTAAGCGTGCTTGAGCTATTTAGGCTTATAGATAAAATTTTGCCAAAAGGTTTGATAAACATAGTAACTGGCAGAGGCAGCAAGAGTGGCGAGTGGATCAAAAACCACCCAGGCCTTGACAAGCTAGCATTTACTGGCTCAACCGAGATCGGCCGTGATATCGCCATAGCTGCAGCTCGCCGTATCATCCCAGCCACACTTGAGCTTGGTGGCAAGAGCGCAAATATCTTCTTTAGCGACGCAAATTTAGACAAGGCGCTTGACGGTCTCCAGCTTGGAATTTTGTTTAACCAAGGTCAAGTTTGCTGCGCGGGATCGAGAATTTTCGTAGAAGAGAGCTTTTATGAGAAATTTATAGAGGCTGCGGTTAAGAAATTTAGCACTATAAAAGTTGGCGATCCACTTGATCTTAGCACTCAAATGGGCTCTCAGATCAATAAAAAACAAGCTGAGCAAATCTTAAACTACGTCGAGATCGGCAAAAAAGAAGGTGCAAAAGTGGCAGTCGGCGGCAAAGCCTACACTGCAAATGGTTGCGACAAGGGCGCATTTGTCGAACCAACGCTGCTAGTTGATGTGACAAACGATATGAGAGTGGCTCAAGAAGAGATCTTTGGACCAGTTGGCGTTGTCATCAAATTTAAAGATGAAGCCGAACTTATCAAAATGGTAAATGACAGCGAATACGGCCTTGGTGGCGGAATTTTTACGCAAGACATCACAAAAGCACTACGTGTGGCAAGGTCTATGGAGACTGGCAGGGTTTGGATCAACACTTACAACCAAATCCCAGCAGGAAGCCCATTTGGCGGATATAAAAACTCAGGTATCGGCCGTGAGACGCACAAGATCATACTTGAGCACTACACTCAGATGAAAAACATCATGATAGATCTAACAGGCAAGGTTAGCGGCTTTTACGCACAATGATTTTAGGGGGTTTTGCCCCCCTACTGCTTTAAATTTCATAAATAAAATTTCCTTCTAAATTTATCAGCAATTAACAATCTTTATTTTTAAGTTTAATAGACTAAAATTTGGCGCAAAGGAGAAAATTTGAGCGAGCAAATTTACATTATCGGCGACGTTCACGGCTGTTTTAACACACTTTTAGAGCTTATCAAGCAGTTTCCAAACAAAGAGAGATCAAAAATTTGCTTTGTTGGCGACGTGGTAGATCGGGGGCTTTTTAGCTGCGACGTGGTCGAGCTTATCATACAAAATGACTACGACATGGTCATGGGAAATCACGAGCGAAGGCTACTAAACAATAAATTTGAGTTTTTAAACAACAAAGTGCCATTTGACAGGAGCTGGTTCTTTGGAAACGGCGGCGAAGCGACATATAGATCATATCTTGGACAAAGCACGGAGTTTAAGCAAAGGCATGTGGATTTTTTAGAAAGCAGGCCAGTTTATCTGGAATTTAAAGATTATAAAACCCAAAATGGCGAGCATCTGGTAGTCTCTCACTCAGCCGTTGGCAATATGTGGGAGCTAAGAAATGATAAATATGCTAGCGAAGAGTTTAGAAGGCACCTGCTCTCAGGCAGAGGCGATGAGCTGCAAGTTAGTGGCATATTTAACGTCTATGGACACACGCCAGTTCGCGAGCCACAAATTTACAAAAATAGCGCAGATATCGACACAGGCTGTGTTTTTAATGAAGTTGGTTTTGATAAACTAAGCGCGTTAGAGTTTCCATCGATGAAAATTTATACGCAAAGAAATGTAGAAAATTTTAATAAAAAGGATAAATATGTGGTTTTCTAAAAAGAGTTCTAGCTTTGCTAGCAGAGTTGATAAATTTTGGAGCGAATTTGGTAAAAATTTAGACGTCATCAAGCGTAATTTAGAGGATAAAAACTACGAAACAGCGAGCAAAATGACTGAAGAGGCACTAAATTTATGTTTAGTCGATCCAACCTTTATGATAGGTCTTGTTAATGACAAGATCGACCTTGTACTCACTCCAGAAGGGATGAAATATAGGCTTTTTTGGCTTAAATTTATCAAATCACGCATGCCAAAAGAGTATGAAGCAAAGCTTACTTGCACGCTTGGCAAACCACGTGCACCGCGCGACGTAGCCACTATACAGATGTATGGCGTGAGTGTTGATGCAAACGAGGTTATGGTCTATGCAAATTTTGAAGAAAAAAGCGTGGATATGTGCCTATATAACGAAACTTTAAGAAAGCTAAAAAGCGAAGATGAAAATAAGGCCTACACGCTAGCTTTCATACTTTGCGACAACGTTGTTGGCGAGACAGCGATGATAAACACGCTTGGAGACTTCGAGATCGTAGATGAGCCAAGAGAAAAAGGCGTCGCGCTTACCGACTTTGCCGATCTTATAGATGATAAATTTGGCAAAGAGGCATCAAGCGAACCGCTAAAGCAGTTTAGCTTTTATGAGCTTGAACCCCGCTCAGATGCGCTAAGAGATGATGTATTTATAGGCTATACGAGCCTAACCTCGCTACTAAATGAGTACTATGACGGCAAAAGCGATATCTATAATGAAGCTTACGAGCTTGGCATAAATTTCTGCTTTTTAGTATTGTATCACGGCGGCGATGTGCAGTTTGGTGTTGATAGCAAAAACAAGATAGAAGATGAGCTTGAAACTAGTACTTTTTGCGAGAGCATGGGCGCAGCTACTGGTACTAAGCACTCTTATGTTGATCTTATATGCTTTGACAAAGACGAGCTTGAAAAGGCTGTTAGTAAATTTAGTAAAGAGCTTGACATAAAGATAGAAATTTGCGAATTTAAACGCTAAATACATAAAATTTCACGTAAAATATTGCATATTCTGCTAGCTGGTAAATTTACAAATAGCCAGCTGGCAATAAATTTATCCTTTAAATTTAGAGCTGTTTGAGAGATAGGCGCAAAATTTAAGCCCATATAAAAAGATGATCCACGAGATGTAGATCCAGACAAAGAAGAAAAGCACGGCTGAAAATGAGCCATAGACGCTTAAATAGGTCTTGTTGTAAAGGACGTAATAGACAAAGGCTGACTTGCCAAGATACCAAACGAGCGAGGCAGCAAACGAGCTAAAAAACGCGCTTTTAAATTTTATCTCGTCATTTACTGAGATGAGATAGGTGACGCAAAATATCACCCAAATGATGAGATATGGCACTATGCTTAAGAAATTTATCCAGCTTGTAAATTTAGTCGAGTTTAGCATCTCTTGCACAAGGCTTGAGAGGTAAAAACTGCCAGCAAGTCCGAGTGGCGCAAGCGTGATGAGCGTCCAGTACGAGCTAAGTGCCGACCAAAATCCCCTAGCCTTGCTAGCTCTTGTCACTTTTAAGACTACGTATTCATAATCGCTAAAAAACATAGCCGAAGTAAATATCATCGCCACAAAGCCAACTATGCCTAAATTTCCGCTATTTTGGAGGAAATTTTGCAAGTAGTTTGAGATGATCTCTTGGTTACTTGGCAGAAGAGCCGAGAAGACAAAGTCTTGAATTTTGGCGTAATAATCCTCAAAGCTAGGCAGTTTTGTAAAGATAGAAAACGATATAAGAAGTATCGGTATGATCGATAAAATCGTGTGAAAACTAAGGCTTGCTGCGTAGTGAAAGAGCTCTTTGTCCTTAAGAGCAGCTAGCAAATTTAAACCACTCTTTAAATCGCTCTTGCTTAAGGACAAACGGCTCATTTATCAGTTGTCTTCTTCAAAAAGTTTTTCGTAGTGAGCGTCGTAGTTGTTGATGTGCTCGCTATTTAGCTTCCAAAATACAGTGTCTATGTCGCTAACTCTTGTATAAAATGGTAGTTGATAGTACTCAACCTCGCCAGTTTTAAACTCTTTTAGCACCTTAAAGCTTTGGCAATCAGCAAAAACGCTTCTTCCATCCATCGCGACAAAGATAAGTCCAGCTGCACTTTGAGCACACATCTTTCTAAAGTCATCTCTGCTTGGATTTGGCTTGTATTCGTAGCTTAAGTATGCTCCAACAAGGTCTGGATGGATAAATATCATATTAGGAAATGCGCCCAAAACCTCTTCATAAATTTCTTTATTTGGCACGACGATTAGCGAGCGGTTATAAAGGTAGTTTAGCACGACTATATCGCCACTTGCAGGTGCGATGCCAGGGAGTGGGAGAGCCTTTTGCTCGAGCAGGTCAAACACCTCAAATCTAACCTTCGCAAAGCCGGCATTTTTTGAGACAACGCTCACTCTTGCGATGATAGAGCTATCTACGTCAAATTTATGAAGCACAACGCCGCTTGATCCGATCAAAATTTCAGGACTATCAACTATCGTTGCTGTGCCGTCACTCTCGACGCTAATAAGAGGAGTTCTATACTCATTTAAAGAAAAATCAGCCCCAAAAGCAAAGCCAAAAAACAACGATAAAATCACGATTATACGTTTCAAAAATATCTCCTAAGTTTAAATTTTTAGAGCGATTATAGCCTAAAATGCTTTATCTTTTGCAAAATTAAAGCAAGTTTTAGTTAAAATCCCTCCCAGCTTTTTAAAAGGATATCGATGCCTCGTATTTTTGTGATTTTTGCAATATTATGTATAAATTTATATGCCATAAAACCAACTGTTGATGAGCTTAGTTGGCCAAATGGCAGCAGCTTTTTAAATTTTCTTGAAACAAATAAAATCCCACTTTCACTTTATTACAACCTAGCAAGCGAAGATCAAGAGCTAACAGAAGAGATCATCGCTGGCACAAAATATCAAATTTACAAAGACGATAACGGCGAGGTTAAACAAGCTCTCATCCCCGTTAGTGACGAGCTTCAGATACATATTTATAGAGATGACAAGGGTAAATTTCAGCTTGAGTTTATCCCGATCTTATACCAAAGCGAAGATAAAGTTTTAGCCCTAAAAGTCGATAAATCAGTCTCTGAAGATATCTTTGACTACACTGGCTCTGGCACGCTAGCACTTGGTTTTAAAGAGGTTTTTAGCGGCAGCGGGATCGATTTTAAAAAGATAAACAAAGGCGATACGATCGCTATTGTCTATAACCAAAAACTACGCATGGGACGCTCTTTTGGCACACCTGAAATTTACGCAGCGATGATAGAGACTAAAAACAAACGCTACGTGATGTATAAATTTGAAGATAAATTTTATGATAAAAACGGCAAGAAAAATGACAAATTTTTGCTCGTTCGCCCTCTTGCAAACGCTAGGATCACATCAAATTTCACTCTAAAAAGATGGCATCCGATCCTTCAAAGATATAGAGCGCACCTTGGGGTTGATTATGGTGCTCCAAAAGGCACACCGATCAAGGCTGCAGGCGATGGCACGGTCAAATTTGTCGGACAAAAAAGCGGTTATGGCAGAACCGTCATCATCTCTCACGCTGGCGGCTACGAGACGCTTTACGCGCACCTAAACGGCTTTGCAAAGGGCATAAGAAGCGGTCTTAAAGTAAAACAAGGCACGCTAATAGCATATGTTGGCACAAGCGGCATGAGCACTGGCCCTCACCTACACTTTGGCCTCTATCTAGGCGGCAAACCGATCAATCCAGAAAGCGCCATCAAGGTCGTAAAAAATATAGAAGATAAAAAAGAGTCGGCTAAATTTAAAGCAGTCATAAATAGAAATGACGAGCTGATAAGACAGGCTCTAAGCAACGACAAAGAGTATCACAAGGTGGAATTTTTCCCTAACGTAATAGACTTTTAAAGGTAAATTTTGAATCAAGAACTAGATGAAGCAAAAGAGCTGATAGATCAGCATTTAGATGAAAATTTAGAAGACGGCGAGCTCTCTGCATACGAGCTTGCCCAGCACCTAAAAACACTTAAAAAGCATGACGAGGAGCTTTTTGCCAAGTATCTTGAAAAGCTAGATCCTGAAATTTTGGGTGACGTGGCGATAGAGTTACCTGATCACATGCTAAAAGACGTGATCGATACGCTCCCAGCTGAAAAGATCGTAGAAGCGCTCGAAGAGTTAGAGAGTGACGATGCTACCGACCTACTCCAATACATCGAGGATATCGATGAGGACAAGGCTAGAGAGCTTTTTAACGAGCTAGATAAAGAAAATCAAAATGAAATTTTAAGACTTAGAAGCTACGATGAAGATAGAGCTGGTGCGCACATGCAAACAGAGCTATTTTCAGCTCATCTTGAAGAGAAGCTTGGCAGCGCAGTTGCAAGACTAAGACAAGAGAAGCAAGAAGGAAAACTAGAAAATGTCTCACAGCTTTTCATCATCGATAAAAATAGTGTCTTGCAATACGCCATCCCGCTTGAAGATCTCATCCTCTTTGACTTCACAAAAACGCTAAAACAAAATATCGAATCAACCCAGATCGACCACTACAAGCCTCACATGGCAAACGATATGGATCTCATGCAAGATGTCGCTGATATGTTTCAAGAATACGATCTAAACGTTATCGCAGTTACAAGTAGCACTGGAATACTGCTTGGTCGTATCACATATGATGATATCCACGACTACATCCAAGAGAGCGCAACAGAGCAAATTTATAACCTAGCTGGTGTTGATGACGAGTCAGAAGAGGACGATACACTATTTAAAGCGGGTCGTGGCCGTGCGGTTTGGCTTGGCATAAATTTGCTAACAGCCCTTTTTAGCTCATCTATCATCGGACTTTTTGACGAGACGATCGCAGCTTACGTCGCACTTGCCGTGCTTATGCCAATAGTCGCCTCAATGGGTGGCAACACTGGCACGCAAGCACTTGCCGTTACGGTTCGTCGTTTAGCACTTGGCGAGATAGAATTTAAAGATGCAAAGAGCGTTTTAAAGCGCGAGGTGACGATCTCGCTCGTAAATGGCCTCATCTTTGGCGCTATCATGGGCGTGATCGCCGCTGTTTGGTTTGATAAAGGCATGCTTGGCGTGGTTATTGGCCTTAGTATGGTTACAAATTTATTCTTTGCTGGCTTTTTTGGTACGATCATACCTTTGACTCTAAGGCGTTTTAACATCGATCCTGCTGTTGGCTCGGCGGTCATTCTTACTACATTTACTGATGCGATAGGATTTTTTAGCTTTTTAGGACTTGCAAAATGGATACTACTATAACAAATTTAGAAATTTTACCTCTTGGTGAGTCAAAATACCTAAAGCCATTTAAAATGAAATTTAAACAAAATGGCTTGCAAAGGGACTGGGACTGCGTCAAGGTGATGAATAGTGTTAGTATATTTTTATATCACGAGCAAAAAGATGCATTTTTATTTGTCAAGCAGTTTCGCCCAGCCGTTTGGTACTCGCAAGAAAAAGAAGGCATCAAAACAAACGAGCAAGGCTTTACTTATGAGCTTTGCGCAGGGCTTATGGATAAGGGGCTAAGCGAAGAACAAACCGCTAGAGAAGAGGCAGTCGAAGAGGTCGGATACGAGCTAAAAGAGATGGAGCGCATCACGATGACGTATGGCGCTTTTGGCTTTGGCGGCAACATGCAAACGATGTTTTACGCAAAAATCAATGAGAGCATGAAGATAAATGCAGGCGGTGGCATAGACGGCGAAGATATCGAGCTAGTTTTTATAAAACGAGAAGATATGATGAAATTTGCCTTTGACGAGAGCAAGGTCAAGGGCTTTGGGCTCATCTTTGCCTACTTGTGGTGGGAGAAATTTAAAGGCTAAAAAGAGACCTTTTTGATAAGTGCAAAGACAACAACCGCCACAATAAAAATGCCAACTAAAATAATATAATCCGACATAAAAAACCTTTACGTTTAAAATTTGCACTATTGTAACTAAATTTTTAACAAAATAAGAACTTTATAACCGCACATATCATAAAATAATCAAAAATCATAAGGAGAAAATGATGAGCGAAAACGAAACTCTTTTTATCAACCGTGAATTAAGCTGGCTACGCTTCAACTCAAGGGTGCTCGCTCAGTGTGAAAAGGATATACCTTTACTTGAAAAGCTAAAATTTATAGCCATTTATATGACAAATCTTGATGAATTTTATATGATAAGAGTGGCCGGTCTAAAGCAGCTTTTTGCAGCTGGAGTGACGACAAGTAGCAGCGACGGCATGAGCCCGCTTGATCAGCTAAGAGAGATCAGAAAATATCTTCAAGATGAGCAAAATTTAGTTGAAGCTCACTACAAAAGCACCGTTGATGCGCTTAGCAAAGAGGGTCTTTTTATCAAAAACTACGACGAGCTTGATGATAGCTTAAAGCAAAAATGCGACGAATACTTTTTCTCAAACATCCTGCCAGTAATCGTGCCTATCGCTGTTGATGCGACACATCCATTTCCGCACCTAAACAACCTTAGCTTCTCGCTTGCCGTTAAGCTTGCTGACATCGAGCATCCTGAAATTTTAAAATACGGCATGATAAGGATTTCAAGAGTTTTGCCAAGATTTACCCAGCCAAGCAGTAACGTCTTTGTGCCAATAGAGACTATCGTTCACCGCCACGCAGAAGAAATTTTCCCAGGATATAAGCTCATTAGCTCAGCTGCCTTTAGAGTGACAAGAAACGCTGATATCGTCATCGAAGAAGAAGAGGCAGATGATTTTATGATGATACTTGAGCAAGGGCTAAAGCTTCGTAGAAAAGGGGCTTTTGTGCGTATGCAGATAGACAAAGACGCTGACGCTGATATCTTAGAGTTTTTAAATTTTCATATGAAAATTTTTCACAAAGATATCTACTTTTCAAGCATCCCGCTCACACTTAGCTCTCTTTGGGAGATAGCTGGGAGTAAAAATTTTAGCCACCTAGCAAACCCGCCCTACGCCCCAAAGACACTACCTCCATTTGGCAACGGCGTCTCGATTTTTGATGCTATAGACAAAGAGGACGTGCTGCTAGTTCATCCATTTGAGAGCTTTGATCCAGTCGTTAGCTTTATAAGAGAAGCGAGCAAAGACCCAAAAGTGATCTCGATACGCATGACACTTTACAGGGTCGATAAAAACTCGCCGATCATTCAAAGTCTAATAGACGCTGCAAGCGACGGTAAGCAAGTAACCGTGATGGTCGAGCTAAAAGCAAGGTTTGATGAAGAGAACAACTTGCACTGGGCAAAGGCGCTTGAAGATGCTGGCGCACACGTGATATATGGCATCACAGGCTTTAAAGTCCATGCAAAAGTTAGCCAAGTGATCCGCCAGATCGGCGATAAACTCAAATTTTACATGCACTTTGGCACTGGCAACTACAACGGCAGCTCAGCTAAAATTTACACTGACGTGAGTCTATTTACGAGCAAAGAGGAATTTAGCCAAGATACGACCTCGTTTTTTCACATCCTCTCAGGATATAACAAAAACCGCCGTCTAAACGCCCTTAGCATGTCGCCCTTTCAGATAAAAGAGCGCATCATAGAAAAGATAAGAGTGGAGACTAGCAAAGGTAGTGAGGGCAGGATCATCGCCAAGATGAACGCGCTAATAGACGAAGACGTGATAAATGAGCTTAGCCGCGCCTCAAACGCAGACGTGAAGATCGACTTAATCGTTAGGGGTGTGTGCGGACTAAGGCCTGGCGTAAAAGGCAAAAGCGAAAACATAAGAGTTCGCTCGATCATCGGTAAATACTTGGAGCATGCTAGAATTTTATATTTCAAACACGCTAATCCAAAAATTTACATCTCAAGCGCTGACTGGATGCCACGAAATTTAGAGCGCCGCTTGGAGCTTATGACACCTATCTTTGAACCAAGACTGCAAGAGAGACTGCTTGAAATTTTAGAGCTTCAGCTAAGCGATAACGACTTAGCATTTGAGCTACAAAGTAACGGCGAATATGTAAAAGTAGCTAGACGCGAGGGCGAAAAAGTGATCTCCTGCCACGAAGTTTTAGAAAACTACATCTCTAAAATTTACAAATCCGTCAAAAAAGACACCGACAAAGCAAAAGCAGATATGCTTGCAAGCAAGCTTTTAAAAGAGAGCTAAAAGATAAATGGCTTTTAAATTTAAGTTTAGAAGCCATTTTTACCTTAAATCACAAATCTTAAATTCAAATTTTTAAAATTTCATATACTTTAAATTTACATTATAAACCTCTATAATGCTAACTTTTATCGCATAATAATTTTTATATATAAATTACTCATAAATTTTCATAATTAATTATCAAATTTTATATTTTAAATATTACATAAGCATAGGCGTTATAATATTTAAACAAATTCCAAATCAAAGGAGACTTTATGAAAGAGAATAGTGACACCAAAAAACTCATCATCGGTACGATCACACTTGCAATTGCGATCGTTTTCTTTGGAGGTTTTTTACAAAACACCTATGGTGGCATCTTTGACTTTAGCAAGCTAGCAGGTCAATTTCCAGAATGGTTTAAAACAGGAAGCGGCACTAGCGCAAAAGGCGGCTTTTTATTTGCCCTTAGCCTTGCTCCAGCCGTCATGCTCGCGCTTGGTTTTGTCGCTATTTTTGAGAAATACCATGCACTATACGCAGCTTCAAGACTGCTAACACCTGTTTTAAAGCCACTTATTGGCATACCAGGATGTTGCTCTATCTCTTTGATAGCAAGCACACAAAGCACCGACGCAGGCAGCTCTACGGCTAAATTTTTGCGCCAAGATGGCCTCATCTCGCACAAAGAGCTTCTCATCTTTGCAGCGTTCCAGTTTAGCGCTGGTGCGATGATCACAAATTTCTTATCTTCATTTGCACCTGTTTTACTAGTGACTGACAAAGCTGGCAACACAGCCCCAGCCACCATAGCCATGGTGCTCGGCATAGTCTTTGTCTTTAAAATTTTAGGAGCAAATTTGATGAGACTTTATGTCAAAAAATTTGTCAAAGATGATGAGGAGTAAGAGATGACTGAAAATAAACTAATAACCGACGTATTTGTAGAGGGCGCTAGAAAAGGCTGGGACATCGCTGTAAAAAACACCATCCCAAACGTGCTTATGGCCTTTGTCATCATCCACATCCTAAAAGTATCTGGCGCGCTTAGCGTGATAGGCAAATTTCTAGGATTTATCATGCTTCCACTTGGTCTTCCAGGTGAATCGATAGCCGTTTTCATGGCTGCATTTTTGAGCTGGGGCGGCTCGGCAGGTGTGCTAGTCGCACTTGTTGGAGATGGCACGCTAAACGCAAACGACATCGCCGTCTTGCTTCCTGGCATGGCGCTAGTTGGCTCGACTGTGCAGTATATGGGACGAGTTTTAGGCGTGCTTGAAGTACCAGGCAGACACTATCTCGTACTTTTTGGAATTTGCATCCTAAATGCCTATTTAGCGATGTTTGTGATGAGCTTGCTCGTATAAGGATCAAAGATGAAAGATAGCGAAATAGACAAATATTTAGCTGACTTAAAAGAGCTAACCGACATCGAAAGCCCAACTTCGAGCATCAACGGCGTAAATGAAGTTGCAGCTTGGTTTAAAAAAAGAGCTGAAATTTTAGGCTTAAAAAGTAGAAGCATAGAGCTTGGCACCGACAAGGTCGCACCCTGCCTTTTCATCTCAAATGACCTTGAGGCAAAAAGCTACGACTTTTTATTCATCGGTCACATGGACACGGTCTTTCCTGTGGGGACAAAAAAAGATGTGCCATTTAAAAAGATAAATGAGCGCATAAATGCACTTGGCGCAATCGACGATAAAGGCGGCAGTCTGCTCTCGCTCTACGTCATCAAAGAGCTTGATCTTAGCAAGCTAAAGATCGGCCTATTTTTAAACTCACACGAAGAGACTGGCTCAAATTTCGCCAAAGACGCCATAAGAGAGCTAGCCAAAAAGTCCCGCTATGCCCTAGTCGTCGAGCCTGCAAGAGAAGATGGCTCGATGGTGGCTACTAGAAAGGGCGTGGTCTCTTATGTGCTAAATTTCCGTGGCGTGAGCGCGCACGCTGGCAACCACCCAGAGCGCGGACGCTCAGCTGTCGTGGAGGCTGCAAATTTCATCGTTGAGCTCTCAAAACTCACTGATTTTAAGGCAGGCCATACATTTAATAGCATAATGACAAAAGGTGGCGACGCCCAAAACGTCGTGCCAGACTTTGCTAGCGTGACATTTGAGATGAGATATCGCCACGCTAGCTCGGTAGAGTTTTTACATAAGAAAATGGACGAAATTTTATCTCACCAACTCGTGCCAGACGTTACTTGCGAGCGCATACTCATAAACGAAGAAGCTCCAATGATAGACGAGGTAAATTTACCAAATATCAAAAAGGTCTTTGACGAGGCTGCGAAGGCCACTGACACAAAAGTCACTTGGGTAGATGCTGGCGGACTAAGTGATGGCAATATCGGCGCATCGGCAGGATGCCCTACGGTAGATGGCCTTGGTCCAACTGGTGGCAACATGCACACAAAAAACGAGTATCTAGAGATAAACTCGGTTGTTAAAAAGTGCAACCTCATAGTTGAAGCGATCAAAAAACTTTCGTAGTTTAGGCAAGCTATATGCTTGCCTAAACTCTTAAATTTATAACGACACAGTAGCCAAAACCTATCCAAATATCTCAAATTTACGAAAAAGCTCTGGCTCATCTTTTACCACGCCTCGCTTCACAAGATCAGCCACCACCTCGCGCTCGCAGTCAGTTTGCATAGGCCAGCCACGAGCATAGCCCTCTAGCTCGTCCTTACTCGTCGCATCCACGCAAAAATGCTCGCCCTCGATGTAAATATCACGCAAGGCGTCGATGTTATTTGTCACGCGCCAAAGCAGCATATATGGGTTTTCTAGATAGTTTTGCATATCCACAACAACCAGTAGCTTGAAAAATTCTTTAAAGATTAAAAGCTTGGCAAAAAGCTCTTTTATAGGGCGATCTTTCTCAAATTTCACCACACAAATAGGCGTTTTACTCTCTTTTTTAAACTGCCTAAGCTCCTTAACATTTGGCGCAATGCTTTGAAATTTAGCCAAAAGTTCATCGTCGCTTAAGACCGTAAATTTAACCCATAGCTTTAACAAAAAAATTTATTCAATTTAACACAAGCTCTAAATTTGTTACAAAAGCAAAATAGCCTAACAAACTACGTTATCGGTAACGACGGCTTGGCTATGCACATACAAAAACTAGCATTCACGAGGAATTTATCCACAATGGCAACGTTGTTTTAGGGATTTTGTAAAGATCAGCGCTCGCAGGGCGATAGACTGCGGCGTTTTTGAAAGCACGATGATTGCAAACTACACAAGAACATAAGGTCTCGTTTAAAAGCCCTCAACTAAATCAAATTTCTAAATTTCCACTTAAGTGGCTTAAATTTAAACCAGCCCTACTCCAAAGCTTTTAAAACTGGCTCTGGTTTTAGCTTTACGCTTGGGGCATTTTTGCTAAAGCTTATGAGATCCTCTGTTGTTTGTATGCTAAATGGCAGGCGAGTTAAGCAGACTTTAAAGATTTCGGCCGCTGCTACCGCGTCATTTAGGGCTCTATGGTGGGTGTTGTTTATGCCAAGGAGCTCTTTTAGCGAGCCAAGGCCGTATTTTTGCGAGGCGATGGTGCGGCGACTAAGATCGATGGTGCAGAGTTTTCTATTTAGCAGTATGCCAAGACCGATCTCATTTAGACTATGCGAGATAAATCCGTAGTCAAAATTTACGTTGTGCGCGATAAAGACGCTAGTTCCAAGAAAAATTTTAAACCGCTCAAGTACGTTTAGCAAATTTGGCGCACCGACTAGATCGCTCGCTCTTATGCCAGTTAGCTCGGTGATATTTTCAGGCACCATAGAAGCTGCTATAAAGCTTTCAAAGCGCCCTATTTCGGTGCCATTTTTCATTTTTATAGCGCCTATTTCTATGATCTGACCATTTGTCGTGCCACCAGTCGTTTCGATATCTACGACGCAAAATTCCTGCTCGCTAATATCTCTAAATCTCGTGCCAAGCTCGATCTCATTATCTTCGTTTCTAGTGATGTCAAGCCCAAGAGTTCGCCACATATCAAGGTCACGCACGTCGATGAGCGATGAAATTTCCTCAATATCGCTAAATTTTAAAATAAACTCGTGATAGCCTAAATTTTGCCTAGCTAAAATTTCAATGCTATTTTCTAAACGCTGTTTTTTTGGCTTCAAAACTCAAGCTTTATGGCGCGAATGGCTTGTTCGTATGAATTTGATGAGAAGATGTAGCTGCCAGCCACCAAGACATCAGCTCCAGCCTCTTCAAGATCAGGCGCATTTAGTCCATTTACGCCGCCATCTACTTCGATGAGACACTTTGCGTTTTTGCGCTCTATTAGCTCCCTTAATGCCCTTGTTTTCTCAAGCACGACTGGCATAAATTTCTGACCACCAAAGCCAGGATTTACGCTCATTAATAGCACCATATCAACTTCATCGATGATATGCTCGATCGCGCTAACTGGCGTGTGTGGATTTAGCACGATACCAGGGCCAACGCCGTTTTTTCTGATGTGGTCTATTAGTCTCATCGGATGCTTCTCTTCTTCGATGTGAAAGGTTAGAAATTTTGGTTTTAGTGGCAAAAAAAGATCAGCAAAAAATGAGTTATTTTCAACCATCAAATGAATATCGAGCGGCTTTGTAGCAGCCTTCGCAACGGCACTTACCACGACTGGTCCGATGGTTAAATTTGGTACAAAATGCCCATCCATAACATCAACATGCACCAGATCGCACCCAGCCTCGCAAATGGCTCTTATCTCAGCTGCCAAATTTCCGAAATCAGCCGACAAAATACTAGGTGCAACGTACATTTTAAATCCTTATTTGCTTATAAAAATCACGCCAGTTTGGCTCTCTTTTGCATTTAACGTGGCAAAAATTCCACTGCTTGCTCTGTCAAAAAACATCTCATTTTCGTAAAATTTAAAGTTGCTAAGTTTTACCTTTAAATTTCTCTCGATGAAAATGTCTAAAATTTTGCTTGCAATGATACTAAAAATTTGAGAAAATCCGCTTAAACAGCCGCACTCCAGATCACCATTATCTGAAAAAATGGAGCAAATTTTGCTAAGCTTGTCCTTTTTAACACCAAGCAAAATTCTCATCTGTACGTCGCCATAAAAGAGCACGCAAGCCCGCAGATAGTCATTTTCACCCTCTACGTTAAAGTTGCTAATCTTTTTATCAAGGCATAAAATTTCACTCTCTATCAAAGGTGAGAGTACGTCTGTGACACTTGAGATCACAAGTGGCAAAAACTCAACTAAGCTTTTATTCATCTTTGTAGGCTCAATGTCGATAAGGCGCTTTTTAAAATAGAGCGTCGAGTCATCTTTGAAAAAATCATCCATCTTTTTATATAAAAGTATCTTTGCCGCTTTTAAATTTGAGGCAAGTGTCTCTGAGATGTTGCCCTCATTTAAGCCGCTAATCGCCAATATACCGCCACTTTTTTGGCTCAGCTCAGATAGCTTTATCAAAAAACTAGCACCTATGGTATTTAAAGCACCAACCGAATCAGACCAAAAAACAAAGAATTTAAAGCCTATCTTTTGTAATCTTTCGTGAAATTTATAGTCAAAATTCTGCACAAAAGAGCTATCCATGAGCCCTACTGTCTTGTAAATAACGACGTCGCCTCTTACAAAAGTGCTAAACTCTTTTTTGCCTAAAACGATGTGATTTAGGGTGCTGATGGTGTATTTGTAAGCTTGCTTGGCGGCATTAAATTCTTCCACGCTTTTTACAAATTTACACTTGTAGCACTTTTGCTCCAAAAGCGAGTTGATGTAGTCTTTATACTGCTCATTTTTGTTATAAATCACGATGGCTTCGCTACTATCTGCTAGCGTATCGTTTAAAAATAGCGTCGCAACTTTTTCATTTTCAAAGAGTGAAAATCTCAAAATATTTTTTGAAGTCTTTGCCACAAGCTCGTAAAAAGTATCGTCATAGTCGCAAACTGCAAACTCAGCGCCTATCTGCTTAGCTATGCCTGAGAGATGCTCGCACGTGCTATTTAGCCAAAGCGGGCTAAAAAAGGTGACATTTTTTAATGAAAGCAAAATAGCACTTATCTGCCTTGCGCAAATTTGCTCTACATCGGCCTTTTTGATACTTGAAGGAGTGATATTAACCTCCAAAAATCCAAATGGCCTAACAATGGCCAAAGAGCCCTCAAAAGTTACTTTCATTTTCTAAGAGCCTTTTTTAAATTTATAACCATATCAGCCGAAGCATGGACGCTGACATCGGTGATCCTATCAATGCCAAAGTCAAAAAATTTAGCAGTGCTAGCCTCATAAGAGAGCAAAATTTTAAAGTATTTTAAAACTATAACCTCTTCTCTAGTGAGCCTATCACTCTCCCATCCTGCAAGCTTTAAAAGCACTCCAAATAGCGAAATGTCAAACCTTCGCTGCAAGATCCTATCAAAGCTCATATCAGAAAAACCAACGATATGTTTAAGCGAGTGCGGATACTTTAAAAAGATCAGCTCGCAAAATATAAGAAGAATGAGCGCGTAGGCAGCTAGAAATAAATTTTTTTGATTTTTTAGTCCAAGGTAGTTTAGAAGTTTGCTCCAGTCAGATAGAAATTTGGCATTAAACTCCATCATCGAGTATAAATTTACACCAAAATTTTTATATCTTTTTGGAGATTTGATAAAAACAAAATACGAGCAAATTATCATTTTTAAGTTGTCTATGCCTAGCGGATAAGCCATCGCATAGATATCTCTAGTGTGGTTTTGAACGCCAAAATCGCCTAAATTTACTATCGTTGCAAAGTACGCTTTAAAAGTCTCACTCCCCCTAAAAAGCTCCATAGCAGTAGTGATGTCGCCCTCATCTAAGTGCTTTTGGCACTCATAAAAAATATCGGGCATTGTATAGATAAAATTTGAAATGTCACCTATTTGATTTTTAGTTAGCATTTTTGTTTTACCGATTTTGTATTTTGGGGCTATTTTAGCCTTAATTAAATAAAAAATCAACAAAACTTATAAATATAAATGTTCATTTTAAGCAATACTTTGGTTTTGTTTAGATAAAATCAGCAGAAATTTTTGTTTATAAGGAAAAAAAATGTCAAAAAGATGTGCGATAACTGGCAAAGGACCAATGGTAGGCAACAACGTGAGCCACGCCAACAATAAAACTAAAAGAAGATTTTTACCAAATCTTAGAACTATCCGTGTTACTCTAGAAGATGGCACAACAAGAAGAATAAAAGTTGCTGCTTCTACTCTAAGAACTATGAAAAAGCAGTCAAACTAAGAGATAAAATGAAGAGGAATTTATGTCTTTTCTCTCAAGACTTTTAAAATTCCTCAACTGGTCAAACTCCGCAAAACCAGAAATAAGCCTAGATACTGAGCTTTACGAACAACTAAAACCTTTTAGATTTCCACTAATTTCAGTGGTACTACTGTTACTTTTTGGAACACTTGGTTATATCTTTATAGATAACTTCTCTCTCATAGATGCCTTTTACCAAGCAGGTATGACCTTCACGACGGTCGGTTTTACCGAAGTTGCGCCCATTACTCCAAAGGGGCGAATTTTTACTATAACATTTATCCTTGTTGGCTTCATCATTTTCACGCTATCAATCGGTATCGTTGTAGAAGTTCTAAAAAGAGGCACATTAATTAGCATTTTAAAGGAAAGGCGTATGCTTTACAAGATCGCAAGACTAAAAAATCACTTCGTTATTTGTTATCACAACCTCTACACGATCGAGCTTAGCGCTCAGTTTCGTGAAAATCACATACCATTTGTAGTGGTTGATGACAGAGAAGATATCGCAGAATTAGCTCAAATTTACAAGTATCCATACTTCATAAAAGCTCAGCCTCATACTCAAATCGCCTTTTTAAAAACGCATCTTTCAAGCGCAAAAGGACTAATCACTCTTAGCCCAAATATCGCTGATAATATCGCACTTATCGCTTCTGTTAGACTTTATGAAAAAGAGATAGGACGCAAAAAACCTTACCACATCATCACAAACTCAGATAGCGAAGATGATACGCAAAGACTAAAAAAACTTGGTGCTGATAGCGTAGTAAGCCCATCTCGCCTAGTCGCACAGCGTCTAAGCGCCATGAGCGTAAGACCTGATATGGAAAATTTACTCGAGCAATTTCTATACACAAAAAGCTCGCCTATCGACATAGAAGAAATTCTTGTGCCTGATTACTCTTGGATCAGGTTTAAAAGACTAAAAGAGACGCACCTAAGAAATATCACAAATGCTGACGTGGTAGGCATTAGAGACATAAATAACAAATTTATCCCTATGCCAAATGGCGATACTCTAATCGGCACTGGCACAAAGCTTTTGGTCATCGGCACAGTTGATGGCATACGCCTAACCAAACGCCTAGTAAAGAGCAAACACAAGCCAGAAGAACTAAAATACGTTTAGTTCTTGCATTTGATTTGTGGCATAAATTTGACTCAACCACTATATGTTATAGATCTAAATTTAGATAGCCAAACATTTACAAAGCCTTGTTAGAATTTATAAATTTTTTACAGGAGCTACGTATGTTACACGAATACACTGATCTCATAAATGAGTTGAAAAAAATAGATGTTCATTTTGCCGCACTTTGCAAAAAGCATGACGAGCTAAATGAAAAAATAGACAGCAAAGCTGCACAAGCCTCTGAGCTTGATGCCTTGAAAAAAGAAAAATTAAAACTAAAAGATGAAATTTACGCTCAAGTTTTAAAATACAAAGAGCAAAAATAAGTAAAATTCAAACTAATAGTGGAGCCAAATTTCGCTTAGCTTGCATTATTTTGAGCTTTTACTAGACTACAAATTTAAAAAGCCCAAATTTCTTTGGGCTTACAAATTTTATATAGCTTTTATCATCACTTTTGTTAGAAGTTCTGAAAATTTAGCTGGATTTTCTAGGCTCATGCCCTCATTTAGCCTTGCCATATCAAGAAGCAAAGGCGCTATGTCATAAATCATCGCCTCATTTTTCTCAAGTTTTGCAAAAATTTCATGATCAGCATTTATCTCCAAGATCGGCTTAACTTTTGGAGCATTTGCGCCTTGTCCCATCTGTTTTAGCATCTCTTGCATAGCGTAATCAGGGTCGTTTTTATCATATATTAGCACTGCAGCCGAGCTTGAGAGCCTTGAGCTTAGCCTAACATCTTTTACCTCGTCTTTTAAGATCTCTTTCATCTTAACAAGTGTGTTTGCAACCTTGCTCTCATCAACCTTTTCATCACTTTTGATCTCGTCGTTTATATCAGCGTGTGAGACTGATTTTAGAGGTGTTTTATCAAATTCATTGACCATTGGCATGACGATCGTATCGATCTCTTCATCCATTATTAACACTTCGATGTCGTTTTTCTTAAAGCTCTCAAGAAGCGGCGAATTTCTTAGCATATTTTCGTTGTTGCCGCTGATATAGTAGATCGATTTTTGATCCTCCTTCATCGCCTCTTTGTACTCTTTTAGGCTGATAAGTCCGTCTCTTTTTGAACTTTTAAATAGGCAAAGATCCAAAATTTGCTCTTTTTCAGCGTTAAAACCGTAAAGTCCCTCTTTTAAAACCTTGCCAAATAGTTTGTAAAATTTTATGTATTTTTCGCGGTCATTATCTTTTACTTTTGCAAGTTCGCTTAAAATTTTCTTCACGCTTTGCTCTTTGACGTTTCTCATGATCGCATTTTCTTGTAAAATTTCGCGGCTAACGTTTAGCGGCAGATCCTCAACGTCGATCACACCTTTGATAAATCTTAAATACGGCGGCAAAAGCTCTTTTGCATCGTCAGTTATAAAAACCCTCTTTACATAAAGCTTCACGCCACTTTGATAATCAACCCTAAAGAGATCAAACGGCTCAGTGCTTGGCACATAAAATAGCGTCGAGTACTCGATCTTGCCCTCGGCCTTTGTGTGGATATAAAGTAGCGGGTCGCTGCTGTCGTGTGAAATTTGCTTATAAAAGTCGTTGTAGTCTTGCTCTTTGAGGCTTGATTTGCTTAGTCTCCAAAGCGCATTTGCCTTGTTTATCTGCTCGTTTTTGCTCTCGTATGTGCCTTCTTTTTCGCCTTCTTTTGGTGCGACATAGCTCTCTTTATCCATAAATATAGGATAAGGGATGTGGTTTGAGTACTTTTTGACTATCTCTTCTATGCGCCAAGAATTTGCAAACTCATCGTCATTTAAATGCAGGATTATATCCGTGCCAAAGCCATCTTTGCTAGCCTCTTCGATCTCGTAGCTTTTTGCGTCAGATATCCATTTATAGGCTTTGTCACTTAGTGCTCGTTTGCTTATGACTTCGATCTTGCTTGCCACCATAAATGCTGAGTAAAAGCCCACGCCAAACTGGCCAATGAGCGAGCTATCTTTCTTTGCATCGCCGCTTAAGCTTTGCATAAAGCCCTTTGTGCCACTTCTTGCAATGGTGCCTAAATTTGCGATGAGCTCGTCTTTATCCATGCCGATACCGTTGTCGCTGATGGTTAAAATTTTGGCTTTTTCATCGACCTTTATGTCGATCCTTGGAGTGTAGCTTAAGCTTTTATACTTTTCATCAGTCAAGCATAGGTAGTTTAGCTTGTCAAGTGCGTCGTTCGAGTTTGATATGAGCTCTCTTAAAAATATCTCTTTGTTTGAGTAAAGAGAGTGGATCATCAAATTTAAAAGGTCATTGACCTCAGTTTGAAATTCAAATTTATCTGCCATTTTCTTTTCCTTTTTTAAAATTTTTGGCAGATTATAACACAAAGTGATAAAAATACTCTTAACATTGATAGTAATGCTATC
>NZ_POYX01000018.1:0-684 GCF_002913865.1 Campylobacter concisus
AAAAATCCATGATATTTTGCCTATTTTTACTTCCCGCCTCTGTTTGCGTCTACTATAACTCTACGCTTTTACAATTAAAAGTTGCGCAAGGATTTTATACTTCTGGTAGAGGAGATATTTTGACAAAGAGGTTGCCACTTCTTTTTGGCTCTGATAGAGCTTATATAGGTATAGGTTTTGGTGGCAAACAATATACTAAATTTTTAAATGACAAAAATGTTAATAATGATGACCTTGGCCCAACTGGTGTAGGCGCTGATGGAACTAAGTATCCGCATCATGATGAGCCAGTATTTATTGGCCAGTATTATCATTACGGTGTAGTAGGTACTGCTTTTTTTGTTGCGCTTGTTTTTTATATGCTTTTTGTTTCTTTTAAAAGGTATTTGTCAAACAACAAATTTTATATAGCAATATTTGGAAGTATACTTTGCACTTATATATTTAGGGGATTATTTGAAACTATGTACTTTACTCATCTTTATGTAACGCTTGGTCTTTTCATAGTGTTTTTGTGCAAAAATAAGGAGTGATTTATGAAACTATTTTACATATATCCAGAGCCAATTCCACAAGGTAATGCAAGAGAAATAGCAATACTAAATACATTTTTTGAGCTTAGTAATATGTGTGATGCTAAGCTAGTCTTACCGCAGTCTCCCTTAAATTTAAATGAGCTGATTG
>NZ_POYX01000019.1:0-14113 GCF_002913865.1 Campylobacter concisus
ATCTTCTGTCATTTCTCATGATTTTACTCTTTATAATTTCAGTTATTATCTTAAAAAATGGCGGACTTTTGGCACTTTGGATACTCTTTTGCTCGTTCATGCTCTCTTTTATACTGGGCGCTTCTAGTATCAAAGAGACTAGGGACTTTTCATTTGTTTTCTACGCTGCACTTTCGCTTATGATCGTTTCAAACTCGCTTTTGTTTATAAAATACACAGCAAAAACCTTTAACATAGGCGACGTGGATTATAAATTTTTGCTTGTGGATAAAAGTGCGTTAAAGGCGCTACCAAGCTCACTTTGTGATGCAAAAGACAAAGAGCAAACGCCTTGTGAGATAGATGAAAAAGCGGTTAAAATTTATGATGTGAAGTCGCTTTGCAATATCGGTAAATTTTACTATTTGCAGACAAAAGATGGAGTGAAATTTGAGCTTGACTCAAGCAAGGTCATATCAAGGGTTAAAGAAAAGTAGGCTAAGCATAAATTTGTAGAGCAAAAGCTAGCTAGATATGTAAAAATCGCAGGTTTGTAAAAATGAAAAATTTAAAAAATGATTGCATTTTTTACTCAAAATTTACGTTACTACAAGGCTAAATTTATTAAAATTTGGCTATCCTAATGGACTAAATTAAAACTAACTTATTTAAGGCGATTAATTATGATTTTTAAAAATATTGTTGAGAGTTTTGCTGTAAATTACGCTCATAATTCTATACAAAAATCGCTATATAACGAATTTAACATAGACATTTTAAACACGACTTACACCAAAACTCCAAAAAAAGACAAAAAGTACATGCTCTACGCTCACGTGCCGTTTTGTCACACATTTTGCCCATATTGCTCGTTTCACAAGTACCACTACGAGCAGGAGCTTGCGAAAATTTACTTTGAAAATTTACGTGAGGAGATGAGGCAGATAAAGGAGGCTGGCTTTGACTTTACATCGCTTTATGTGGGTGGTGGCACGACGCTTATAAACGAGCCAGAGCTTGAAAAAACGCTAAAACTCGCAAAAGATCTCTTTAGCACAGAGGATATCTCAGCAGAGAGCGACCCAAATCACATCTCGCCAGAGAGCCTCAGCCGCTTTGATGGCCTCATCGACCGCTTAAGCGTAGGCGTGCAAAGCTTTGATGATGAGACACTAAAAAGAGTTGGCAGATACGAGAAATTTGGCTCTGCCGAGGAGACAAAAAGAAAGATAGAGCAGGCTCTTGGCAAGATCCCAGTTATCAGCCTAGATCTCATCTTTAACCTGCCAAATCAAACAAAAGAGCAGCTAATAAACGACATAAACACTGCAAAATCAATATATCCGCAGCAAATCACCTTCTATCCGCTCATGAAATCAGAGCTAACAAGAGAGAACATCGCTCGCGCACTAGGCGTCTCAAACGTCGATAATGAGCGCGAATTTTACGAGATCATCGTGAGCGAATTTGCTAAGGGTGGCTACAGGCAAAGTAATGCATGGGCGTTTTCAAATGAAAAAAGCGCTGATCTTCGCGACGAATATGTAGGCTCAAATTTAGAGTACGTGGGCGTTGGTAGCGGGGCATTTAGCTTTCTTGACGGCGAGCTCGTGATAAATGCCTTTAACCTACTTGACTACGGTAGAAAGGTCAAAGCAAGACAAAGTCCAGTCATCGCAAAATGCGCATTTAGCAAAAAAGAGAGACTAAAATATACATTTTTAACAAGGCTTTTTGACAGCGCCGTGGATATCAAAACCTACAACGAGCAAAACAACGCAAACATCAACAAAGACCTATTTGTCGAGCTTAGCTTGCTAAAACTTGTAAATGCGATCTACGAAGAAAATGGCGTTATCAAGCCAACATTTTTTGGCAAATACATCTGCGTCGTGCTCATGCGCGACTTTTATGCCGGCATGGACAAGGTGCGCGCGATATTTAAGGACGATGCGAAGATCAAACGCAGCAAGGTGCTTCACATTATGAGTGAAAATACCGAGCAAAAATTTGACCAAAACATCATTCAGCCACGCGCTGCGATGTAATGCTTGCGAATTTAATAAAAAGCAATCTTTTTTCAATAATCAAAATAGTGATCCTGACGCTTGCCTTTAGCGGGCTTGGCGTCTGGACGCTCTCTTTTATAAACAACGAACTTGTAAATTTAAAAGAATTTAACGCCCTCGTGGTGGTTAAATTTATAGCTATCTTGGTCTTATTTTTCATAAGCGCCATCGCTGCAAACATATCGCTTACAAATTTCGGACATAAATTTATCTACGAGCTTAGATATCAAAGCGTAAAGCAAATTTTAGACACGCCAAATAGCGTGATAAACGAGATCGGCAAGGCAAAGATCATAGCAAGTCTAAACAACGACATAAAGACGATCACATTTGCTTTTATGAGCGCTACTGGCTTCATACAAAGCCTAGTTTTCATCATCTGCGCGAGCTTTTATCTAGCATACATCGCGCCAAAGGTTTTTATATTTAGTGCCGTTTGGATAGGTGCAACACTTGTTATAAACACGCTTTTGATGAAAAAGATCCACCTTTACTTTAGAGAGTCTAGAACCCAAGATGACGCCTTGCAAAAGCACTATGACGACATCGTCGAGGGGCACAGAGAGCTTAGTCTAAACAGAGTAAGAGCAAGCATCTGCTTTGACGAGCTAAATTTAACAGGCGACAAAAAGCGCCAAAGCATGGTAAAAGCCGATATATTTCACGCACTAAGTGATAACTTCACAAATGTAATGCTCCTTGGTGCGGTCGGACTTTGCGTATTTTTGTGCGTGGCATTTGGCTGGGCGAGTCTGCAAACAGCGCTAAGTATAAGCCTTACGATACTATTTTTAAGAGGCTCATTTATGAGTATGGTTGGCTCCATACCAGCCGCACTTAGCGCAAAGGTGAGCTTAGAGAAGATAATGAACTTAAATTTAAACGAGTTTAAAGAAGGCTTTAAATTTGATGATAGCCTAAGCGATGAGTGGCAAAGCATCAGGCTAAAGGATATAAATTTTAACTACGAGCAGGGCAAATTTAGCCTAAAAGATGTAAATTTAGAGATCAAACGTGGCGAGATAACATTTATCATCGGTAAAAATGGCAGTGGTAAAAGTACGCTTATAAATATTCTCTGCGGCCTTCTTCGCCCAAGCAGCGGCGAAATTTACCTTGATAGCACAAAGATAGATGATGCAAATTTACAAAGCTACCAGGCAAAGATAAGCGCTATTTTTGCTGATTTTTATCTATTTTCGCAAACGCTCTCTCGTGATGGCTTTGCCAGCCAAAACGATATAGAGGAGCTTTTAGCCCTGCTTGAGATAGATAAAAAGGTAAGTGTGGTGGATAATAAACTTAGCACCACGCAGCTCTCAACCGGTCAGCGAAAGCGCCTAAGCCTGCTAATAGCCATCTTAGAGCACCGCTCTATCCTTATCCTTGATGAGTGGGCGGCCGATCAAGACCCGCTATTTAAGCGTAAATTTTACAAAGAAATTTTGCCATTTTTGCAAAGCAAGGGCATAAGCATCATCGCCGTGAGCCACGATGATAGCTACTTTGACGTGGCGACTAGGATCATTTTAGTAAAAGATGGCTTTGTGCGCGAGCTTGATGAGGCGGAGCGTATAAGTGCCGCAAAAGATGCCGTTGAGAAGATAAAATAAGAGTATTTTTTACACAAAAAGAGATTTGAGTGCGCTACTCTTGAGCTATTTCAAGATCAAATAAATTTAAATTTAGTAGAATCTTGAAAAATTAAAAAAGGCGAAGTATGTCACACTCAGAGCTTGACAGCACCTATCTTGGCGCTTTTATCATACTTTTGTTAGCTACTTGTTCGTTTAGCTTGATAACATTTTTATCCTCAAAGATAAGCAAAAAGCTAGCCAACCGCAACACCGAGCGCCTAAAAGTAGGCTTTTACGAGTGCGGACCGACAACTGTAAAACAGCCAAATAAGATAAATATCCACTACTTTTTTTATGGAATTTTATTTATTTTATTTGACGTTGAGGTCATTTTTATGTATCCGTGGGCGGTGGATTTTAGGCTACTTGGGCTATTTGGGCTCATCGAGATGCTACTTTTTGTGGCGATCTTGCTTATCGGCTTTGCCTACGCATGGCAAAAAGGAGTCTTTAAATGGCAAAGCATCAGATAAACTACGCTGCAAATGGCGGTCTGCCAGTGGTTTTGACAACCGTTGATAAGCTCGTGCAGTGGGGCAGGAGCAACTCGCTATGGGCTCTTAGCTATGGGCTTGCTTGCTGTGCGATCGAGATGATGGCAAGTGGGGCTAGCAGATATGACTTTGATAGATTTGGCACTATATTTCGTGCCAGCCCAAGGCACTCGGAGGTGATGATCATAGCTGGCACGCTAACTAAAAAGCACGCTGAATTTACAAGGCGTCTTTATGATCAGATGCCTGAGCCAAAGTGGGTCATCTCGATGGGTAGCTGCGCAAACACTGGAGGTATGTTTAACACCTACTCAACCGTTCAAGGTGTCGATCGCATAATACCTGTTGATATCTACATCCCAGGCTGTGCCCCGCGCCCAGAGACGCTTCAGTACGCACTTATGATGCTTCAAAAAAAGATAAGAAAACAGAGTGCATTTAGGGCGCAAAAGCCAAGAAAGCTTGAGATATGAGAGAGTATAAGCCAAAAAACGACCTGCAAAAAAAGCAGTATTACAGCGAGAAATTTTATATAGCTAAGCAGACGCCAAAAGAGGCAGCAAATGGCTCTAAATTTGACGAAGAGCTGGCTGTTTTAGAACAAAGCGGAGTGGAAATTTTATCTAGCTACGTGGAGTTTGATCAGCTTGTTTTATATGTAAATTCTAGTGAAAATTTTAAAACTCTTGGGACGCTAAAAGGCTTTGGTTACGAGCAGCTTTGCGAGCTTGCGGCGGTTGATTATATAGCACAAAAAGGCGGATACGAGGTCTTTTATCAGCTTCTTAGCATCACTAAAAATAGACGCACACGCGTAAAGTGCTTTGTTAAAAAGGACGAAATGCTAAAAAGCGTTTGCGAGCTTTATAAAAGCGCAAACTGGGCTGAGCGCGAGATGTATGATCTAAGTGGCGTTCTTATCAAAGATCATCCAAATTTAAAGCGTCTCATCATGCCTGATGACTGGCACTCGCACCCCCTACTAAAGAGCTATCCGCTAGTTGGCGACGAGGCTGCTAAATGGTACGAGGTGGATAAAATTTTTGGGCGTGAGTTTAGAGAGCAGATCGGCGAAGAGAACCGCGATCCAGCCTTTGTGGATGAGAAAGATACCTTTGGATTTTCACGTGTGTTTGATGAAAATGAAGACTACGAGTATCAAGAAGAAGGCGGCGTGAAATTTGTCAAAAAGGCTAAATTTAACCAAAGCCAGATAGTAAAGGAAAGACCTTGAGCCAGGCACCAAACCGCTTAAAACCATTTTTTGAAAATTTAGAATTTGAGCAAAATGACGGCAAGATGATACTAAATTTTGGCCCGCAGCACCCAAGCGCACACGGACAGCTAAAACTCGTGCTTGAGCTTGACGGTGAAAAGGTCGTGCGCGCTATGCCAGAGGTTGGCTTCATGCACCGAGGCGTTGAAAAGATGGCTGAAAATATGACCTATCAGGAATTTATCCCAGTAACTGACAGGGTCGATTACATCGCATCGAGCGCTAATAACTACGCATTTTGTGCGGCTGTGGAGAAGCTTTGTGCTATCGAGGTGCCTCGCCGTGCGCAGATCATTAGAGTTATGCTTTTAGAGCTAAACCGCATAAGCTCGCACCTTTTATTTTTAGCTACGCACGCCCTTGACGTGGGGGCTATGAGCGTCTTTTTATACGCATTTAGAGAGCGTGAATACATCCTTGATCTCATAGAAAAATACTGCGGCGCAAGACTAACTCACAGCTCGATAAGGATCGGTGGTGTGCCGCTTGATCTACCTGATGGCTGGTGCGAGGAGCTGCTTAAATTTTGCGAGAAATTTCCAAGCGACATCACGCTTTATGAAGATCTGCTAAGTGAAAATAGAATTTGGCAAGCAAGGCTTGTTGATGTGGGCGTAGTTAGCAAGGAGCTAGCCCTTGGTAGTGGCTGCTCTGGGGTAATGCTAAGAGCAAGTGGGGTCGCGCGTGATATCAGAAAAGAGGAGCCATATCTCATCTACGACGAGCTAGAATTTGATGTGCCATACGCTAATGAGGGCGACTGCTACGCGAGATACCTACTTTATATGAAAGAGATGCGCGAGTGCGTGAAAATTTTAAAGCAGTGCGTTAGCAAGTATCAGACCAGCACCCCTGCCATCATCGCCGACGCGCCAGAGTATGTGAGCGCTTCAAAAGAGCAGATAATGAGCCAAAACTACTCGCTAATGCAGCATTTTGTGCTGATAACTCAGGGGTTAAAGCCACCAAAGGGTGAAATTTACTTTGCTAGTGAGTCGCCAAAGGGCGAGCTTGGAATTTATATAAACTCAGACGGCAGCGCAAGTCCGTACCGCCTAAAAATTCGCACGCCAAGCTTTTGGCACTGCGCTATTTATGAAGATCTGCTTGTGGGTCAATACGTGGCAGATGTCGCTGCGATAATAGGCAGCACAAATATCATCTTAGGCGAGGTTGATAGATGAGAAGGGTCGATATTAGGCATCTAAAGGGCGAGTTTTTGAGCACTCTTGGGCAGCAGATAAAGGCTAGCGAGCCAGACGAAGTGGTGATATTTTTGTTTGAGATAGGCGATTACAGCGGCGTGGAGAAAGCTGTAAATTTGGCTTATAACCTAAACTGTGAGGTGATGAACTCGCTTAAATTTAACCAAGTTGATTGGGCATTAACGATAAAAAAGGGCAAGATATGAAATTTAATGATCTAATAGCAGGCAAGAGCCTAAGTATCGCAAATTTACTAAGTTTGAGCGACAAAAATTTAGCAAAAAAGATAAAAGAGCACGAGTTTAAATACATCTCATGCTTTGAAGATAACGAGCTTGGCAGTAAAAATTTGATCCGCTGTGAGATAGGATCAATAAGCTATGTCTTAGCGCTTCTTTGTAAGTATGCAAATTTGGTGCAAAATGAGTTTTTTGACGAGCTTGATGATGGGCTCATAAGCGGCGAGTGCAACGTGGGCGAGGAGGAGTTTGAGGAGCTTGGCGAGTGGATAAAGGATGTTAAAAACGTGATCATAGATGACTCACTTTTTGCTCATCCAGATAAAGATGCGATCTTTTGGCTACTTGAAATTTTAGGTAAAAATGTCGTCTTAGCAGGCAGCGAGGTCAAAGAATTTGCAAGCGTCAAAGAAGTGAGCGAGCTAAGAGAGCTTGAAAATTTTGACGGAGCGGTCGTTTATCTAAACAAAAACGCAAGCGATGAGATCGTTGGCGGTGTGCAGTTTGGCATAGTGGCAAAGGCAAAGGATGGCGAAACCTTAAATTTAAAGGCAAAAGACTTTAGCGTGAGTGCTAAATTTAGGCTAGATCCGTCGCTAAAAGGCACGGTTGCCGTGCTTGGCGCAAAAGAGTTTGATGGATATGCATTTAAACAAGTAGTAGTTAGCAAATGAAAATCACCATAAACGATCAAATTTTAGAGGCAAACGAGGGCGAGAGCATCCTAAACATCGCAAGAGCAAATGGCATCTACATCCCTGCGCTTTGCTACCTTAGCGGCTGTTCGCCAACGCTTGCTTGCAGGCTTTGCATGGTCGAAGCAAACGGCAAAGTGGTCTATAGCTGCAACGCCAAAGCCAAAGAGGATATGCAAATTTATACAAACACACCAGAGATCGCTGCCGAGCGAAATGCGATCATGCAGACCTACTGCGTCAATCACCCCCTTCAATGTGGCGTTTGTGACAAAAGCGGCGAGTGTGAGTTGCAAAATTTAACGGCTCATCTAAATGTAAATGAGCAAAGCTTTGCCATTACAGACACGCACAAACCGCACAAAAAATGGGGGCTAATAAACTACGATCCAGCTCTTTGCGTGGTCTGCGAGAGATGCGTGACGGTTTGTAAAGATAAGATCGGCGAGAGCGCGCTAAAAACGGTGCCAAGAGGCGTTGAAGTGCCAAAAGAGCTAAAAGATAGCATGCCAAAAGATGCTTACGCCGTCTTTAGCAAGATGCAAAAGAGCCTAATTGGCCCAAGCGCTGGTGAAAATTTGGACTGCTCGTTTTGTGGTGAGTGCATCAGCGTCTGCCCTGTTGGAGCGCTTGTTAGCTCAAATTTTCAGTATAGCTCAAACATCTGGGAGCTAAGCCGTGTCCCAGCGGCAAATCCGCACCAAAGCGACTGCGAGCTAATTTTTTATGACGTAAAAGAAAAGAACACTAGCGATAGAAGCAGGCAAATTTACCGCGTCAGCAATGACTTTCACTTTGGTGAGATCAGTGGTGCTGCAAGGTTTGGCTACGACTTTCACAACGAAAATGCCCGTAAAAATGAGGTCAAATTTAACGAGCTCATCTCAAATTTTAAAAACGGCAATATAAAAAATATAAAATTTAATAGCTTCATAACAAACGAGGAGGCGCTTATTTTGGAGCGCTTGAGAGAGAAATTTGATCTAAATTTATTAAACGATGAGGCTTTTAAATTTCAAAATTTCTTAAATATTTTTAGCGAATTTAGCGGCCTTAGCTCATATAATGCAGACTATGAGAGCCTTAAAAATAGCGACTTTGTGATCACGGCTGGTAGCTTCTTGCGCCACGAGAGCCCAGTTACAAGCTATAAGCTAAATAACGCCCTAAAAATGAATAAAGCTAGTGGAATTTACTTTCATCACATCGCTGATGAAGTGGTGAAGAAATTTTCAAAGAATTTCGCCTGTGTGAGCTATGAGGCTGGCAAATTGGAGCAAATTTTACTCTTTGTGCTTAAAAACTGGGGCGAAAATTTACCAGCAGCACTTCAGGCAAGAGTTGAAAAATTTGATGAAAACTTTGGCTTAGAAGTAGCTGCCCTCTGCGAGGGCAAGGCTAAATTTACGCTCATTTTGGGTAGTGACTTTTACGCTCATGAAAATGCAAATTTACTAGCTGCGCTTGCTGGAGTTATCGCAAGAGCTACGCCTTTTGCTGTGATGCTGATACCGCCTCGCACGAATTCGCTTGGCGTGGCTAAAATTTGTACGCTTTCACACGAGAAAAAGCCTGGCAAGACGCTAGGATACAATGAAATGGGCGAGTTTAAATTTAGCATTTTTGAGGGCGATCTTGACGCTGGTGCGCTAAATCAGCAAGAGGGCACATTTACAAGCATAAATAACGAAGTAGTGCCGACAAATGCGGCTTTATCTCATGGCGGCTACTTCTTAAACGATATCGCAAATGCGCTTGGACTGGTGGCTAAAAATACGATTGATTATACAGCGCAGCTGCCAAAAGAGAAGGGCTATAGGGGCGTTAAATTTGATGATTTAGAAAATTTTTATGAAAATGACGGCACAAGCCATAGAGGCTACAAGCTTGAAATTTCAAATTTCACGCCAAAAGACGATGTAGAGCCACTTTTTAAAGAGCAAAATGGGCTAAATTTAAAAGAAGACGAAGCGCTAATAAGCCTTGCAAATCCTATAAATCTGCCTTCATTTTTTGCAAACTATGCTAGCCAGACAGCTAAACGCGCAGTGCTTTACGCAAGTAGTGAGTTTATGGCTAAATTTGAAATTTCACAAAATGAAGCGGTCATTTTAGAAAAAAATGGGCAAAAGCTTGCCATTTGTGTGGAGCTTGATAGCGAGCTAGGAGGCGTGGCAGCCTATCTTGGCGACTACGATGATAAGCTTGATGTAAGCGCCATTTTTGAGGGCAAGAGTTACGCAAGCGTAAAAATAATAAAGGCAGAGAATGAGTGAAATGCTATTTTTTGTGATAACAACTATTGTTAAAGCAGTCGTCATCTTGGCCGTCATGGCTAGCCTTGCAGGGCTTGCGACTTATGCTGAAAGAAAGGTGCTAGCCTACATGCAGCGCCGCGTGGGACCTGATATGGTGGGGCCTGCTGGCGTGCTGCAGATCGTGGCTGACATGATAAAGCTCTTTACAAAAGAGGACATCGTGCCTGCAAATGCAAATAAATTTATATTTCTAATAGCCCCTCTCATCTCTGCTATCGCGGCATTTGCAGCGCTTGCGCCTGTGCCATTTTTGCCTGAGTTTGAGGTTTTTGGACATACGATTAGACCGATACTTGCAGATATAAACGTGGGCGTTTTATATATCGCTGGCGTGGCAGCAGTTTGCGTCTTTTCGCCACTTGCAGCAGGCCTTGCAAGCTACAATAAATTTGCACTAATTAGCGCCACTCGCGCAGTCGTAGCGCTTCTTAGCTTCGAAGTGGTCGCTGGCATGGCGCTTTTAAGCGTTGTCATGGTGACTAGCTCGCTCTCGTTAGTTGATATAAATAACTACCAAAAAGGCATATTTAACTGGCTTGTTTTCAAACAGCCCCTTGCTTTCGTGCTTTTCGTGATGGCAAGCTTTGTGGAGTGCAACAGAACGCCATTTTGTCTAACAGAAAACGAAACCGAGATCGTAGCAGGCTATGGCACCGAGTATAGCGGCATGAGATGGGCGATGTTTTTTATCGGCGAATACACAAACATGATCGCAGCAAGCATCATCATCACGCTCCTATTTTTGGGCGGTTTTAATGAGTTTTTATTTATCCCAGGCGGGCTAATGATACTTTTAAAATCAAGCCTAGTCTTTTTCTTTTTTCTTTGGACGAGGGCGTCGTGGCCGCATCTAAGGGTCGATCAGCTTAGCATGCTTTGCTGGAAAATTTTACTTCCGCTTGGTATCTTAAATGTCGTAATCACCGGCTTTGCACTACTTATCTAAGGCGTAAAATGAGCGAGAAAAGATATATTTTGATAGACAAAAAGATAGAGCCAAAAGGGACATTTGATAAATTTAAGCACTTCATCGCCGCTACTTTTAAGCTTGATCTTTTGGTGGGGCTAAAGATCACGCTAAAGCAGATGCTCTTTAGCAAGTCGCACACTCTAAAATACCCTATGCAAAAGATGGAGCTAAACGCCAGATATAGGGGAATTCACAGGCTTTTAAAATTTGTTGAGAGCGAAAATGAGCGTTGCATAGGCTGTGGATTATGTGAGAAAATTTGCGTTAGTAACTGCATCTCGATGAAGACTTCTCTTGGCGAGGATGGCCGCAAAAAGGTCGCAAGCTACACGATAAATTTAAGTAGATGCGTCTATTGCGGTTTTTGCGCTGATGTCTGTCCTGAGCTTGCCATAGTTTGTGGGCAAGAGTACGAGGTCGCAAGTGAAAACAAAATCCTCTTTGGCACAAAAAATGAGTTTTTGACGGATGATAAATTTTTAAAAGATCAAGCCGAGTTTGAGGGCTATGGCGCACTACCTAAAAATGCCAATAGCCTAGTAAAAAAGACGCCAAATGCGCTTACAAATGAAGATAAGGCAGAAACGATGGATATAAATTTAAAAGGGTCAAGCGATGTATGAGAGCTTTGCATTTTATCTTTTTAGCGCCCTTATATTAGTTAGTTTTTCTTTTAGCGTGCTTTGCAAAAACGCCCTAAATGCAGTCTCTGCGCTAGCTGCTGGCATGGTTTTTATATCAGCTATATTTTTCTTGCTTGGGGCTGAGTTTTTAGGCGTGGTGCAAATCGTCGTCTATACAGGCGCAGTGGTCGTTTTATACGCATTTGCGATGATGTTTTTTGACACCAGTAAGGAGTGCGAGCCAAAAAGTGGCAAAAAAGCAAAGATCATCGTCTATCTTCTAAGCAGTTTCATAGCGCTTCTTTTGATATTTATCTTTTTAGCGCCGATCTATAGCGCTAAGCAAGAGGTGGTAAATTCTACCCTAGCTAACCTTGGCAACATCGAAGCGGTTGGAATTTTACTCTTTAGCAAGTATCTGCTAGCCTTTGAGATGTGCGCTATCATGCTACTTGTGGCGATGGTGGCTGGCATCATCTTGATACACAAAGACATGAACGCGCAAAGCAGCCTTGAGGAGATGCTATGATAGGACTTACTCACTACCTCATCCTAGCAAGCCTAGTCTTTGTCATAGGGCTTGTTGGCATAATGAGAAGAAGAAATTTGATAATGCTATTTTTCTCAAGCGAAATTTTACTAAACTCAGCAAACATCGCACTTGCAGCTATCTCGAAATACTACTTTGATCTAACTGGGCAGATCATCGCCTTTTTTATAGTAGCTATCGCTGCTAGCGAGGTCGCTGTGGGGCTTGGGCTGCTCGTGCTTTGGTATAAAAAGACTGGCAGCATCAGTTTAGATTCGATGACAAATATGAAAGGCTAAGAGATGATTTTATTTTGTATTTCGCTATTTTTTCCGCTTCTTAGCTTCATCATAGCTGGCATCTTTTCGCATAGCAGTAAGAATTTATTTATCGGTCTTTTTTGCTCGCTTCTCATGATCGCTAGCGCCACAGCTTCGCTAATGCTAACGGCTAGTCTTAGCGTAGATGAGCCTTTAAATTTAACCCTAAAAGAGTTTATAAATTTTGGCTCGCTTGATCTTAGCTTTAGCTTCTACCTTGACGCGATTAGCCTTGTGATGCTTAGCACCGTGGGCGTAGTCGCTAGCATCGTGCATATCTACTCTATTGGCTACATGAGAGATGACGCGAGTTTTAACCGCTTTTTTAGCTACCTTGGGCTCTTTGTCTTTTGCATGAACGTCCTTGTATCAAGCGATAACTTCATAGGGCTATTTATCGGCTGGGAGGGCGTTGGACTTTGCTCATGGCTGCTCATTGGCTTTTGGTATAAAAGACCTAGTGCAAACGTCGCTGCAAATGAAGCTTTTGTGATGAATAGAGTGGCTGACCTTGCTATGCTTGTTGGCATTTTTTATATATTTTATAGCTTTGGCTCACTTAAATTTAGCGAGGTTTTTAATGCTAGAAGCGACCTTTCTGGGCTAAATTTAGGCGTCATCGCCACACTTCTTTTTATAGGCGCCATGGGCAAAAGCGCACAGTTTCCATTTCACACATGGCTTGCAAACGCCATGGAGGGCCCAACGCCAGTTTCTGCCCTCATCCACGCTGCAACCATGGTAACAGCTGGCGTCTATCTAGTCATACGTGCGAATTTCATCTTTGCAAACGTGCCTGAAGTCTCGCACTTTATAGCCTGCCTTGGCGCATTTGTGGCTATATTTGCCGCAAGCATCGCGCTTGTGCATAACGACCTTAAAAAGATAGTCGCCTACTCGACGCTTTCGCAGCTTGGATATATGTTTGTAGCCGCTGGTCTTGGCGCTTACAAAATCGCACTTTTTCACCTTGTCACGCACGCATTTTTCAAGTCACTTCTCTTTTTATGCGCTGGAAACGTCATGCACGCGATGAATGACGAGCTAAATATCAAAAAAATGGGCGGACTTTATAAATTTATGAAGCCAACTGCACTTCTTTCTATCATCGCAAGCTGCGCGCTGGCTGGCTTTTATCCATTTGCTGGCTTTTTTTCTAAAGATAAAATTTTAGAAGTCGCCTTTAGTGAAAATCAAATTTTGTGGGCCGTCTTGCTATTTGGTGCGGTGCTTACGGCATTTTATAGCTTTAGACTTATCATGCTAGTCTTTTTTGCAAAGCCAAAGAGCGACACTCACGCACATGAAGCCAAAAACTATATGCTTGTTGGCATGAGTGTGCTCGGCGTTCTCTCAGTCATTAGTGGCTTTTTTTGGAGCAACTTTAGTGAGTTTTTAAGTAATAGCCTTGGGGATTTTAAGCTAAATTTATCTCACAGCAGTGAAATTTTCTTACTCGTTTTAACACTTGGCTTAGTGCTTGCAAGTGCTGGCTTTGCTGTGTTTGCTTATAAAAAAGAAATTTTTAAAGAGAGCATTTGCGAGAGTAAAATTTACAAAATTTTGCAAAATGCCTACTTTATACCAAAATTTTATGAGAAATTTTTTATAAATGGCTACGCTTTTATCTCTAAAATTTGCAAGAAATTTGATGAGATGATAGTCGATCGAAGTGTCGATTTTGTCGCAATTTTGGTTACTAAATTTGCGTATCTTGCAAACAAAATACAAAGTGGCGATCTAAGCGTCATGCTTAGGG
>NZ_POYX01000020.1:0-8631 GCF_002913865.1 Campylobacter concisus
ATTTATCATGTTTATTCCTTCACTTTGCTCTTTGATTGATTCACTCATCTCATTTATTGATTGAGCTAATACATTTGTATTTGCTTCTATCTCACCTAGAGATTTTTGAGTTCTTTCAGCTAGTTTTCTTACTTCATCAGCAACAACTGCAAATCCTCTACCATGCTCTCCAGCTCTTGCTGCTTCTATTGCAGCATTAAGTGCTAGAAGGTTTGTTTGATCTGCTATATCTCTAATGATAGTTATGATGTTTTTAATTTCATCACTTTGTCTTATAACATCAGCTGTCTTTTGAGAGATGGCATTCATTGAGCTTGACATTTGCTCTACTGCTGCTGCACTTTCTTGAAGTGAGCTTGCTTGTGTACTAGCGCCTTGCGTTAGCTCTTTCATAGCTGAAGCCAAAGTTGTAGCTTTTTCTTCAAGTAGCTGCGCTTGGCTTAAATTTGAGTTTAGCATAGAGCAAACTACCTCGCCCATGTTTGATACTCCAAGTATCATATCCTTTAGGTCGGCCTCTAGCTCTTCATTTATCTCAACCTTTGCTGTAAAGTCATTTTTAGTATATGAGCTAAGAACATTTGTTATGCCCTTTAAATTTGCCGAGATAGATGTAAAGAATTTATTTAGTAGCTCTTTTAATTCATTTAGTGATGGGTTGTTTGGAGTTGAGCCTATCTTTGCTCCAAGGTTTCCTTTGATCATTAAATTTGCTACCTTATTTAGCTCATCTATCATAGTGCTATCTTTTTTGATGCCAGCTATGACTTTGTCGATGTTCTCATTTATCGCCTTGCTCATCTCACCAAATTCGTCATTTGATCTTACCTCTAGCTTGCTTGGTGCTTTTGCTTCGTAAGTTACAAATTTAAATACATCATCAAGCTTAGACTGAATGATTTTTATAGGGTTAAGAGACTTTTTAAGCAAGAAATAGACAAATGCTGAGAGGATAACGATAAATAGCACTGCTAGGATTAGCTGGATCTTTAGGAGTGGCATAGTATTTGACGTAAATACATCTTTTTGCATGGCAGTTATAGCTAGCCAGCCACGATCGTTTAGCTCTATGAAGTCAGCATATCTATCCTCGCCCTTTGTGTTTTTATAAGCAATTAGTCCGTTTTCATTAAATTCTTTATTTTTATATCTATTAATTAGACCTATCGTAGTTGGATTATCTTTGCCAACTAACTCTTTGTCAGGGTGGATGATGATCTTGCCATCTTTATCTACTACGTAAGCATAACTATAATCAGTCTTGCTGATACTCATGATCTCTTCACTGAGGCTTGAAATATCAGCATTCATTGCGGCGACACCCTTATCGCCGATAGGTGCTGAAAATGCTATCATCATGGCATTTGAGCTTGATGATTTGTAAGGATCAGAAAAAGTTGCTTTTGCGCCTTTTGCGATCTTATACCAGTCTCTTGTTCTTGGGTCGTAGCCATTGTCTTTTGGCATCTCATTCTTACCATTTGAGCGGTACATCGCACCATCGCTCTCATATCCAACAAAAATTCTCTCTATCTCAGGCGATACGATTAGCTTTGTTGTGCTTAAAATTTCATTTATCTGGCTTCTATCCTCTAGCTTTTCTAGCCTTTGGGCGATGCCATTTGCGGCATGTGTATTCTCGTCAAAAAATGTATTCATAGCGTTTTTTACATCTTTTAGAATTTGCCGTTGAGATTGGATGACTAGCTCGATGGTTTTACTCTGAGCAGTATAGTAACTAGCGGCCGACATAGCCACAAACGATATACATAGAGCAACTATTAGCATTAGTGCTATTTTATTGGTGATTGACTTCACACGAATTCCTTTACATATGATTTACATTGTCGCAATATCGGCTAGTTTAAAAAGAATTGTATAGCTGTTTAAAAAATTTTTCTTTAAAAGTAAGAAATTTTGATCTACAAGATAAATTTAAGGTCTATCTTTTATTAAATTTAAAAGATTTTCTTTGATATTTTCGCTAGTTAAATTTGAAATTTCGCTGTAAAAATTTCCATCTTTATCTAGCAGATAGATAGCAGAGCTGTGAGCGACAGAATAGCCCATAGCAGAGTTTTTAAGATGCACTTTTTGGTATTTTACGCCGTAGTTTTTAGCGACTTTTGGCAGATCATTCATCTTTAGTCCGTCTGCATCTTTGTAGAAATTTTTTGCCATTAGGGTTAAATTTTCAGGCGTGTCACGCTCAGGATCAAGAGTGATGAAAAGTAGCTCAAAGTCATCTCTTTTTAGTTTATTTAGCTCATCGCCCACAAGAGAGAGCGTAGTAGGGCAGACATCGGGGCAGTAAAGATAACCAAAATATATCGCTTTATACTTGCCGTTATAGTTTTTAAGGCTCACTTCGCCATGCTCTGAAAGCGCCTTAAAATCATACTTGTTTGGCTTTATAAAAAGCATCGCAAGACCAGCACATATTAAGATTATTATTAAGCCCCAAAGTGTCTTTTTCATCATTTGCCCTTACATTTTTAGATCAAGATCGACAAAAAATCCAGTCTCTTTTTCGCCATCAAGCAGCTTAAATCTATACCTCATAAGATCGACCACGCAAGCACTTAAAACGACTTGTGCTATTAGATTATCGCCTCTTTGATCAAGTCTGGCTTTTATCAAGCCCATGTTCATGTTTATGCCCTCGATGGCAAGGTTTGGATCTTTTAGCCCTAAATCTTTGCCATTAATGATCTTAAAGCTAAACGGCCTCATCGCAAAGATCGGTCTTGGCGAGATGTCTATCTTTAGCTTAACGCCATTAAATTTCACCTCGCAAGCATCTTTGTTTAGATCGCATTTTAGAGGATCAAGCGATGTATTTACATCGGCAAATTCAGGCGGATCCTCTTTACTGACCATAAATTTATGACCCATCCAAAAAGCGCCTGCTACTATAAAGATGAGTGAAAAAATGATTAGAATTTTTTTCATTATTTGAAGTTTTTGGTTACTCCGATATTATCAAGCTTGATGCTCTCGCCGTTGCTAAATTTTAGCTCCAGATCAACCTTGTCGCCATCTTTTATGGGCTTATTTAGATCCATAAGCATGATGTGAAGACCGCCAGGTGCTAGCTTTGTCTCGCCATTTTTTGGGATAACAGCGTCCTCAACCTGAACCATAGCCATCATGCCATTTTCCATCTTGTGAGTGTGAATTTCAGTGCTTTTGCAAACACTTGAATGAACGCCAACTAGCTTTACATCGGCATTTGAAGCATTTTTGATATCCATGAAAATAGCGCTGTTGTTTGTGCCAGGCTTTGTGTCTCTTGCTCTGACATGATCTAGGCTGATGTCAGCTGCCATTAGTGTAGAAGCCGCAAGTAATGCACCAAAAACAAGTTTTTTCATATTTTTCCTTTGTGGTAAATTAATAATGGTTTTCAGATTATACATATAAAGAAACTAAAATTCCCTTTAAAATTTAAAAATTGAAATTTTTTAGGTTATAATTACGCACTAAATTTTACTTTTTGGGACACTTCATTTGAAAAAGATACTACTTTTCTTCATCGCGTTAGCGCCTTGTCTTTTTGCCCAAAATTACGAAGAAATTTACTTAAAAAATGGCCCATCTGCTGTCATAGAAGCCATTGAAAAGAACATTTTAAGTAAGGACTACTGGCTAAAAAAGCTCAAAGACAAGGACGTTAGATACGGATATTACGACAACGAGATACTTCTAAGCGTGGTTGATAAGACTGATAAAGAGCTTGAAGTCATCTCTTATAAAGACGGCGTTACAAAAAAACTATTTAGCTCAAGTGTCATTGTTGGCAAAAACGGCGACAAACTGCTTGAGGGCGATCTAAAAACGCCAGTTGGCGTCTATCAGCTCACGCGTAGATTTACGCCAAATGATAGATACTTGGGGCCTCTTGCCTTTTCTCTTTCATATCCAAATTTGCTTGATAAACTCGCAAAACGCAATGGCAGTGGCATCTGGATACATGGCTATCCGCTCGATGGTCAAAGGACAGATGAGCTAAAGACAAAGGGCTGCGTGGCTATGCAAAATGACATTTTGATGAAATTTGACGAAGTTATAGACCATAAAAAAACGCTTGCATTTATCTACGAGGACAAGCGCCCAGAAGCAAGCGTGAATGACATTGCAGTGATCATCTCTGGAATTCTTAACTGGAAAAAGACTTGGAGCGAGAGTGACATTGATAGCTATTTGAAATTTTATGATAAAGATTTTGAGCGATATGACGGCATGAGCTTAGAAAATTTTAAAAATATGAAACGAGCTATCTTTTCTAAAAAAGAGAAAAAACATATCGCTTTTTCAAATTTTCTCATTACACCTTATCCAAATCTTAAAAACGACAAGCTCTTTCGCGTGAGTTTTTATGAGGATTACGCTGCTGATACGCATAAATTTGCAGGTCAAAAGACCCTTTATGTCAAGCTTTATGGCGATGAGATGAAAATTTTTATAGAGGAGTAGAAGTGGAAAAATCTCAAGAAGTAAAAGAGAAGATAGAGAAAATTTTAGAGGCTAGGTCTGCGTTTTTTGCTGAGCTTGACCGCCAAGTGCCAAAGAAAAATGGCACTGATGTCTTTGACTTTGGCAAGGTTAAAGAGGCTGATCTAAAAGAAATTTACGCTAAATTCTATGCATTTGACTACAACGTAAGAAAGCTCTTGCCTGACGTTTATAAAGCTTATGATGTGAATTTTAATGTCTGAGATACACCTAAACAAAGCAGCTTATATCCACAATCTAACTAAAATTTGTGACAAAGCTGGCGGAAAAGAAAATGTTATCGTCGTGCTAAAAGATAACGCTTATGGGCACGGCGCAAGGCTCATAGCTAGCGAGGCTAAGAAATTTGGCATAAAAAACTGCGCTGTAAAGAGCGAGTGTGAAGCAAATGAGATCGCTGATATCTTTGAAAATATCTTGATCCTCTCGCACATCCCAACAGGCGATGAGAGCGCTAAATTTACCTACGCCATAAATGACATAGACGCACTTTTAAAGATAAAAGAAAATACAAAAATCAACCTCGCCATCGACACCGGCATGCATAGAAATGGGCTTGATGTAAGCGAGCTTGATTATGCATTTGAAATTTTAGCCAGAAGAAATTTAGAGCTTCTTGGCGCTTATACGCACTTTCGCGCAAGTGATGAGTTAAATGCTGATTATTTCGTGCAAAGAGAAAATTTTAACGCCGCAAAAGCGAAAATTTTAGCTCTTTGCGATGAGTTTGGTATAAAAAAACCGATCTTTCACTCTCACAACTCAGCCGCCCTTGAAAGAGCGAGCGAGATAAAAGATGAGATGGTGCGCGTAGGCATCGCTCAGTATGGATATGCTCAGTTTAATGGCTCTTTAAATTTAAAGCCAGTGCTTTCACTTTGGGCAAAGCGCGTTAGCAGGCGGGTTTTAAAAAGTGGTCAAAGCGTGGGATATGGGGCTAAATTTATAGCAAAAGATGATATAAACGTCGCTACTTATGATCTTGGATATGGCGACGGACTGCTAAGATACAATGGACTTGGTGAGCTAAGGCTTGCAAACGGCGAGCTGATACTTGGCAAAATTTCGATGGATAGCTTTAGCTGCAAAGATAGTGGCGAATGGGTCTGTGTCTTTGAGGACGCAAATGTCTGGGCTAACTTTTTTGGCACGATAAACTACGACATCTTAGTCAAACTCTCGCCAAATATCACTAGAAAATTTATATAAAGGTAATATGTGAAAAAGATCGTTTTATTAGCTCTTGCAAGCCTTGCTTTTGGCGCGCAGGAGAGTGAGTTTAAAGTTTATGAGCAGATACTAAATCAGCTTGATACAAAGCAGATCCCAGCCTTTGTCGTCCAAACCGCAAAGCCAAATTTACCAAGCAGGGTCGATGAGATGATCACGCTAAAAGATGTAAGCAGTGACGGGCTAAACATACATGGCGAGTTTGTCTTAAACGAGACTAAGACAAAGAAGCTAAAAGGCTACAACAAGGCTCAAATTTCGGCTTTAAAAGATGAGTTTTATCAAAATGGAAAAGAGGCACTTTGCAACTCAGGCATGGCAAGAGCTGCGCTAAATCGCGGCATCACGCTAAGTGGCAGCTACGGCTTTGAGGGCAGACATCTTTTTGATTTGAAGCTGGATAAGAGTAGTTGCGAGTAGCCATTTTTGCGCTGTTTTTTTGCTCGCTAGCTCTGGCTCTGACGCCAGATATGGCAGCGAAAAATCACGCAACATACTACAAAAAAAAGCTCCCATTTATCTGCACGCCGACGCTAACGCTTAATGATATCTTAAACGTGGGCGATACGCTCATCTACAGATACGCTGTCAAACACGCAAGAAAGCAAGAGATAAAAAGGCTTGAAGAAAAAGAGCTTTTGGAATTTATCGAGGCTATAAAAAAAGAGAATTTAAGAACCGCCTGTAAGGATAAAGAAATCTTAAATATGCTAAGTATCGGCGTTAGCTTGGATGAAATTTTCTACTCAGAAAACGGCGAACTAATCTTTGAATACACCATAAAAGACGAAGATTGCAAGAAACTGCAGTGAAATTTATGGTTAAATTTCAGTTTTTGTCCTGCAAATTTAGTGGAATTTTATTGGACAAAACCGCATGCAGTGCGAAGCACTGAAGCATGCACTTCTAACGTGCGAAGGGTTTGGAGGATTTAAAAAGGGGGATAAGGGGACGGCCTCGTAACTCGAGTCCCCTTGTCTCCCTTTTGATAAATTTATATCTCAAAGCAAATTTTAAAATTCCATTCACCCCTAAGAATTGACTACTAAAATTTGGCTTCGCTTATCGCTTAGCTCAAATTTTAGAGCCGAAATTACTCGTTCATAAAATTTTAAAATTTACTTGAAACTCACTTGATTTAACAAAGCAAATTTACAAATTTTAAATCTTTACTCACTCGCCTTAGCAACTTACCAAATTCAGGTCTCGTTATCACTTGCCACTGAATTTGGAAGCGTGATATGCTCGTTCATGAAATTTAAATTTGCTAGTAAATGTCTAAAATTAAAGCCAAAAAAGATAGCAAAAAGAAGATTAACCCAAATTTGCTAAGGGCTAAATTTTTACATACCTCTTTTTATCTCTTGCTCTAGTCTTTGAAGCTCGGCGATCCTGTCGATAGTGCTTGGATGCGTTCTAAAAAGCACACCAAGCTTGCTAGTTAGCGAGCCAAATGGATTTACGATAAACATATGTGCGCTTTGCTCGCTTGCATTTTGCATAACGTAAGAATTTGAGTAGTTTTCAAGTTTTGTTAGCGCGCTGGCTAGCCACTCTGGGTGCCCCGTTAGATAGGCTGCGCCTTTGTCTGCCTTATACTCGCGCTCCCTTGAGATCGCCATTTGGATGATCGTAGCAGCTAGTGGCATCACAACGGCGATGATTAGCATAATTACTGGGTTGGCGTTTCTTTGTGAGTTTTGATTTTGACTAGCTACGGTGCCTATCTTGGCAAAATTTGCGACCATCGCGATAGCACCAGCTAGTATGGCTGCTACTGAGCCAGTTAGGATGTCGTAGTGCCTTACGTGGCTTAGCTCGTGAGCTAGCACGCCTTCGATCTCGTTTTCATTTAAAATTTTTAAAAGACCCTCGGTTACTGCGACGGCTGCGTGACTTGGGTTGCGGCCTGTGGCAAAGGCATTTGGTACCTCTTCTGGGATGATGTAAATTTTTGGCATCGGCAAATTTGCCTTTTGTGTGAGGCGTGAGACGATCTCGTAAAGGCCGTGAGCGTTACTCTCATCGACTGGGATGGCGTTATATCTTTTTAGAACGAGCTTGTCGCTGAAAAAATAAGAAAATAGGTTCATGCCAGCTGCCATCAAAAAGGCGATCATCATGCCTTGCTCGCCACCCACGTAGCCGCCAACAGCGATGAAAACTAGCATTAAAGCAACCATTAAAAAAGCGGTTTTGAAAATTTCCATTTTTGTCCTTATTCTTTTATAGCATTTGGCAGGATCGCCGCGTCGATCTCAAATTTCGCAAGCTCGCAAAGGCTTATTTCACTCTCTACCAAAACAGCGATAAGCGCGTCAAATAGGTAGTTTTGCGCAACTTTTGCCAGATCTTTTGCTAGCGTAATATCGGCAATAATAAATTTTGCTCCAGCGGCATTTGCGATGATAGCTTCGTTGATGTCATTTGCGATGATGCTAAAGCTTGCTCCAGCCTCTAACGCCTTTTTTATCAAATTTCTATCAAATTTAAAGAGATTTTGCCTACCGCTTGAAATTTCATCTTCGCTTTTGCAAAGAAATAGCGGTTCAAATTTGATCAGCTCATCACCCAAAATTTTCATCTCTCACCCTTTATGCACTCTTTGCAGATGTATTTTCCGTCCCTTAGCACCATTTGATCGATGTCGCTAAAGACACCGCATTTGCTGCACTCTTCGAAGTTGCTGGTGCTTATCTTGTCGCTTTTTTTTCTATTTTTAAAAAATATGATGTAAATCGCAACCAAAATCGCTACAAAAAGCAAGTATTTCAACGTATCTCCCCTTGATTTTTGAGATTAAAAAATATGTAGTTTCTGTTTTTTTCATTATAAATTTGCGCGTTGATGCCTGAGATTTCATCCATGACGCTAGAGCCCTTGTAG
>NZ_POYX01000021.1:0-5001 GCF_002913865.1 Campylobacter concisus
GATAAATACAGCAGTTATACTGGCGGCAGGTTTCGGAAGTAGATTAAAAGAAAGGACAAAATTAAAACCAAAAGGTTTTTTAGAAATAGAAGGTATTTCCCTTGTCGAAAGAAGTATAGATAACTTATTATCATTTGGAATTGAAAAAATATATATAGGTACTGGCTATTTGGCTGAAATATATGAAAAATTTGCACTTAATTATCCACAAATAGAAACAGTTAAAAGTGATAAGTATGAGATAACTAGTAGTATGTATACTCTTTATTGTATGAAAGAAAAGTTAAATGATGATTTTTTACTTCTTGAGTCTGACTTATTATATGAAAAAGATGCACTAAAATTTCTTCTTGAAGATGAATTGGACAATATTGTTTTAGCAAGCGATAAAACAAATTCGAATGATGAAGTATATATAGAGACCGATGAAAATTATAGTCTTATTTCTGTATCTAAAAAAAAGGAAGAATTAGGATCCATATATGGAGAGCTTGTCGGGATATCGAAAGTTTCAATAAAAAATTATAAGATTATGTGTGAGACCTTTGAAAAGCAAGATAATCTAAAAATAGATTATGAAAATATCATGGCGCAAATTTCAAGTAAAAGTTCATTTTTTGTTAAAAAAATAAATGGACTTATATGGTGTGAGATAGATGATCAAGACCATTTAAGAAGGGCGATTGAAAAAATACTACCTAAAATAAAGGCAAAAAATATGAAAATTAAAAGAAATATATTATTAAATCCAGGACCAGCAACAACAACCGATACTGTCAAAGCAGCTCAAGTTGTACCAGATATTTGTCCAAGAGAAAAAGAATTTGGCGATATTATGAAATATGTTTCATCTGAGCTTACAAGCATTGTAGCTAATACTAATGACTATACCACGGTATTGTTTGGTGGAAGTGGCACAGCAGCTGTAGAAGCCATATTAACTTCAGTTGTACCATACCATAAGAGCATACTGATTATAAACAATGGTGCTTATGGAACAAGAATGTGTCAAATAGCATCAAGATACAAGATAAAATATATAGAATTTAAAAGTTCATCTATAGAGCCAGTGGACTTAAAAAAAGTTGAGGAGGTAGTAAGGCAAAATAGCTCTATTTCTCATCTTGCTGTTATACATAATGAGACTACTACGGGTATTTTAAATAACCTTAGTGATTTAGGAAAATTAACAAAACAATATAATATAGAGTTTATAGTAGATGCTATGAGTTCTTATGCTGCTATCCCAATCGATATGCAAAAACAAAATATTTCATATTTGGCTTCTAGTAGTAACAAAAATATTCAAGGTATGGCCGGTGTCAGTTTTGTAGTTGCTAAAAAATCTTCTTTGGATGAGTTAAAAAACATAACACCAAGAACTTTTTATCTAAGTCTTTATGAGCAGTATGATAATTTTAAAAAAAATCATCAAATGAGATTTACTCCACCAGTACAAACCATATATGCTCTTAAGCAAGCTATTATTGAAGCCAAAGATGAGGGTATAGAAAATAGATACAAGAGATATTGTAAATCTTGGGAAACTTTAACAAAAGCTTTAAAAGAGATGGGATTAACTTACTTAGTAAATGACAAATACCACTCTAAAATTATCACTTCTATTCATATACCTGTTGGTGTAGATTTTAACGATATGCATAATTATTTTTACGAGAGAGGCTTTACTATTTACCCTGGAAAGGTGACAGAATTTAATACTTTTAGGATTGCAAATATAGGGCAGATAGATAGTGAAGATATTAAAGATTTTATTGTAATTTTAAAAGAGTATTTAAACAGATGATTAAAAAAATAAAATCATTAAAATCAAATAATGAGTTTATGAAATATTTTAATAATACATCATATTTACTTTTTGATAAGATTTTCAAAATGGTAATATCTTTTTTTGTAGTTATATATTTAACAAGGTATTTAGGCCCAGAAAGGTTTGGTTTGCTTTCATATGCTCAGAGCTTTGTAAGTATATTTATTGCATTTGCCTCTTTAGGTCTAAGTCAAATTATAGTAAGAGATATTGTAAACGATCAAAATAATGTAGATAAGGTGCTTGGAACCGCGTTTTTTATGATGTTTGCCTCGTCTATTATATCTATGGGAGTTATTTTTATATTAAGTTTTTTTATTTATAAAGAATCTCAAACGAGATTATTAGTAAATATAGTGGCAATAACTGTTATTTTTCAAGTTTTTTATATTTTAATTGAAAGTTTTTTTCAAGCAAGGGTTTTATCAAAATATATAGTTCTTGCTAGCAACACAGGTTTTATGATCTCATCATCTATAAAAATATTATTAGTTTATTTTAGTATGCCATTAATGTATTTTGCATATGCACTTGCGTTCGATAGTCTTTTTTTAGCATTGAGTTGTTTGTTTATATATAATTGCAAGGGCGGAAATATATTGGGTTGGAAATTTGAAAAATCATTGTTAAAAAAATATATAAAAATTTCTATACCAATGCTTATGGTATCTGTAACAGCATTTATATATACGAGGACTGATCAAATAATGATAAAACATATGCTTGGGGATGATGCAAATGGGAACTATGCAGCAGCAATAAGAGTCAGCGAACTGTTTTATTTTATTCCTGGTGTTATTGCGGCTTCTATATATCCAAAATTAGTAGAATTAAAATTACAAAACCAAGACAACTATTTAAAACTACTTGAAAAACTTTATAGATTAGTATTGTGGATATCTATTCCGATTGCCCTGACAATGACTTTTTGTAGTAGTCTCATTATTACAATATTATATGGCGAAAAGTTTGTTGCTGCTCCACATATTTTATCTGTCCTTTCATGGTGTATCATCTTTGCATCAATTGATGCAGTTTTTGTAAAAATACTCTATGTTGAAAAATTTGAGTCAAGGTACTTATATAAAAATGTATTTGGTGTATTGATTAATATAGTACTTAACTATATCTTAATTAATACACATGGCGCGGTTGGCGCTGCTATGGCGACACTAATTACACTGATGTGTGTAAGTTATGTTTTTGACCTACTAGATCCAGAATTAAGAAGATACTATTATTTAAAGTTAGTATGCTGGATACCTATAAAATGACTAAAATATTATTATGTATTTTATATATTTATTTTAGGAATAGTTTCGACATAACATTAAAGGAGACTAGCCATAAAAAATAAAACAATAGCATTTTATTGCGAATACGATAAGCGAGTAAACAATGATTATTTTCTGCTTCATTATCCATTGACAAATGAGTACGTTAGTTTGACTAATGATTTAAAAAGAATAGGGTATGAAATTCATACTCTGGATATATATAAAAAACAAAACATTGATCCGGATATTTGTATCTTTTTGGATATGCCGACTTTTAGTATAAACAAGATCATAAATAAGAAAAAAACAAAATCAATAGTAATGTTACGAGAAGCAGAAATTATAAATAAAATCAATTACGATAAAAAACGACACCAAGAATTTGATTTTATTCTAACATGGAAAAATAGTTTAATAGATAATAAAAAGTATTTTTTCTTCCCATCCACAAGGTATGTTTTTTCAGAAATGGCAACAGTTAAAGACTATCTAGATAGAAAGCTATGCGTTTTGATTAATAGTAATCTGTCATCAAAGATAAAAGGGGAGTTGTACTCACATAGGTTTAAAATCATTAGATGGTTTGAAAAAAAATATATTAGTGATTTTGATTTATATGGCTATGGTTGGGATAAATATATACTAAAAATTAAGAACAAAACTATATTTAGCTCAAAACTATTGGCACCCAAAAGGATCTCTTATAAAGGCACTGTTAAAGATAAGATATCAACTATATGTAAGTACAAGTTTGTGATTTGTTTTGAAAACGCAAATAATGTGGAAGATTATGTTAGCGAAAAGATATTTGATTGTTTTTTGGCTAGCGCGGTTCCTATCTATTGGGGGGCACCAAATATTGAAAAAATTATCCCGAAAGAATGTTTTATAGATTTTAGACAATTTAACTCTATTGATGAAATGCATGTATTTATATCTAGTATGAATTCTAAAAGATATTTAGAGTATATAGATAATATTAATTCATATATTAATTCTGATATGGCTAAAAAATATAGTCTTGAAAATTGGGTTAATTCTATAAAAAAAGTTATAAGGTTATGTAATGTTTAAAAAGAATGACTGGAATCCAAAAATATTAGAGTTTTTTTTAAATGCAAATTTTTTAGAGAGAAAGGAACTTTGGAGATATATTCAAAAATTTTCAAAAAATTTTAACGGCTATATTTTGGATTTAGGTTGTGGGACAAAACCTTATATCGATCTATTTGAGTGTAAGAGATATATAGGCCTTGAACTAATAGGGGGGGGCAGAATAATGCTGATTTTTTTTATGACGGCAATACTTTTCCTTTCGAGGATAGTTCATTTGATGGCTTTGTCAGTTTTCAGGCTATATACCAGGCGGATAATATCGAGAATATTATGAAAGAAATTAATAGAGTATTAAAAATTAACGGTAAAATTTTAATTTCTGTACCTTTTATATGGTTTGATGGTGAAAAACATTCTGAGAGAAAATTTTCTACTCATTACACAGAAAAGCTTTTTATTGATTATGGATTTGAAATTATAAAACGAGAAAAAACAAATCCAAATTTAAGCTCACTATTTTTGCTAGCAAACGTATATTTTAATGACATGATCGGCAAAATTACTTTTAAGTTTCTAAGAAGAATTTTAAAATTGTTTGTTACTCCTTTCTTAAATTTAATTGGATTGCTAAATTTAAAGTTTTGTCAAAAAACAACCAATCTTTATATTGATTCGGTAATTTATGCTATTAAGGTAAAAAATGTTTAATATTATAAAAAAAATTATCGAGAATCTTTTTAAGACACATCAGTGGTGCATCTTAATAAAAAAATCAAACGAAAGCGTTTGGGTTAGGCTAAAGCAACCAAAAGATGTAAGTAGAGCAGATCCGTTTAT
>NZ_POYX01000022.1:0-8022 GCF_002913865.1 Campylobacter concisus
AAATAGATCTGAAAATTTAAAACATTGTAATTTTAATATGCATTTGAAAATGAATGGAAATTTTTAAAAATTTATAGAGGGTGTTGTAGAAATTTTATTAAATTTAGAGTTTTGGGTGCGAAAGCGGCTAATTACAGATTGCTAAAATTTTTTCCGCCAAATTTTAGTATCGCTGAACCCCAAGTAAAGCCGCCACCAAATGCGTCAAGAAGTAAAACTGAACCATTTTTAATGCGTCCATCCTCGTAAGCATCATTTATCGCCATTGGGATCGAAGCAGAGCTTGTGTTGCCGTATTTTGCAACCGTCAAAACGCACTGCTCGTCAGTGAAATTTAGCCTGTTTTTTACGGCGTCTATTATCCTGATATTTGCTTGATGAGGTATGAAAAAGTCGATATCTTCGCTTTGCATTTTGTTTGCGTGTAAAATTTCTATCACGCTTTTGCTAAGAGTTTGAACTGCTATCTTAAAGACCTCATTTCCACTCATGTGGATGAAATTTAGCCTATTTTTTAGTGTCTCTTCGCTAGCTGGAAATGCACTACCACATCCTGGAGTTATCAAAAGCTCAGCTTGTCTGCCGTCGCTTGCAGTGTGGATGTCAATGATCTCGTTTTCTTCGCTCGCACTTATCACAGCAGCACCAGCTCCGTCACCAAAAAGTATGCAAGTGCTTCTATCTGTGTAGTCGATCATCGAGCTTAGTTTTTCAGCTCCTATGATCAAAACATTTTTCTTAGCACCACTTGTAACAAGGGAATTTGCAAGCTCTAAAAGATAGATAAAACCCGTGCAAGCCGCGCTTATATCAAAAGCTGTGATGCCAAAATTTAAATCCAAATTTGCAGCTATTTTGCAAGCAGTTGAAGGCATGCAAAGATGATCTGGAGATATCGTAGCGCATATCACTGCATCGATTTGTGATTTTTCAAGGCCTGAGCGTTTTATAGCTAGCTCGGCAGCTTTTGTGCCAAGGTCGCTTGTTATCTCAGTCGTTGCAATGTGTCTTTGCTCTATGCCAGTTCGCTTTACTATCCACTCATCGCTCGTATCGACCATTTTTTCAAAATCAAAATTTGTTAAAATTTTTTCTGGGACATATGACGCAATGGAGATCAATGAAGCTTTTGGCATATTTTACCTTGCAAAGTGTGAAAGTTCTTCTTCTATAACTTTATTTATATTCGAATTAGCAAATTTAATTGCTTGAAATATTGCATTTTTTATAGCTTTTGAGTTGCTTTTGCCGTGACTTATGATGACGCAGCCATTTACGCCAAGAAGCGGAGCACCACCATACTCATCGTAGCTGACCTGTTTTTTTAGGGTTTTAAAGACTTTTCTCATAAGCACTGATCCAGCCATAGCAAGAGGTGATTTTTTGACCTGCTTTTTGATGATCTTACCTATGGCATCAGCGACGCCTTCGCTCGTTTTTAGTAGGATATTTCCCATAAAACCGTCGCAAACCATGACATCAATGCTACCATCAAAAATTTGATTGCCTTCCGCGTTTCCAACAAAGCTATCAAGTCTAGAAACCAGCTTAAAGGCTTCTTTACTGACCTCGTTGCCTTTGCTCTCTTCTTCGCCGTTTGATAAAAGACCAACTTTTGGCGCTTTTCTGCCTAAAATTTCTTTTGCATAGGCTTCGCCCATTATGGCAAATTGAAATAAGTGTTCGCTTCTGCAATCAACATTTGCACCAACATCTAAAACCAAAGTAGCTGTCTCTTTTGAATTAGGCATAAGTGTTGCGATTGCTGGACGAGATACATTTTTTAATCTACCAACTCTTAACGTAGCTAAACTCATAGTAGCACCGCTGTGACCAGCAGAAACGACAGCATCGACTTCTTTTTCTTTTAAAAGCTCAACAGCTTTGTAGATCGTGCTATCTTTTCTTTTTAGTGCGTCTGTCGCTCCGTCAGCCATAGAGATGACCTCAGTAGCTTCTATAAATTCTATATTTTTTAAATAGGGTTGTGGGATGAGTGGTTTTATGGCATTGCTATCGCCAACTAATACAGCTTTAAATTCTGTCTCTTTTAGTGCTTCAATAACGCCAGATATTATAGGATCTGCACCAAAATCACCACCCATAGCATCAATAGCAATGCGAATCATATTTTAGTATTCACCTGTTGTTTTGTTTATGCGGTGAGGCATTTTCCAAGAACCATCTTTGTCTTTTACAGGCACTGGAAGTGTAACTTTGTAATGTGTTCTACGTTTTGCTGCACGAGAATGACTCACTCTTCGCTTTGGTACTGCCATTTTATTCTCCTTTATAAATTTTTACATTTTTCACAATAAAAATAATCGCTCTTAAAAGCTTCTAACTCACTTTCAAAAACTTCTTTTAAATCAATATTGCCATCAAAAAATTCAACCGTATCGCTAAGCTCGTTTTCTCTGTCTTTATAGACACCATCGCTTAAATTTAGCTCTACGTCTTGATCGACTGGCAACATAAATTCATCACCACATCGATCGCAAATATATTTTATCTCGCCCTTTATGGTGCCTTGACATTTTACCAAAAAAGGGTCTTTTCTTTTTAAAATTCCACTAAAAATTAGATCATTGTTTCTTACTAGCTCAAAGTTTATCTCTTTGTTTGCTATTCTAGAAAACGGAATAATCAAATTTTAGTCCAAAATTAGCAAATTTCTCTTGAAGCAAAGAAGAAATTTATCTCATTTACAGCGTTTTCTAGGCTGTCGCTTCCGTGAACTGCGTTTGCGTCAATGCTATCAGCAAAATCAGCTCTGATAGTGCCAGGAGCTGCTTCTTTAGGATTAGTTGCACCCATTAGCTCGCGGTTTTTAGCAACTGCATTTTCGCCTTCTAAAACCATAACTACGACTGGTCCGCTTACCATAAAATCAACTAGATCGTTGAAGAAAGGTCTATCTTTATGAACTGCATAAAATGCTTTTGCATCGCATTTGCTAAGTTTGATTTTCTTTGCAGCTGCGATTCTTAAGCCGTTGCTTTCAAATCTATCTATAATCTTTCCAACAACATTTTTCTTAACAGCGTCAGGCTTAATAATAGAAAGTGTTCTTTGCATAAATTTTCCTTAAAATTTAGGTTATTTAAATGAAGTTGGCAATTATATCAAATAAAGCTTAAAAATAAAATAGGCTCAAATTTGAGCCTAAATTTTGTAAATTTATTGGATAACTGGAGTGCTACCAGTGCGAGCGTCAGCACCGATTTGATCACGTGAAGGTTGTCCTGCTACTACAGTATCCCAAACGATGCAGCCATCAGTTGGACAGGCAGATGCACAGGCTGGCTCATCGTTGTAGCCTACGCACTCAACGCATTTGTTTGAATAAACATAGTATGTATCTGCTCCAGTTGGGTTGTCGCTATCATCAACAATAGCTGAAACTGGGCACTCATCAATGCATGAACCACAGCTTATGCATATATCGGTTATTTTTACAGACATTTTTTCTCCTTAAATAAAATTTTGGCGTAGAATATCAAAAAAAACTGAAAATGATATAAATATACTCTTAAATTTTCATAGCACGCTTAATTTCTCTAAACTACTTTATAAAGTTTTTATCACTTTTAGACTAAATTTACAGATTAAAATTTTAAAAAGGTCGTATAAATTTAATGAATGATACTATAAAAATAACTGGTGCACGCGAGCATAATCTTAAAAATTTAAATCTTGAAATTCCAAAAAACAAACTAGTAGTTTTTACCGGTCTTAGCGGCAGTGGCAAGAGCACACTAGCTTTTGACACGCTCTATGCCGAGGGGCAAAGAAGGTACATGGAGAGCCTTAGTAGCTACGCTAGGCAGTTTTTAGACCGCGTGGGCAAGCCTGATGTCGATAAGATCGAGGGTTTAACGCCTGCTATCGCAATCGATCAAAAGACAACCTCTAAAAACCCGCGCTCAACGGTTGGCACGATCACTGAAATTTATGATTATCTAAGGCTTTTATACGCAAGGGTTGGCGTGCAGCACTGCCATAAGTGCGGCAAACCTATCTCAAAAATGAGTGCGAGCGACATCATAAATGAAATTTCAAAGCTCCCGCTTGGCGCAAAAGTGATCATCTATGCGCCGCTAGTTCGTGAGAAAAAGGGCACATGGGCGGACTTGATCGAAAATTTACGTCAAAAAGGCTTTGTAAGGGCACAGATAGATGGCGTGGTAGTGAGGCTTGACGAAGAGATCGAGCTTGCAAAAACGAAAAAACACACGATAAAGGTCATCGTTGATAGGATCGCTATCGATGAGCAAAATCACGAACGCCTTGCAAGCGACGTGGAAAAGGCGTTAAATGAGAGCTTTGGCGAGGTCGAGGTCGAGATCGCAAATGCTGACGAGCTGGGCTTAAAAGAGAGTTTTATACATTACAGCGAGCACATGGCTTGTTTTGACTGCAAAATTTCATTTACGCCGCTTGAGCCGCTAAGTTTTAGCTTTAACTCACCAAAGGGCGCTTGCGAGCACTGCGACGGACTTGGCATAAGGTATAGCCTAGATATGAGTAAGATCATCGACGAGGAAAAGTCGATAGAAAATGGCGCTATCAAGCTACTTTATGGCTACAACATGAGCTACTACTATAAATTTTTACTTGCTTTTTGTGAGCAAAATGATATCGATATCAAAAAGCCATACTATGAGCTTAGTGAAGATGAAAAGAGGCTCGTTTTATATGGCAACGTCAAGGATGTTGAGTTCTTTTGGAAGCGGAACAAGCTACTTAGAAAATTTGACGGAGTGGTTAAAATTTCACACGGGCTCTTGAAGGATTATAAGGACTTTGATGAGTATATGAGTGAGAAAATTTGTGAGGCTTGTAACGGCCACAGACTAAAGCCTCAAAGCTTAGCGGTCAAGGTCGCTGGTCTTGGGCTTGGTGAAATTTTGGATATGAGCATAGAAAATTGCACCGCATTTTTCTCAAACGAGAAAAATTTTACCTATCTTAGCGACTACGACAAGGCGATCGCAAAGCCTATCTTAAAAGAGATCAACGAAAGGCTTTTCTTTTTATACGACGTGGGACTTGGCTACTTGTCGCTTGGGCGTGATGCTAGGACGATCAGCGGTGGCGAGGCGCAGCGTATAAGGATCGCGAGCCAGATAGGAAGTGGGCTAAGTGGCGTCATGTACGTGCTTGATGAGCCAAGTATCGGCCTTCATGAGCGAGATACTCTAAAACTTATAAAAACGCTTAGAAATTTGCAAGCCAAAGGCAACTCTGTAATCGTCGTCGAGCATGATAAAAAGACGATAGAGGAGGCTGACTATATCGTAGATATCGGCCCTGGAGCTGGTAAATTTGGCGGTAGCGTGGTCTTTGCAGGCACGGCAAAAGAGCTTTTAAACTCAGACACTCAGACTGCACAATACATAAATGGTAAGAAAAAGATCGACTATCAAAAAAATAGAAAAGCTGAGAAGTGGCTTGAAATTTCAAATGTAAATATCAATAATATCTCAAATTTAACCGCTAAATTTCCACTTAGAAACCTTGTGGGCATTACTGGCGTTTCAGGATCTGGCAAGAGCTCGCTAGTGCTTCAGACCTTGCTTCCAGAGGCGCAAGAGCAGCTAAATAGAGCTAAAAAAGTGAAAAAGATAGCTGGGGTAAATTTAAGCGGACTTGAGAATTTGGACAAGGTGATCTATCTTGATCAAAGCCCGATCGGTCGCACCCCACGCTCAAATCCAGCGACTTATACTGGTGTGATGGATGAGATAAGAAATTTATTTGCGCAGACCAAAGAGGCCAAGCTTAGGGGTTATAAAATAGGGCGCTTTAGCTTTAATGTCAAAGGAGGGCGCTGCGAGAAGTGCCAAGGCGAGGGCGAGATCACGATCGAGATGCACTTTTTGCCTGATATCAACGTGGTTTGTGACGTTTGCAATGGCGCTAGGTATAACGCTCAGACTTTGGAAATTTTATATAAGGGCAAAAACATCGCCGAGGTGCTAAATATGAGCATAGATGAGGCGGTTGAGTTTTTCAAAGCTGTGCCAAAGATCGCTTCAAAGCTCACGACACTGCAAGATGTGGGGCTTGGCTACATCACGCTTGGACAAAATGCAGTCACACTTAGTGGCGGCGAGGCGCAGCGTGTGAAGCTAGCAAAAGAGCTTAGTAGAAGCGACACTGGAAATACCCTTTACATACTTGATGAGCCAACGACAGGACTTCATTTTGCCGATGTTGATAGGCTAGTAAAGGTGCTAAATCACCTAGTTGATCTTGGAAATTCTGTCTTTGTCATTGAGCATAATATGGACGTCATCAAAAACTGCGATTATATCGTCGATATGGGACCAGAAGGCGGCGCAAAAGGCGGTAAAGTGATAGCTTGTGGCAGTGTCAAAGAGGTAGCTAAAAACTACAAAAAAACTGGCAGCTACACAGGGGAATTTCTAGCGCAAGAGCTTGAAGAGATGAAGAAAAAATAAGACCAGCTTTTATGCTAATATTATGAAAAAATTAAGGGATAAATTTTGAAAATATTGCTTTATAACGTGACAACTGCGCTAAAAATTGGCGGTGTTGAGACATTTTACTACTCAGTTGCAAAAGAGCTTATCAAAGAACACGAGGTGATCATTTATACTGGTAGAGGTAAATTTATACCAGCGTTTTTAAAAGATAGTGGAATTGATCTAAAGATGTTTGACTTTTGCCCTAGGGAAAAAGTCATAAAAATAGGCAATAGATTTAGAAAATTTATTGAAAGAGTTAGTTTTTATTTTAATGCCAGAAAATTTTTAGAGTCTGAAAAATTTGATATTTTAGTTGTGCATAAACCATTTGATTTTTTTGTTGCATGGGCTTTAAAGAGGCATGATAAGAATATAAAAGCAGTCTTTGTAAGCGGTGGCGAGGATTTTTATTTTTTTGATAAATTTTTTATCAAATTTATAGATAAGATCATTAGCGTTAGCGACGCAAATGCGGAGATTTTAAAAGAAAGATATGGTAGAGAGGTTAAAGTCGTTTATAATGGCGTAGATAAAGAGAAGTTTTATCCAGATGCGTCACTAAAAGAGAAGACAAGAGAGAAATTTGGTGTAAAAAGTGATGAAATTTTGATAGGAAGCGTTGGTAGAGTAGTTGGCTGGAAAGGCTTTGGCATGATGGTAAAAAATATAAATAAGATCAAAAACGCTAAATTTATGCTGGTTGGCGATGGTGAAAATTTACAAAGTCTAAAAGAGATAGCAGCTAAGCTTAACTTGGAGCAAAAGGTCATTTTTGTTGGCGCTATCGGGCATGATGAGCTAAATGAGTACTATAACGCTTGTGATGTTTATTTGCAACCAAGTATAGGGCATGAGGCTTTTGGCATAACTGTCATTGAGGCGTTAGCAGCTAATAAGCCTTGCGTAGTTAGCATAAATGGCGGCATGAAAGAGATCATAAAAGACGGAGTAAATGGATATAAATTTAAAATTTCTGATGAAAGTGACATGATAGAAAAGATAAATTTAACACTAGAAAATATAGAAAATTTAAGGCCAAGAGATAGCATAAAAGGCATGTATGAGTGGTCAAAATTTGCACAGGAGTTAGTTGAGGTATGAAAGGATTTTTTCAAGAAAAGATAAAAACTACCAGATATTTAAATATAGCAATTTTAATTTTTTTATCTTTATTTCTAATAGGCCAGTATAACGAACACATAACCGCCATTAAAAATTTAGCCATATATTTAGCTCTATTTTTAACATTGATCCTTTTTACAGTTGATACTAAAAATGTTATGCAAAATATAAAGAACAATGCAAAGAACAATAAAGCTATTTTGTTGCTATTTTTGCTTTTAAATTTATATGTTTTTGGCATATCATTTTTTCCTTATGATGCTACGCAAAACGCAGCACTTTCAGCGTTTAATGAATTTAAAAGAGCGTTTATATTTATTTTTATCGTTCTTCTTTGGCATGATGGTAGCTATAAAAACTCAAAATGGTTATTTTTTGCCATGGTTGCAGCACTTAGTATAGATAA
>NZ_POYX01000023.1:0-78660 GCF_002913865.1 Campylobacter concisus
AATTTATGTTTTTCATCGCTTATTTGGCTATTTTATCCTTTTATTTTTAAAGTTTTCACTTGCGCGACTTAAATTTAAACCTCTTTTGCGCTGTTTTTAAAGACATTTACCACGCTGGCTCGTTTGTGGCAAATTTCAGCATACTCTTTTTCGCTTTTTGAGTCATAGACTATGCCAGCTCCAGCTCCGACAAAGACGTCGCTAAAGCCGTTTTTAGCTGGCACAAAGATGGCTGAGCGGATAAGGATCGCAACCTGAGCGTCGCCATTAAAATGCAAAAATCCAATGCCCCCGCCATAGATATTTCTCTCAAAAATTTCAAGCTCATTGATTATCTGCATCGCTCTGATCTTTGGCGCACCGCTTAGCGTGCCAGCTGGGAAGATGCTAGCTAGCACGTCAAAAAGATTAAGCTCCCTAGCGCACTTGCCATAGACGTCGCTAACGATGTGCATCACTTTTTCAAATTTCTGGATATGCATCGCATTTTTTACCACCACGCTCTTTGGCTCTGAGACCCTACCGATGTCGTTTCTGGCAAGATCGATTAGCATCTTGTGTTCAGCTAGCTCCTTTTCATCACTTAGTAGCTCATTTTCAAGCGCCACGTCAGCGTTTGCGTCGCCCCCTCTTGGCCTTGTGCCTGCGATCGGCGCTACAAAAATTTGCTCACTTTTCATCTCAAAAACAAGCTCAGGCGAAGAGCCAACCACATCGCCATAAGGCGTAGGAAAATGAAACATATATGGACTAGGATTTGCAGTGCCTAGCTTTTTGTAAAAGTCTAAGCTATTCATATTTGTTGAAATTTCAAGTAGCTCGCCAAGCACCACTTGAAAGACGTCACCGCTTCTTATGTATTCTTTTGCCACCTCAACCATATCTTCAAAGTGTTTCTTTTCTTCACTAAGATCAGTTTTTATGCTAAATTCGCACTCTTTTTCACCCTTATGCTCTGCCTTTAAATTTAGCAAAAAGTCATAATACCTCTCTTTATCTCCATAAAAAGTGTAAATTTTACTCATCTTATCAAAGTGCAGATATGCTTTAGCATCGGCGTAGATAAATTTTGGAAATTCATATTTTTTAGTTTTCTCTTCGCCTATATACTCGAAATATCTCACGCCATCATAAGCAAAAACACCAAAAAGCCCAGCAAAAGGTGCGAGTGATCTGTTACGATTGGTATCAAAGTAGCTTCTAAGTCCGTAAAAGTCCATATCTTTTTCATCGATATATTCGCAGTCGATGCCGATTATCGTCTGTGTCTTGTCTTCAGCAAGGTAGCTATTTTTAAATTTCTCTCTGATCGCTTCATAATAAAAAAGTGGTTGTTCTAAGAGCATCTTTTTCCTTTTAAATTTTTATTGATTATAAAAAATTTTCGCTTTTACTTTTTAGAATTTTGGCTAAATTTTTAAATTTACGCCTTTTTTACTATTTTTTTAAGAGCCCCTTGGCTAAAATTTGCACTAGTCAAGGGAGAAAAAATGCTTTTTGTAGAACTTTTTATATTAGGTATCGGCGTTGGCTATATAGCTGGTTTTTTTGGCATCGGTGGCGGCACGGTCGTCGTTCCTATCATGGTCGCCTTTGGATACGACGTCAAAACTGCCATTGGCATAAGCGTCATGCAGATGATCTTTAGCGCAACATTTGGCTCGTATCTAAACTACAAAGCTGGACTTTTAAAGCTAAACCGCGGCGTATTTTTGGGGCTTGGCGGTCTTGTGGGGGCAAGTTTTAGCGGTATCATCGTATCACACGCGCCTGCACTCTTACTTGAGTCTATGCTTCTAGCAACCTTTATCTTTTCGCTTATAAAACTATACTTTTCACCAAACAGCGACGGCTCAAATGCGAATAATTCGCTCTTTTTGCTATTTTTAGTTGGCGTTTTTGTTGGCGTTTTTGCCATTAGCATCGGCATCGGTGGAGGCGTCTTTATCGCGCCGATCTTGGTAGGCTTTTTACGCTACGAGCTAAAAAAAGCCGTTTCTATGGGCGTATTTTTCGTTATGTTCGCAGCCATCGCTGGCTTCATCTCGCTCTCGCTAAATGGCCATATCTCATACGCTGAGGGCGCATTTTTAGGTCTTGGCTCGCTAATAGGCGCATACTTTGGCACTAAAAAGACGCAAAATACCGACAAAAAAACACTTAAAAAATGGTTTTTGGTCTTTTACATAGCGATGATATGTTTGATATTAAAAGATATGTTTTTTGAGTAAGAGCATGGCTAAATTTGCCACGCTCTTTTTTTAAATTTCTTCAAAAAAGTAGGCTTCGCTTAGTTTAAAAGCAAGCTCTTTTAGCTCATCTTCGCTTAAATTTACGCCCTTTGCGATCTCTTTAAAGCTAGTCTTGCCGTCAAATTTCAAGGCGGCTTTGATCTCTTCAACGCTTAAGCTAAGCTTGCCATTTAGCTCATTTGCCAAAGAAATAACTGGCAAACTAGCCTCCAAAAAATACCCCAGATACGCTGCTGCCATAGGCTTTAGCCTAGTTTTTTTAGGCTCATAATCAAGCGCAATAAGCTTTGATGATGAAATTTTAGTGTTTTGATCATTTAAAATTTCAAGTAGCCCCATAAAGCCCTCGCTCTCATTTTCGCCAAGAGCGGCTTTGACTTCGTCTAAATTTAAGCTTTGCGGGTAGGCCTTGCTTAAAATTTCTTGCGTTTTTGTCCTTGGCTGCTCGCTAAAGTAGGCAAAATTTAGGCTATTTAGCTCGCTCTCTCCAAGCACCGCGTCAAAGTCATCAGCGCCCTCAAGCCTTTCTTTGTGAGCGATAAGGCTCTTTCTAAACGATCTATTAAACAAAAAGTCGTTTAGCTGCTCTTTTTTGATGCGAGTGTTATAGCTTTGCTCGATGTGCGCGTCAAAGCGGTAAATCCCAGTCGAGCTTGCAAAGATATCGTTTAACGAGGCGTCTATGACGTAGCAAAGTCCGTGTTTATCGATGTGTTTGGCAAATTTATGAAAGTAAGTTGGCTCGTTACTCGCCTCCAAAAAGTCGTGCAAGATATAGTAGTCGCTACCCTTTGCGATGATGCCTTGCAAGAAATTTAACTGCGTCAAAAGTAGCTTCATACTATCTTTATAGACAACGTCGCTTTGGTTTTGCAGGCTAAATTTCAAATAATCCTGCAAGAAATTTAACTCTTCTTTGACGTGAGGAAGTGAGTCTTTATCGCCCCTATTTGCGCTCGCAAAGAGCATGAAGTCTCTTAAGATATCAAGGCTCTTCCAACCTGGGTAGGTGTTATAAGAGACGTAGGCGATGCCATCTTTGCTAAGTAGCGCCTTTATCGTTGCAAGTAGCGCATCTCTTACGTTTGGGCTCACCCAGCTATAAACTCCGTGAGCGATGATGTAGTCAAACTCGCCAAGCTCCTTGATGTCGTGCTCATTCATATGCAAAAAGTCGCGCTCTAGAAGGGTGAAATTTTTTAAATTCATCTTCTTTGCGATCTTGTTGCCCTCTTCTACTTGGTGGCTTGAGATGTCGATGCCAACGACCTTTGCCTCTTTGTGTGAAGCTGCAAATGGCAAGATGTTGCCGCCGTATGATGAGCCAAGCTCAAGCACTCTAGCGTCTTTTAAATTTGCCGCCTTTAAGCCTAAAAATTTAGCAACCGCCTCTATCCTAACAGGCGAGCAGTCGCTAAATGCAGCCGAGAAATAAGGAATTTCATCGTAAGCTTTTTTTGCCTTATTCATCAGCCGTGCTTTCTGGCAAATTCTCTCATAAACTCGCCAAGTTTCTCAACGTCGCTTTGGCTAACGGCGTTGTAGATAGAGGCTCTTATGCCCCCAAGATGTCTGTGACCTTTTAGTCCAAGCATACCCTCTTTTAGCGCCTCTTCGACGAAAACTGGCTCAAGCGCATGATCTTTTGGTATCGTAAAGCTCACGTTCATATCTGATCTGCTTGATTTTTTAGCGTGACCCACGTAAAAGCCATTTGAGCTATCGATGATATTATAAAGCGTGCTTGCTTTTTTGGCATTTATCTTCTCAACCTCAGCAAGTCCGCCAAGATCTAATAGGTGCTGCATGGTTAAATTTAAAAGATAAATTCCAAAAGTTGGCGGTGTGTTGTAAAGTGAGTTTGCCTCTACGTGCGTTTTGTAGCGTAAAAACATAGGGACGTTTTGGCTGCTCACGCGACCAACTAGATCTTTTCTTAAAATGACGATAGTCACGCCGCTTGGGCCTGCATTTTTCTGAGCGCCGCCGTAGAGCAAGCCGATACTGCTAAAATCAAGCGGTCTAGCGAAAAAGTCGCTCGAAGCATCGACAACTAGGGGCGATTTGGTCTTTGGCATAGATTTATACTGCGTGCCATAGATCGTATTATTTGAGCAGATGTAGGCGTAGTCGGCGTCATCGCTAAATTTAAACTCAGGGATGTAAGAGAAATTTTCATCCTCGCTGCTTGCTACGACATCTACATTGGCGCCAAGCACTTTTGCCTCTTTGATCGCTTTGTTCGTCCAAACGCCGGTGTTTGCGTACTCGGCCTTGCCACCTTGATATAAATTCATCGGTATCATGCTAAATTGCAAGTGTGCGCCGCCTTGCAAAAATAAAATTTCATACTCATCGCCGATGCCATAAAGCTTTCTTATCTTCTCCATCGCACCAAAGTGGATCTCCTCGAAGGTTTTGCTTCTGTGGCTGATCTCCATGATCGAGTAGCCCTCGCCTCTATAGTCGGTAAATTCGGCCTTTGCGTGCTCTAAAACGTCTAGTGGTATCGCGCTTGGGCCTGCGCTAAAGTTGATTTTTCTACTCATTTTTACTCCTTGATAATTGCTTTTTTATGTGTATTTTGCGAGATAAGCTCGATCTCATCATTTGAATTTAAATCCCTAAGATCAGCTCTCTTGCCATCTTTTCTAACCTCGATAAGCCCCTTCGTGCTCTCAAAAAAGAGCCCCCTCATCTCATAGGCTTTCTCCAAAGAGCTAAGGGCTGAGTCAAGAAGCAAGATCTTTCTTTGCACAGCGTTTGTTAGAGCATTTTGCTTGTTTGCTACCTCACTAAATTTTAGCTCGATCCTAGCTTTTAGGGCGTTTGATGAAAATTTAGAAAGTAGTAAATTTAATAAATTTTGCTTTTTAGTGATCTTTAAATTTAAAGCATTATCAAGATCGTCGCTGAGCCTATCAAGATACTGGAAAAACGCCTCTTCATCAGGCAGTAGATCAAGCATAGCCGCACTTGGCGTGAGCGACCTGCGGTCTGCTACAAAGTCACTTATGACGTAGTCGATCTCGTGGCCGATAGCGCTTATGACTGGCGTTTTGGTAGCGTAAATTTCACGTGCCAAACCCTCGTCGTTAAAGCACCAAAGGTCTTCTTTGCTGCCGCCTCCGCGAGCCAAAACGATCACATCAACGCCGTATCTATCGGCCCTTCGCAAGGCTTTTATAAGTGAGCTTGGGGCGCTTTCGCCCTGAGTTAGTGCGTCAAATATATAAATTTCACTTAGCCTCCAGCGGCTCGTGACGACTTTTAGCATGTCCTGAAGTGCAGCCGAAGTGGCGCTTGTGACAAGGGCTATTTTTTTAGGTAAATTTGGTATCTCTTTTTTTATGCTGATATCAAAAAGCCCCTCGTTTTCGAGCTTTTCTTTAAGCTGTCTAAACGCAAGCTCAAGCTCGCCCTCACCATCAGGCAGCATCGCACTAGCCACTAGCTGATACGAACCACTTGGCGAATAGATGGTTACTTTGCCATAAATTTTGACCTTCAAGCCCTCTTTTGGCAGGAATTTCACCTTTTGGTTATTCATGCGATACATCACAGCTGAGATACTTGACTTTTCGTCCTTTAGCGTGAAGTACCAGTGCCCAGAAGCGTGCTTTGTTAGGCGCGAAATTTCACCACTTACCTCGACGTAGTCAAGGGTTGCTTCAAGCAGTGCCTTTGCTTTTTCGTTTAGCTCAGATACGCTAAGCATTGATCTCTTTGACCTTTTTGGCGATAAATAGCGTCGAGATATCCATGCTAAAGCCCTTGCAAAGCTCTATCTCAAAGCCAGCCTCCACAAGCTCATCGCAAAAGCTCTTTGCGTCCAAGAAATTTTCGATTGAGCTTGGCAGATACTCGTATGCCTCTTTGTTTTTTGAGATAAAGCCGCCTATACTTGGCAAAATTTTACTTAGGTAAAAATCTCTTAGTGCAGTTATTAAGCCCTTTTTCTGGCGTTTGGTAAATTCAAGCACGACGACGTAGCCATCTAGGGCAAGCACTCTATTAAACTCTCTTAGTGCAGCCTTTCGCTCGACCACGTTTCTTATGCCGTAGCTTATGCTTAAAATTTGAGCCTCACCGCCTGCAAGCGTCGTATTATCAGCGTAGGCCTCTATAAATTTAAAATTTGGAAACTTTACTCTCGCCTCTTTTAGCATGCCACTTGATGGATCGATGCCAGTTAGGCTTTTTACCTCCACATCAAATTCTTTTGCCATTTCACTCCAAAGCCCCATCATATCGCCAGTGCCGCAAGCCACATCCACGATATTTATGCTTTTATTTTTAAAAATTTCTAGCATATACCTGCAAGCAAATTTCCTCCAGCTCACATCCACGCCAAGGCTTAGCACCCTGTTTGCGACGTCGTAAGTCGGGGCGATCTGGTTAAACATATCAACTATTTTTTCTTGTTTTTGCATAAATTTTAGACCTTTATATGTAGTAAATTTTTAAATTTCGCGAGATCTTGCGAGTTGCTTTTATAAATTTAAGCCGTTTTTTTAATATCTCTTCTCTGGTTTTGTAAATTTGTTTGTAAATTTTGCTCTCAAGTTTTTCTTTGCCAGCAGCCTCTGGCAAACGCTCTAAGATGCCAAGCCAAACGTCATAGTCTTGAAGCGCACCAAAGATCTCTTGCATATCTTTTAGCCGCTCTTCATACTTTTTAAGCCCGTCAAAATAAAAAATCTCACTCAAAAACTCGTAGGTATATCTCACCTTTTTTAGCTCGATCCTGATCTTGTGAAAGCTATCATTTGGGCAGTCTTGATCTAGGCTTTTTAGCCTCTTTTGAGCCAAAACTAGAAGCGTTCTTAGCTTAAACGAGCCAAGGCGCGAAAGGCTTACATCAAAGAGCTTTGACCTATAAAACTCACCCTCGTTTAAAAATATCTCCCACTCTTTTAAAAATGCGTAGTTTTCCTCGTCACCTAGGTAGCTTTTTACGTTTTCATACTCTAAATTTAGAGCCTTTTGCACAAAGTAAATAAGCTCATTTGCGTGCTTTTGCTCGCTTAAAAAGCCTAGAAAAATGTCAAGGTCTCGCTTTTTGTTGGTTGAATTTGCCAAAATTTTAAAATTCTCTCCAAAAAAGAGTGTCACTTTCTCATCAAAAACTCCGTTAAAAATTTTAAGTAGCGACCTAACTTTTCTTAAATTTACTCGCAGGTTGTGCAAAATTTCTTCGTCGTGATCTTGCAGATAGTCACTCTTTAGCCTCTTTATCTCTTTATATGTGCTTAAAAGTAAAGCTCTAAGTGCCTCGCCACTTTTTAAATTTGCAGTAAAATTTGGCGAAATTTCTTTGTTTTTAAAGACATTGTAGGCTCTTTTGTAGTCGATTTGTTCATTTTCGTTTGCGTGGATGGCTAGAAATTTGTTTTTATATCTTTTATCGCAGGTGACATCAGCTTGGCAAAACTGCTCTAAAAATGGTGGCAATTTAAAATAAACAGCCTCATTTTCATCACTAAATTCGATCTCAAATGTGCAAAGGCCGTTTAAGCCGTCTTTAAAAATATCGATGTTGCAGGGATTATTATTTAGCCAAAAAATGTATCTATCTTTTGTGATGACGTGGCCGATGCGGTTTTTTAGAGCCTTTTTAAACTCCGCCTTTTCGCAAAATTCCTCGTTTTCTTCTCTTATAAGATCCTTGCCGACCTTGATCGTTTTTATAAATTTACCCTCTTCACTTCTGAAGCGGATCTCTTCATTTTGCGTGATCTTGGTGTAAAACTGAGAAATTTCAAGGTGCTTAAAAACTACTCCAGCATCTTTTAGAAAATCTAGAATTTGAGAATTTTTGAGTAAAAATTTACGCTCTATCTCCAAACCCACATTTTTCTCCGAAATTTTTTGTTTATTTTAGCAAGTTAGTGCTTAAAATAATGAGAAAAATGCTAATTTCAGGCTTGTTTGAAGTGTTTTATGAAGAAAAATAAAAATTTATGTTGCATTATGCAACATAAATTTTGCCTTATCGGCAGTGTTTACAGCTTTTTACGCTAGCAACGATATTTAGGCGCTCGATGATGTTACCGATCTTTTTTTCAAGCGCCTCTTGGTATTTGCCAAGCTCTGAGTCGTCATAGCTCATATCCTCGACGCTACCGCAGTTTTCGCAAACCACGTGGATGTGCGGATGCTCGTAAATGTCGTATCTTGCCTTTTGATTTACGATATTTACTTCAACCACTAGACCCTCATCTTTTAGAGTGTTTAGGTTTTTATAAACAGTTGCGAGCGAAACTGATGGATTTTCTTTCAAAATTTCATCATAAAGCTCATCGATCGTTGGATGTGTGTGACGATCAAGAATTCTCAAAACGCTAAGACGCTGCGGCGTTACTTTAAGCCCAGACTGTTTTAGCAACGATACATATTGCATAATTTTCCCCTATACAAATTTTTGCTTTATGCTAGCAAAAGTAATATTAAACGTTTCTTTATTAAATGATATTAATTATTCTCTAGTAATTTTTGGGTAATTTGCTCAGCGCTTATGCCAAGGCTTTTTTCGACCTCAGCTGTCGAGCCGTGCTGGATAAATTTATCATCATACTCAAAGCTAACAACGCTTACATTTGATATGCCATTTTCTTGTAAAAAGGCACTCACTATCTCGCCAACGCCGCCTTTTTTAGCGCTATCACTAAAGATATACCACTTTTTAGTGCGTTTTGCAAGACCCAGCAAAAGCTCTCTATCAAGCGGCTTTGCAAAGACTAGATCAACAAGGATAGCTTCGAGCTTGCCAGCTAGTAAATTTCTAACCAAATTTGCTCTGCCAACGCCGTTGCCATAGCCTAAAAATGCGATGTCACTCTTTGCGTCAGCCAAAATTTCACCCTTGCCAAACTCAAGTGACTTAGCTTTAAACTCACCTCTTAAGATAAACGCCCCACGCGGATATCTAAACGCACTAACACCCTTGTAAGAGTAGGCAAATTCCATAACATTTTTCATGCTCTCTTCGCACCTTGGAGCAAAAAGAACCATGTTTGGCACAGCGTTTAAAAAGCTAATATCAAAAGCGCCCTGATGCGTTTCGCCGTCTTCGCCCACGATGCCCGCCCTATCCATCGCAAAAGTTATGTTTAAATTTAGTATAGAAGCGTCGTGGATGACCTGATCGTATGCCCTTTGCATAAAGGTCGAGTATATCGCGACAAATGGCTTAAAGCCCTCTTTTGCCATGGCCGACATCGAGGTGACTGCGTGCTGCTCGGCTATCGCCACGTCCCAAAAGCGGTCTGGAAACTCATGTATGAGCGCGTCCATGCCAGTGCCTGTTGGCATCGCAGCCGTTACGCCAACGATGTCGCTGTGCTCTCTTGCCATCTTTAAAAGCTGCTCGCTAAAGATCGCCGTGGCTGACTTGTTTGACTGTCTTTTGATAAATTCTCCACTTTTTAGATCAAACGGCCCAACTCCGTGCCAATTTTCATAGTAACCCTCGGCAAATTCATACCCTTTGCCCTTTAGCGTCTGCACGTGCACGATGACTGGCTTTTTCATGTTTTTGGCAGTTTCAAATGTGCTAAGAAGCGCTGAAAGGTCGTGTCCATCGACTGGGCCTATGTACTCAAGCCCAAGCTCTTCAAAAAACATACCAGGAGTGATGAGCCTGATGCCCTCCTCCATGCGTCTAGCCATGTAGGCTGCAGAGTCTGGCATGTAGCTTAAAAAGCGCTCAACCCTGCCTTTAAATTTTTGATAAAACTGCCCTGCCATCATCTGGCTTAGATACTTGCTAAGCGCGCCTATTGGCTTACTTATGCTCATCTCATTGTCGTTTAGGATGATGACACAAGGATATTTTCTATCCCCCAGCTCATTTAGCGCCTCATACGCCATGCCGCCACTTAGTGAGCCGTCGCCTATGACAGCCACTGGCAAGCGCTCTTCATTTTTTAGTTTGATCGCCTTTGCAGCGCCAACTGCAAGCGAAATGGACGTTGAGCTATGGCCTGCTACAAAGTAGTCAAATTTGCTCTCGCTTGGCTTTGTGTAGCCGCTGATGCCGTTAAATTTTCTAAGCGTATCAAAGCTATCCCAGCGCCCAGTTAGTAGCTTGTGCGCGTAGCTTTGGTGGCTCACATCAAAAATAAACGGATCTTTTGTAATGTCAAAAATTTTATGCATCGCAACGATGATCTCGACTGCGCCGATATTTGAGCTAAGATGACCGCCATTTTTACTAACGGTAGCTAAAATTTTATCCCTGATGTCGTGGCAAAGCGCATTTAGCTCATCGACATTTAGGCTTTTAACATCTTTATTCATTATTTACCAGCATTTTTAGCTTTTCAAGCCTTGTTTGCATCGTTGCATCGATGTTTCCGCCCTCACTTATGATCACCACGCCACCTTTGCTTATGGCATCATCAGCGCTTACTTTTACGCGTTCGTTTTTACTAAATTGCTCTTTTAGATAGTCGCTATCTTCTGGATTAACGCGAATTTCTATATTTTTTACGTCGCTTAGCTCTTTTATAAGCGAATTTGCTAGGTGATGAGCGATCTGGCTAGATGCGCTTGACACCTCTTTTTCTATCACCTCTTTTGCGATCTTTATCGCAGTTTGGCCAAGCTCGTCTTCGCTCTTTTTTAAAAACTCATCAAATTTAACATACTGCTCGTCTAGCTTTGCAGCTGAAGCACTAAATTTAGCCTCAAGCTCCTTTATCTTTGCCTCATTTGCAGCGTTTGTTTGAGCGATGCCTTCGTTTTTGCCATCCTCTTTTGCACGGGCGATCTCAGCTTCAAGACGCTTTGCAAATTCGCTCTCTTGATTTTCTATTTGCATTTGAAGCTTGATGATGTTGCTGCTTAGCTCATCTGTCTTTTTAAGCAGCTCCTCGACAAAGCTAGAGTCAAATCCAGGCTGGTGAGCTTGGCTATTTTGAGGCTGAGGTGCAAAGTGATTTTGTATATTTGGTTGCACTGGGTGCGGCATCTGAGGTGCAAAATTTTCACCACCTTGCTCTAAGCTTTGTTCATTTAGCTCTTCACTAAGATTATTTTCTTCTACCAAAACAGGTGTGCTATCTTGGGCTCTTTCGTTACTTCCAAGCACCTTAAATCTATAATTTTCTATAAAGTGAGCCGGTGAGGTCTCACTTGTTATTACGCTACTTTTCATTCTATCATCTCATCTGCTTCGCCAACTTGGAAGACACCTTGATCAGCTAGACCTTGGACGACCTCAACGATGCGTCTTTGCGCCTCTTCAACGTCTTTTACACGCACAGCGCCAAGGTATTGCATCTCCTCTTTGAAGGCTTCGGCTGCACGCTGAGACATATTTGATAAAAATTTATCCTTAATGCCATCACTTGAACCCTTAAATGCAACCATAAGGTCCTTTTTATCGACATTTTTAAGAATTTCTCTAATCGCAGTTGCGTTAAGATTGATAATATCTTCAAATGTAAACATAAGCTCTTTGATCGTTGTGGCAAGCTTGTCGTCGCTTTGCTCGATGCGCTCGATAGTACTTTTGCTAGCTTTTTGACCAAGTCTGTTAAGCACTTCTGCCACAGCTCTTGGGCCACCAACCTCGACCTTGTAAGATGTGAGGCTCTCAAGCTTGCCCTCAAGCACTGTTGAGACACGCTTGATGACTGATGGGCTGATCTCGCCAAGATTTGCCATCCTGATCACAACCTCGCTTCTTAGCTCATCTGAGAAGAAGCTTAGTGTCTCGGCGGCACTTGTTGAGTCCATGTGGGCAAGGATTAGCGCGATGGTTTGAGGGTGCTCTTTTACGATGAAGTCTGCGAGCTGTTGTGGCTTTATCTTATCAAGATAGCCAAAGCTCTTTGAGTTTTCCATGCTTTTAGCAAGCTTGTCTAAAATTTTCTGCGCAGCTTCTGGACCAAATGTGCGGTATAAAATTTCTTTTGCATACTCTAAGCCACCGCTTCTCATATATTGATTTGACTGCATGAGAGCGTAAAATTCTTCTAAAATGGCGCCTGCAACTTGCTTGTCTATATTTTTTGCAGTTGCTATGTAGCCTGAAATTTCAGTGATGACATCAACATCCATGTGAGAAAATATAAGAGCTGTCGCCTCTTCGCCAAGCTGGATTAGTAAAATAGCGATCTTTTCAGGCATTGAAAGATCATCATATATCATCTTTTGCTTATCGGTTAGTTTTATAGACATCAAATTTCCTTACGCATGTTAAATTCACTATCGTTTTTAACCATATCTTGGAGTAAATTTGAAATTTCCTCACTTCGCTCGGTGACTACTATCTTCATCTTTTCAAGAAGCACGTCGTATTTTAGCTCGTCCTCGTTAAATTCACCACTAAGTCCAAGCTGCTCCTCGACCTTCTTGCGAGCGGCTTTAAATTTCTCAAGCGTATCTTCAGCATCCATCTCGATCTCTTCAAGATCGTCCTGGGCTTGCTCCTCTTCTTCTTTCGTCTCTTCAAGCATCTTTTGCATAAATGGCACGATGACTTTTTTGTAGAAGATGTAGAGTAACAGCGCCGCAAAGATGTATTTTAGTAGCGGCAAGAAAGGCATCACGTAGTTATTCATAAAGCCATCCATCTTCTCGCCAGTGCTGACATCTTTGCCAGTTTTAAACTCGAAGTTATCCAAGCTTACCTCATCGCCTCTATTTTGATTGTAGCCGATTGATTGCTTGATTAAATTTGTGATTGATTCTCTTTGCTCTTTGGTAAGCGGGGCAAATTCGAGCTCGCCAGTTGGTTTGCCGTCTTTATCCTTTTTGCTTTGATAAAGTCCGTCTATAACGACAGCTGCGCTCACTCTGTTTATGCTAGCAAACTGCCCTTTGACATTTGTCACTTTCTTTGAAATTTCGTAGTTTGTCTGCTGCGAGCTTTTGTTGTACTGCTCTTTTAAGGTGCTATCATCAAGCCCTTGAACAGGGCCTATGTTGCTAACCGCACCTGGTACGCCGCCTACTTCATTTGGAGCCGAGCCTTGGCGCTTTTCTTCGATGTTGCTCTCGCTTCTTACGACGTTATTTGGGTCATAAACCTCGCTTTTTGTATCTTTTTTATCAAAGTCAAAGTCGATATTTACCTTTGCTACGACCTTATCTGCCCCGCCCACGATAGGAGCTAGGACATTTACGATCTTTTGCTCGTAATTATTTTCAAACTCGCGCTTATAGCGGATCTGCTGAGCTATGGCATCACTATCAAATTCACCGTCTTCATCGCCAAGTGCGACGCCATCTTGATTTACTATCTTGACATTTTCGGTGCTTAAATTTGTAACAGAGGCGGCGACTAGGTTTTTAATGCCAAAAATTTGCTTTGCATTTAAACTAACGCCTGGCTTTAGCTCAACGACGATAGAAGCGGTCGGAAGTGCTTGTCTTTCAGTAAAGACGCTCTCTTTTGGTATGGCTATTCTTACGGTTGCTTTTTGGATAGATGAGAGGCTCTCGATCGTTCTAGCTAGCTCGCCCTCAAGTGCTCTTTGAAATTTAACTCTCTGCTCAGCATCAGTAGCTCCAAATTCTTGCTTGTCAAAAATTTCAAAGCCGATCTTGCTCTCTTTTGGTATGCCAAGCGTTGCAACCGCGATACGCTCTTTATAGACATCGCTCGTTGGCACAAGGATGGTGCCTTCATTTGCTAGTTTATACTTTATGCCATCTTTATTTAGCTGATCGACTATTAAGGCTGAGTCGCTTGGGCTGATGTTTTCAAAAAGAACACTATATCCTGCAAAACTATCACTTTTACTTTTGTAAAGCGTTAAAAATACCAAAAATGCCACAACTAAGACGATCGAGCTGCCTGCGACGATCTTTTGTTTTAGTGAAAGCTTTTGATAAATTTGACTTATTTGATGAAGTAATGCCTTAAAATCCATATCCCTACTTTAAAATTTGCTCTAACTCTTCAAAAACTCTATCGTTTTGCCATGCCTGTCCGATGGTGATTCTCACCGCATTTAAGGCATAGCTTTTTAAATCTCGTAAAATTATACCTTTTTTTAACATCTTTTCGCATATCTGGCTTGATTTTGGCTCGTTAAATTTAAATGTGATGAAATTTGTATAGCTTGGGATAAACTCAATGCCATTTTGCCTTGCAAATTCCTCATATCTCTTCATCTGTTCGAAGTTATTTTGCATAGTTTTTTGCACAAATTCATCATCACCAAGTGCTACTATCGCCGCTCTTAAGCTCGGTGTTGTGATATTAAAAGGGGCTCTTAGCTTTGAAAGTGCGCCTATGATCTCTTCATTTGCCACGCCGTATCCAACGCGCATACCGCCAAGTGCGTAGGCCTTTGAGAAAGTGCCAAGATAGATGGCATTTTTAAATTTCACCACCTCGCTTGGCTTTATCTCTTTTTTGCTATCTTTAAATTTAGCAAATTCGTTGTAGGCACAATCAAGCACCACAAGCGTGTTTTCATCAATGTTTTTTATAAATTTATAGACCTCGTCAGCATCGATGCACTCGCCCAAAGGGTTATTTGGCAAGCAAAGAAAAATGACTGAAATTTCATCTTTGTGCGCATTATAAATTTCTAAAAACTCGCTCAAATTATGCTCCACGCTCTTTGTGCGGTAAATTTTAGCTCCAGTTTGTTTTGCATAAATTTCATACATCGCAAATGTCACGCCAGCCATCAAAACGCCACTTTGCTTGTTTGCCTTTGCATGAAGCGCATACTCTATGATCTGGTCGCTTCCAGAGCCGATGATTAGATTTTTGCTAGTTACGCCAAATTTCTTAGCCAGCCCCTCTTTTAGCTCAAAGTAGCTATCGTCTGGATAGAGATGTGCGTTCTTAGCGACCTCTTTTAGCGCCTCTTCCACGCTTTTGCTCGTGCCAAATGGATTTTCATTGCTCGCTAGCTTGATCACATCTTTTGCCTCGATGCCAAATTCTCTCACCACAAGCTCGATTGGCTTTCCAGCTTCGTAATTTACTAGATCATCTAAAAAGTCGTTAAATTTCATTACTCATCTCCGTTTAAATAGCTTCCAAGCCACGTTATCTCAGCACCGCTCTCTTTTGCGAGTTCAAAGGCGTTTTGCACCTTCTCATCGTCGATATGCCCCTCAAAGTCAAGATAAAAAATTGACTTAAATTCGCGCTGTTTGATAGGACGTGACTCAAGTTTTGTGATATTGATATTTTCATTTTTAAAGATAGAAAGCAGATCAGCAAGGCGTCCTGGGCGGTGATCGGTCTTAGCTAGTACCGAAGTTTTTGAGTTTTCAACCTTGGCGTTTTTAAAATCACTAAGAATGAGAAATCTCGTTCTATTTGCCATATTATCTTCGATCGTTTCATAAACGATTGGCACATTGTAAATTTTAGCTGCGATTTTTGAGCAAATGGCAGCTGATTCTCTATCCATAGATGCCATATATGCGGCTGCGGCGGTTGATTTGGCTGGGATAAATTCGACCTCATTTAGCAGGTGATCTTCTAAAAATTTACGGCACTGGTTGTAGCCTTGCGGATGCGAGTAAATTCGCTTTATCTCTTTTAAATTTTCATTTATGCTAACAAAGCTGTGGTGGATATCTACGTAGAGCTCTGCCACTATCTTTATATCATCAAATTTACCCAAACAATCAAGCGTAGCTCCAACAGCGCCTTCGGTGTTGTTTTCGATAGGTACGACGCCATATTTTGCCTCTTTTTGAGCTAGCTTCGTAAAAACTGCCTCAATCGTAGCAAGTGGCAGATAGGCACTCATCGCGCCAAATCTACTCTGCGCTACTTGATGCGTATAGGTGCCCTCAGGTCCTAGATAGACGATCTTTTGAGGCATCTCTAAATTTCTACTAACAGCAAAAATTTCAAGATAAATAGCCTCGATCGCAGCCTTATTTAAGGCTTTATCTTTACTAAGACTAGTTAAGCGGTTTATGATAGCTCGCTCACGCTCAGGGCGATATATAGGCGTCCCAGTCGTTTGCTTTAGCTTGCCGATCTGCTCAACAAGCTTCATCCTCTCATTTAATTTATTTAAAATGAGATCATCGATACTATCGATCTCTTTTCTAAGCTCATTTAGCTCTTGCATCAGCGCTCTCCAAAAATTCTATCTCAGGTGCCACGACGTCCTCGAAACTCTCGCGTCTTCTTATCAGCCTATCTTTGCCATCAAGCACGCAAACTTCAGCGGCTCTGTTTCTTGTATTGTAGTTTGAGCTCATGCTAAAACCATAAGCTCCAGCTCCTTTAACCACGATGATATCGCCACTCTCACACTCTGGTAGATTGATATCTTTTGCTAAAAAGTCGCCACTTTCGCAGACTGGACCAACCACGTCGCAAGTGCCTAAATTTTCATCCTTGCCGTAAGCAAAAATTTTGTGATGCGCGCCATAAAGGCTTGGTCTTATAAGATCATTCATCGCGCCATCAGTGATGACAAATCTCTTTTTGCCGTTAAATTTCTCATATAAAACGCTTGCCACAAAGTAGCCAGCATTGCCCACGATGAAGCGGCCTGGCTCGCAAACGATAGTCACGTCTTGACCCTTTAGCGCGCCTAAAATTCCTTGTGCATAGTCATATAAATTTATCTCTTTTTCGTCGTTATAGATGATGCCAAGTCCGCCACCAACGTCAAAAAATTTGATATCTATTTCAAGCGCTTTTAGCTCTCTTAAAAGCTCGCTAACGATCTTTGCAGCGTCTATTATCGGGCTTAGTGAAGTTAGTTGCGAGCCGATATGAAAGTGTATGCCAGTTGGCTCAAGAAACTCTGAAGCTTTAGCGTGGATATACATCTTTTTAGCAGTCACCGCATCAACGCCAAATTTGTTTTCATTTAGCCCTGTCGAGATATATGGGTGTGTTTTTGCATCAACGCCAGGATTTACCCTGATGCTGATCCTAGCTTTTAAATTTAGACCTTTTGCTATCTCTTCAAGCCTTAAAAGCTCGGCAAAACTCTCAACATTTATCAGCAAAATTTCATTTTCTAAAGCCTCTTTTAGCTCTTCATCACTCTTGCCAACGCCGCTAAAGATGATCTGATATCTCTTAGCACCAGCCATCAGCGCTCTTTTGACCTCGCCGATGCTCACGCAGTCAAATCCTGCTCCAAGATCAGCCAGAAATTTTAAAACACTTAAATTTGAGTTTGCCTTTACAGCGTAGCAAACCAGAGATTTTCTAGCGTAAAATGCGTTTTTTAACGCCTCGTAGCGCTCTTTAATGTAGTTAAAATCATAAACGTAAAGTGGGGTTTTGTATTTGCTTGCAAGCTCTTTAAAATCCATAAAATAGCCTTTTTTAAAATGGCTTGATTTTACAAAAAAGTTGCCAAAATTTGGCTTAACGATGCGATTTTATGAGATAAATGGCGTATGCAAAAAGCAAAATAACAGGGATAACCATGCCGATCTCTGGCAAGATGACTGAGGTTTGAGCAAATTTGGTTAAGATAAAGAGAAGTCCCCAAACTACGAGCGTTATCACAACAAAGATAAATGTTGAGAGTGCGAGGTTAAAAAACCTGCCAGTCACTGGCAAATGATAGTAGAAAATAAGTAATAAAAATGGCGCAAAAAATGGCGTGATAGCTAGGTTATAAAATGCAGTCCTTGCGCTATCAAGCCCTATGCCTTCGTTTTTAAATGTCTTTATAAAATTTATCGCATCAGGTATGTTAAATTTCGAGTTTTCAACGCTTGCAGCACTCTCGATGCTCTTTGGCTTAAAGCCTCTTAACGCATCTAAATTTTCACTTTTTACCTTGCTAAAGCCATTTTCGCCAAGCTCTAAATTTCGAGGCAAAAAGGTCTGATTTACATCTTCTAAAACCCACTCATTGTCTTTAAATTTAGCGTGGTCGGCAAAAGTTGTTGAGAGCAAGTCAGTGCCATTAATGTCAAAAATTCTCACGTCATTTGCCCTTTGCTTGGCTGAGTTTAGCTCTTTTATATAGATAAATTTGCCTTCAAATTTCAAAAATGAGTCGTTTGTACTTTTTGAAAAAGCGGTGTTTTTAGCGATACTTTTTTGATAGTCATGTGCATAAGCAAATGGTGTAAAATTTAGCCCAACGTAAAAAATCGTCACAAAAAGCGCGATGAGAAATGGTGGTAAAATGAGCTTGTTTTTACTGATGCCAAGCGCGTAAAAGCTTATTAGCTCGTTTAATCTGACCATATTTACATGTAAAATTATTAGCGCAAAGATGAGTGAAAGTGGCAAAACATAGCTAATGGCACTTAGCGCAGTAAGGCCAACGTAGAGTAGCTGAAGATTTGCAGATGGCGGCAGATCTTTTAAATTTGTAAGCAGATCAATGCCAACATAAAATAGTTCAAGCGCTAAAAATACGATAAGAAAAGATTTTATATAGACCCAGCCAACATATCTGGCGTATAGTTTCATTTGATAAGACCTTTTTTTACCGTAAATTTTTGTGAAATTTCGTTGATGTCGCTCTTTAGCAGCTCACAAACCGCATTTTTTGTATAGGCTAAAATTTCATCTAAAGCCTTTTTTTCTTCATCGCTAAACTCGCCAAGGACGAAATTTTTAGCATCGCCCTCATACCCTATGCCAACGCGCACTCTTTCGTAGTCGTTGCCTATTAGATTATCGATCGATTTTATGCCGTTATGTCCGCCGCTACTGCCGCCTTTTTTAAATTTAACCGCGCCAAAACTAAGATCAAGATCATCATGGATGACAATGATCCTATCTGGCTTATAAAAGTCTTTTACCGCCTTTACACTTTGACCTGAGAGGTTCATAAATGTCGTTGGTTTTAGCAAGATAATGTCGTTAAATTTAAAAACTTCGCCTTGAAATTTAGCTGAGCTAACATCTTTGAAATTTGAGTCTTTTAGGAGGTCTATAAGCATAAAGCCTATGTTGTGTCTAGTATTTTCGTATTTGGGGCCAGGATTGCCCAGCCCCGCTATTAGTGTCACAAAAGCCCTTTTTATTTAGCTTTAATAACTCCAAGTACCGCAACACGGTCAGCGTCAATGATAGTAACGCCTTTAGGAGCTGTGATATCACGAACCAAAATCGTATCATCAATGTCAAGTTTGCTTACATCAACGTCAAATGAATTTGGTAAATTTTCAGCCGTGCATTTTACGCAAAGACGTCTTTTTGACTGGATCAAAACGCCCTTATTTTTAAGACCAATAGGTGTTCCAACTGGCTTAACCGGGATCATATATTTTGATAAAACGCCTGGAAGTGCTACTTTTAGATCTACGTGTTTAAGATCGCTTGTAACAACATCTCTTTGGTAATCAACAATAACGACATTATAAACTTTTCCGCCTACTTTTACATCAAAAGCAAGGCTCTCTTTTTTGCGCGCTTCTTTAATAAAGTCATTTACTTTAAAAGCAGCTGCAACATTCTCTAATCCCTTGCCATAAATGTTGGCGATTAGATAACCATCTCTTCTCAAAGCCTTCGCAGACTTCTTACCGATACTCTCTCTAACGATTCCTTCTAACATCGTTTTCCTTTCATAAAAAATAGGTGCTGATTTTATCTAATGCTTTATAAATTTCACATAAAGCTTACTAAATTTCTTTAAGTGCGATCACTTCAGGTTGATCTTGTTTGCTTTGAGGTTTGCCAAAATTTATACCATTTTCAAAGCTAAAACCTGCTACATTTGAGCTTTTTATCTTAAGCTGCAAATCGCCCCTGTTACTAGCATTATCAAGCGCTACTTCGGCACTAATTATCTTATTTTCATAAAGCTCAAGCAGGTGCTGATCAAAAGTTTGCATGCCATAAGTATTTTTTGACTCAGCTATGGCAAGATCGATCTCATCAAATTTCTCTTCAGATATGAGCTCTTTTATGCGAGTATTTTTTCTCATGATCTCGACTGCTGGGCGTCTTGTACCAAAAAGCGTCTTAACTAGCCTTTGTGAGATGACGCAAGCAAGCACCGAAGAGAACATAAGGCTGACCTTATCTCGCTCGCCTTGCGGGAAGCTATTTACTATTCTATTTACGCTCTCTTTTGCATCAAGTGTGTGAAGTGTCGAAAGCACCAAGTGTCCAGTCTCAGCAGCTCTAATGGCAGTCTCAATCGTCTCAAGATCTCTCATCTCACCCACCAAAATGATGTCAGGATCTTCTCTTAATGAAGCTCTTAGCGCATCTGAGAAATTTAGCGCATCTGCCCCGATAGAGCGCTGGTTGATTATACTTTTATCGTCATTAAATACATATTCGATCGGATCTTCGATCGTTACAATGTGCGATCTTTTTGTTTGGTTGATGAAATTTATCATACTTGCAAGCGTAGTTGTCTTACCGCTTCCAGTTGGACCAGTCACTAAAATGATGCCACGAGTTGTCTCTGCGCAAATTTTTTCTATAACGCTTGGTAAATTTAGATCTTTTATGGTTGGAATTTTAGTTGGAGTGACTCTAAAAACAGCAGAAATTCCATTTATCTGCAAAAACATATTTACACGAAAGCAGTACTCATCGTTTAGGCGATATGAAAAATCTATGTCCTTTTTTTCCATAAATTCATCAAATTTAGCCCCCAAAAGCTCTTTTGTGATGGCTGCTGCGTCGCTTGGGTCTAAAATTTCTTCACTAAGTGGCATGATCTCACCATTAAACCTACCATAAACAAGGCTTGCAGACTTTAGATGAAGATCGCTGCCGCCTTTATCGACTAAAGAGCACAGATATGAGTCTAGGTCTTGTTTGGTCATTAAAGTGATTTCATAATTTCATCAAATGCTGCAACAAACTGCTTCAAGCCGTCATTTAAAAGCTCTTTATAAGTAGCATTTATATCGATATCATTATTTTTTATGATGTGAAAAAAGCTTGAGATATTCTCTTTGCTAGGGGCATTTTTTGCCTCAGCTTTTTCTTTTATAAATTCTTTTATCGTCTCTATCGGAGCTGTGTTTATAGAGTTTTTATACATTAGCTCTCTAACGTAATAATCCCCTCTTAAGCCACCGCCTTTTACGCCAGTGCTTGCAAAAAGTGTCCTTACATTTTCTAAGCCAAAATCCTCAATGATATGATAGATATTTGCAGCGTTCATTATGCCGATCTGTCCTGTTGGCAAGCTCTTTGCAGACATTGTCTCATCAAGCTTTCTATCAAATCTACTAACAAAAACGCTGATAACGCCTTTTGGCATAGTGGTATCCACAAAGCGGCTTGCATAAGCTTTGCTGCCATCTTTAAAAGCCTCTAGGCAGTTTTTAGCCTGATCTGGCGAGAAAATGAGCGTCGCATTTACGCTGATGCCTCTTGCCATGAGCGCACTCATCGCCTCATAACCCTCTTTTGTAGCTGGAATTTTTATCATTACATTTGGCATTGAGATGAGGCTATGAAGCCTGATGCCCTCTTCTATCGTAGCAGCTGTTTCGCCACTTAAATTTGGATCAACCTCTATGCTAACAAAGCCATCATCGCCATTTGCGTAGTTTTTTAGCATTTTACATGCGGCGATCTTTATATCTTGAGTCGCTAAAATTTCATAGAGGTCTTTTGGATGACGCTTGTTGCTATTTTGTATGATCTGTTTGTAAGCAGGTGATGCAAAAGCTGTTTTAAAGATAGCTGGGTTACTTGTAGCTCCGTTTATAACGCCTTTTTCTAATAAAGAGTTGAATTCGTTTTGTAAAAAATCTCTCTCTATAAAGTCACACCAAAGAGAAAATTTAGCTTCATTGTCATACATTTTTTCACCTTATAAAATTTAAAATTTCACGCAGATCCTTGACATCCACGCAATGCGTCGCCTCTTTTTTTAAAATTTCTTTCGCACAAAAGGCAATCTTTAGATCACATTTTCTAAACATAGACACGTCATTGGCTCCGTCGCCAACGCACATGATCTCACTTTTATCTAAATTTAATAGCCCTTTTAAACGATCTATCATCTCGCCTTTTGAGCTACCAAACATCATCTCTCCACCAACTTCACCTGTTAAAATTCCATCTTTATGGTGCAAAATATTTGCAAAATTTGCGTCAAATTTAAGCTTTTCTTGCATCTTATCAGTTGCGATGTGAAAACCACCACTAAAAACCACGACTTTTATGCCCTTTTGCTTTAGAGCGTCTATAAGCTCGCTAGCTCCTGGCATGATAGGTAAATTTTTACAAATTTCATCTGCCTTTGAGAGTGGCATTCCTTTTAAAAATTTTACTCTTGCTGTAAGACTTTCAAAAAAATCAAGTTCGCCGTTCATCGAACGCTTCGTTATACTAGCCACCTCATCGCTGGCGTTATTGGCGGCGGCGAGGATATCAATCGTCTCGCCGTCCATTATCGTAGAGTCAAAGTCAAAAACGCAAAGTTTTATCAAGCTATGCCCTAAAAATCACGCTTTAAAAGGCTCTCAACCTTTAAAATCGTAAGAATATTTTGATCGCGTTTGCCGATACCATAGATCATACCTTTGTCTTTTACCAAAGTCTCTGGCGGCGGATCGATCCTGTTACGGTCTATTCTGATAGCCTCCGTCAAGCGGTCTATCACGAAGCCTGCGATGTTATCCTCATCTTTCATGACGATATATCTTGTATTTGAGCTTTGCTTTGTAACATTTAGTGAAAAACGTTTTCGCAAATCAATAAGAGGGATAACGTTTCCACGTAGGTTAAAGACACCAAGAACATAGTCAGGCACACTAGGAACACGGGTGTATTCGATAGGTTTGATTATCTCTTGGATATTTAAAATAGGTATCGCATACTCTTCCTCGCCAACAACAAAGCCTACAAGTTGGACTATATCTTCGTTGTTTTTTATCTCAGGCTCGTCAATTTGCTGTTTTTGTTTGCTTAAAACTTGGTTTAGTTTATCATTCATCGCCTAACCCCTAACCTAATTTAATATTTTTTCTAACAACGTTTTCAAGGTATTCTGACGAATATGGTTTTGTGATATATTCAGTCATACCAACCTCTACTCCGCGCAATCTATCAGTTTTAGACGTTCTTGATGTTACTGCTATTAGCGGTAAAGTGCGATACTTAGAGTATTTGCGAATTTCACCAGCTAGAGTATATCCGTCCATCCTTGGCATCTCAATATCGATTAACACCGCATCAAAGGCATGCTCACCTGATTTAATTATATTGAGTGCTTCTACTCCGTTAGTTGCTTCTATTATTGTGACGCCGATTGGCTCAAGCGATTTTTGCATGATGGTTCTATCCATCTTAGAGTCATCAACGATTAGGACCTTATAATCGCTTGGTTTCTCTTTTGCTTTAGCACTATCTTCCATTTCGGCTCTAATATTTACCTTAATATCCTTTGCCATCTCCATCATAGCACCAACGTCTATGATAAGAGTTACGCGGCCATCGCCTCTTATAGTAGCTCCAGCGATGCCTGGGATATTTTGCAAATAATCACCCATTGACTTAATAACGATCTCTTCTTGACCAACTAAAGTATCTACAATGATGCCCAGTTTTGCCTCGGCAACGCCGATGATAACGACATAAGTTTGATCTCCGCCGTCAAAGACTTTATTGACACCAAAGACATCTGAAAGTCTAACAAGAGATAAGACCTCATCTCTTAGTCTTAGAACGTTTTTGCCATCGATCGTATAGATATCATCGATAGGCACGCGAACAGTCTCAAGAACGCTCGCAAGTGGTATCGCATAAAATTCCTCTTGTGTTCCGACAAGAAGTGATTGAATGATCGCAAGTGTAAGTGGAATTTTAAGCTTCATAACTGTGCCTTTTCCAACTTCACTCTCAATATCAATGATACCATTTAGCTTTTCGATATTTGTCTTAACAACGTCCATACCAACGCCACGACCAGATACGTTTGTAACCTTGGCTGCAGTTGAAAATCCTGGCTTAAATATAAGACCAAAAGCCTCTTTTTCGCTCATTGCATCAGCTTCTCGCTCAGTGATGATGCCTTTTTCTATAGACTTAGCTTTAAGCATATCAGCATCTAAGCCCTTACCGTCATCAACTATCTCAACAACGATATGGTTGCCCTCATTGTAAGCTTTTAGCTGAACAAGGCCTTTTTCAGGTTTGCCCATTGCCTTTCTTGTCTCAGGGTCCTCAATACCGTGGTCGCATGAGTTTCTGATGATATGAACTAGCGGATCGCCGATCTCTTCAACGATTGATTTATCAAGTTCAGTCTCTTCACCTGAAATTTCAAGGTCGATCTGCTTACCAAGGTCGCGGCTAAGGTCGCGTATCATACGTGGGAATTTATTAAAGACTTTTGCTATTGGAAGCATCCTTGTCTTCATAACAGCAAGTTGGATATCAGTCGTAACTAAACTTAGGCTTGATACTACTTGATTTAGCTCTTCGAGGAATTTCTCGCCCTCATATCTCTCTTCTACGTCATCATAAATTTTTAACAAGCGGTTTTTACCAAGAACAAGCTCACCGATTAAATTCATCAAGTGATCAAGTCTTTTTACTTCAACACGTATCGTTTGCTCTTGTGCTACTGCACTGTTACTACTAGCTGCTGGCACTTTTTTATCCGCATCTCTTTCTCTACTAGGAGCTGGCTTAGGTGCAGGTGCTGACGCAGCGCCTGTGGCTGGAGCTATCTCTTCAGGAGATTTTGGAGCTATGCCTTTTGAAGCACGTCTTGCTTGATCTTCAGCCTTTCTAACTTTTAAAAGTCTTTCTATCTCAGCTTCAACCTCAGAGTCACTTAGCTTTGAAAGCTCGGCATCACTTACTTCAGGAGCTGCTTCTTCGGCTGGTGCGACAGGTTCTGGCTCTTTTACTGGCTCAGGTGCTGGTGCGGCTGGAGCTTCTGCGGCTGCGCTTGGTGCTTCACCTTCAGAAATTTGAGTAAGTCTTACACAAATATTTTTGATATCAATGCCAGCGGCTGCGTCACTACCGTTATCTCTAATGCTCTCAAGTAGTCCCTTCATCATATCAACTGATTCAAGAACAACGTCCATGATGTCCGGAGTGATCTTCAGCTCGCCTTTTCTAGCTTTGTTTAAAACATCTTCCATGTGGTGAGTAAGCTCTGTTAAAACATCAAAATTTAAAAAGCTTGAGCTACCTTTTACTGTGTGAGCAACACGGAAAATTCTATTTAAAAGCTCCAAGTCTTCAGGGTTTGCCTCTAGTTCAACAAGGTCATGGTCTATCTGCTCAATAAGTTCGAAAGCCTCTATTAAAAAGTCTTCCATTATTTCTTTCATATCATCCATACTTCACCTCACTTCGCAGATTTAGAATGTGCTTCAATCACTTTTAGCACCTCTTGATAAAATACACCAGCATCAAATTTTGTAAGATACGCAGCACCACCAGCTTCTTTACTCTTAACCTCACTAAATTCGTTGCTTAATGAAGAGTTAAACACAATCGGAACATCTTTAAATCTATCATCATTTTTAATAGTTGAAGCAAAGCGGTATCCATCCATTTGTGGCATTTCGATATCGCTTAAGATAACTCTAAGCTCTTTTGTTAAGTTATCTCCATATCTTTGATAAAGCTCTTCCATTCTCTCTAATCCCTCAACGCCGTTTTTAGCTTCAACTACGCTAAGGCCCATCTTCTCAAGTGCATCTTTTACTAGCTTTCTAGCAGTTGAGCTATCATCTAGAACTAAAGCAGCACCTTTGATCTTTTGATCGTCTGTTACATCAAATTCGATCTTTGGTGAGTAAATTCCTAGCTCTTCAACGATGCTTTCAAGATCAAGGATAAGAAGTACTTCGTCATTTTCTATTCTTGTTACACCTGTGATTTTGCCCTTATCCAGAGTACCAGCTCCAGCAGCAAAATTTGCAGGCTCTATGTCTTTCCAGTTTATACGTCTGATTCTCTTGGCCTCATGGACGATAAAACCGATTAATATACCGCTAAATTCAGCGATAATAACACGTGGTTTTATGACTACACCCTCAGTTGGCTCGACGATATTCATCCATCTTGCCAAATTTATAACAGGGATAACCACACCTCTTAAATCAAAAATTCCCTCGATATACTCGGGAACGCCAGGAAGCTCGGTAAGATTTGGCATCTTAATGATCTCCCGCACCTTTGCGACATTGACTCCGTATATTCCTTCATATACTTTGTTTTCGGCCTTTTTAAAGATACGAAAATCAACAAGTTCCATCTCGTTTGAGCCCGTTTTTAGTACGTTGTCTCCAAACATCAATGTCCTTTCAAACTCATTTTGAGCAAATTCAACTTTTGCTGGGCGTATTCTACAACAAAATAACTTTGCTCGCATGCAAAACAAGGTAAATTTATATAAAATCTATCGTAAATATCAAATAGCTCACCTTGATGATAGTGTCCCTCTATCACTATACTTGCGTCAAAGCCCTGCAAATGCTTGCTCATTAGCTCCTTGAAGTTTGAAATTTTATAGTGCAGATTTTTCTTAGTAAGTTTGGCTAGTATCGCTTTTGAAATTTTAAAATCCAAAATTTTATCAAGCGCGTTCATAAATTTCAAAAACCATCTAAGCCTTAAAAACCTAAGTGCGTACTTATCTATAAAAGGTAAAAATATATCTCCGTGCGCGATCTGGACGTGCTCACCGCCTATAGTTCTAAATTTCACTGGCTGAGCGCAAATGTCATAGACCTTTACCCCCTCAAAGCTTAGCTTCTCTCCTTTGTCCCAAAAATCTCTAGTTTTATCAAATAAATTTGAAAGTCTAAAATCGTGGTTGCCCTCGAAGTAAAAAATTTCCACCTTTTGTGAAATTTTATTTATAAGACTTAAGTGCTCAGCGTAAAATTCTCTTGTATATTCGCCCTCGCCCGTTAAAAAATCAAATATATCACCAAGCAAGAAAATCTGTGGCGGCTCTTTGATCTCTCCGCTATCGACAGCGCGCAAGAATTTCAAAAATCCATCGCGGTTTATGTTTTCATGCGCATCAGCCAAAAAGATCGCGCCTTCTTTTATAACTGGGGCATATAGATATTCACTCAAATTTTGCCTTAATTAAAAATTAGCAGAGCCAAAAAACAGTTTTTAGCCCTTTGCCTCGTCTTTTTAGTCAAATTTTATAGGTTTGTAGCAAATTTTCACGATCTCAACGTCGCTTCTGCCTTTTGGTAAATTTAGCGCGACCTCATCGCCTTCAGCCTTGCCTAAAAGCTGCTTTGCAAGAGGTGAGTTTATTGAGATATAGCCCTTGTCTAGGTCACTTTCGCTAACGCCAACTATCGTGTAAGTATGCTCAACCTCAGTCTCTTCGTCCATTATCGTCACACTTGAGCCAAACCTCACCCTATCATGCTCGTAGCTACTTGGATCGATCACTTCAGCATTTGCCAAAAGTGCGCTAAGCTCAGCGATCCTAGCGTCTATAAAGGCTTGCTTCTCTTTTGCTGCGTGATACTCAGCATTTTCTTTTAGATCGCCGTGGCTTCTTGCGATGTCGATCTCTGTTACGATTTGAGGGCGCTGCACCAGCCTTAGATCCTTTAGCTCAGCTTCTATCTTCTCATATCCGTGCATTGTCATTGGTTCACTCATTTTTTACTCCATATTTTTTAAAATTTTTACTACATTTTTACTGCTGCCATGCCCTAAGTAAGCCCTTAGCTCATCGCAGCCTTTTAAGAATTTTTGCCTATCACAGCTCTCATAAGCTTTTAGCAAATTTTCAGCCGTTGCAAACTCTTGGATAAATTCCTCATGAAGCGGCTCTTTGCCCATGAAGTCAAACATTATATTTGCAAGTCCCGCGTGCTTGATCTTTACAAATTTTCTAGCGATGAAAACATCTATCGCTTTTGCCTTGTATGCTAGCACAAATGGCGTGCCAATGAGCGCTGCTTCAAGCGTAGCAGTGCCAGAGCAAACAAAGGCAAAGTCACTCTCATACAAGGCTTCAGGCGTGTTTGAGACGACCTCAAAATCGCTCACATCGCCATAAATTTCACCCACTTTATCAAGCAAAAATGGCGGCACGACAAGCAGCCTTGTGGCCTCTATCTTTTTAGCAAGCTCTCTATAAACTGGCATAAGTCTTGAAATTTCAGACCTTCTTGAGCCTGGCAGAAAAGCCACTTTGCCGCTGCTACTTAGGCTAGTTTTTTTAAGCTTTATCTCATCCATCAAAGGATGGCCCACGTAGGTCGATCGGCTATAAAATTTCGCATCAAATGGCAGGATCGAAGCAAGGTTGTCACAATACCTCTCCACTACGCTCACTCTTTTTGGCTTCCACGCCCAAACTTGAGGCAAGATGTAGTATGTCACGGCTACTTTTGCGTCAGCTGCTTTTATCGCCTTTGCAAGCGGCAGGTTAAAGGCTGGACTGTCTATTAGCAGCACCGCATCAGCCTCTTTTGCCATCTGGCTCATTACTTTCATCGCCTTTTTTGCTTTAAAGATGAGCGGCAAAACCTCGACAAAGCCCATCGCTGAAAACTCGCTGCTTTTCATATATGGCGTGCCAAGCTCTTCACTAAAAATTCCCATTAGTTCAAATTCACCCTCGAAATTTCTCAAAATTTCTTTTAAATGCAAATTTGCCGATGGCTCAAGAGCGGAGACTAAAATTTTCATTTACACACTTTCATCAGGTCTTTTTTTAGGGGCATTATACGCAAAAATTCTTTAAAATTTTAAGAAAGCTGTGATAAAATCCAACCCTTTAAAGGATAAAATTTGAAAGAAATTTTGATAACAAATGACGATGGATTTGAAGCGACTGGCCTGCTTGCCTTAAAAGAAGCTTTGAGCGAGCTAGACGGCGTAAATGTCACGATCGTAGCTCCAAGCTCTGAAAAATCAGCCTGCGCTCACTCGCTAACTCTCACAAGGCCGCTTAGATTTATAAAACTTGATGATAACTTTTTTAAACTTGACGACGCAACGCCCAGCGACTGCGTATATCTCGCACTTCACGCACTTTATAACAAAAAGCCAGACCTAGTGATAAGTGGTATAAATCACGGGGCAAATTTAGGCGAGGACATCACCTACTCTGGCACGTGCGGAGCGGCGATGGAGGGCGTTTTACAGGGCATTAGAAGCATCGCTTTTTCGCAGTTTTATGAAAACAACTCACTAAATGAACTTGGCTTTGAGCTAGCAAAAGAGGTGGTGAAATTTATCACTCCAAAGGTGCTAAATGATGAAATTTCGCTAAATCCAAGGGAATTTCTAAACGTAAATATCCCAGCTAGAACTAGCAAAAATTTCAAAGGTTATGCCGTCGTGCCAGCTGGCAAACGCACTTACGCCACGCATGCCACGCTTAATCGCAATCCAAGAGGCATCGAGTACTACTGGCTTGGAAATGCCGCACTTGAATACGAAAAAGGTGAGCCAAGCGACATCAGCAAGGTAAATGAGGGCTTTGCCACTATAACGCCCATAAAACTAAATATGACTTCATACGAGAGCTTGGAGAGCTTAAAAGGGAAATTTGATGCAAAATGATAGATTTACAAGGATAAGATGGCTCTTTGGTGAGGATGGTTATAGTAAGCTTCAAAGCGCAAAAGTGCTAGTTTGCGGAGCTGGAGGCGTTGGCGGGATGTGCGTGGATGCGCTCGCTAGAAGCGGAGTTGGACATATCACGCTGATAGACAAAGACATCTTTGATGTGACAAACCAAAACCGCCAAATTTACAGCGAAAATTTGGGTGGCGTAAAGGTGGAGGAGTTTGCCAAAATTTATCCTTGCGTCACACCTATGCAGACATTCATCACACCTGAGTTTGTCGCTGGATTTGACTTTAGCAAATTTGACGTGGTGATCGATGCGATCGATGATATCGCTGCCAAGATCGCCCTTGCAAACGCAGTAGATCCTAGCAAATTTATAGCCTCGATGGGTGGTGCAAAAAGGGTCGATCCTACAAAAATAAAGGTGGCCTCGGTGTGGAAAACCTCAGTCGATCCGCTAGCTAGAAAATATAGATATGAGCTCAAAAAATCAGGCTTTAGCGGTAAATTTGACGTGGTCTTTTCAACAGAAGAGCCACTTTGCAAACCGCTTGGAAGCTTCATGGGTGTGACTGCCTGCTTTGGGCTAAATTTAGCCTCATTAGCTGTTAAAAAGATAGTTGGGCAGTAAGTCTAAATTTATATACAAATTTTGAAATTAGAACTAGCTATCGCGGTTTTAAATTTAGTGGTCTGCCTACGGAGCAAAGAGCTAATCCCAACTCAGACGACATTAAAGTAGCACTAAAACACTGCATGCAATTAAAAACCCCTGTCAAATTTTAAAATTAGAGCTAGCATATCACGGCTCTAAATTTAGTGGCGAATGACTATGAGCCCTAAATTTAGTAAGTTGCTAAGGCGAGTGAATGAAAGTTTAAAATTTGCAAAATAGTAAATTTCTATTTTTTAAATCACGACATTAAATTTATAAGCTCTTTTACTCAAAAGGGAGACAAGGGGACTTGAATTACGGTCTGCTTGCAGTTGCGAGACGAAGCCCGAGTAAAAACCCTCGCACGTTCAAGGTGTATGCAAATGTGCTGACGCACTGCATGCGTTTGTGTATCGGCAAGCGTCAGAAAAATTTTAAAATTTCATGAACGAGTAATTTCGGCTCTAAATTTTTAGCTAAGCGGCAAGCAAAGCCAAATTTTAGTAGTCAATTCTTGGGGTGAATAGAATTTTAAAATTTGTAAAATAGTAAATTTCTATTTTTTAAATCACGACTTTAAATTTATAAGCTCTTTTATTCAAAAGGGAGACAAGGGGACTCGAGTTACGAGGCCGTCCACTTATCTCCATTTAGATCCCACAATCCCCTCGCACATTAGAGGTGACATGCTTCGGCACTTCGCACCGCATGCGGTTTTATTACAAAAACCCTATCAAATTTTAAAATTTTCAAAAATAGCTTGATTAAATTTCTAAATTGGTAAAGCTTTAGAAATTAAAAAGCCAATAAATTTAAACCTTTATTCAAAGAGAGTTAAATTTAAAGTAGCCAGCTGCAAAATTAGCAGCTGGCCAAAAATTTTAGTTTTTATGTATGCGAAGGTAGCTATTTAGTGCGCCAACATAGGCCTTAGCACTTGCCATCATCGTATCAATATCAAGTCCGTGACCCATTACGGCTGTTTTGCCCTCAAACTCGACTTTTACATCGACCTTTGCAAGAGCGTCTTTGCCTTGAGAAACAGCTGTGACCTTGTAGTCTTTAAGCGTGCCATTAATACCACTAATGCGATCAACTACCTTAAATATCGCATCAGCAGTGCCATTGCCAAGGGCCGAGTCGCTAACGATCTCGTCGTTGTGTCTGATGCTCATAGAGGCACTTGCTAAGCTGCCGCCACTACTTTGAAGAAGCCCTGTGATCTCGTAAGCCTGCGGTATTTTCGTGATCTCCTCAGCCACAAGCGCCCTGATATCGTCGTCAAATATCTCTTTTTTCTTATCCGCCAACTCTTTAAATTTCTCAAATGCCTTATTGAGCGCCTCACTATCAAGGTCAAAACCAAGGCTAGCAAGCTTATCTTTAAACGCATGGCGGCCGCTGTGCTTGCCAAGAACGAGCGAGTTTTTCTCTAAGCCGATGCTCTCAGCGCTGATGATCTCGTAGGTCTCTTTGTGTTTTAGCACGCCATCTTGGTGGATGCCACTCTCGTGCGCGAAGGCGTTTTTGCCAACGATTGCTTTGTTTGGCTGTGGCTCGATGCCTGTGATGCTAGCGATCAGCCTTGAAGTTGGATAAATTTCTTTTGAGATGATGCCTGTGTAAAGTGGTGCAAAGACGTCCTGGCGCGTTTTTATAGCCATCACGATCTCTTCAAGCGCAGCATTTCCAGCGCGCTCACCTATGCCATTTATCGTGCCCTCAACCTGCCTTGCACCAGCTTTTATGGCGGCTAGCGAATTTGCCGTAGCCATGCCTAGATCGTTGTGGTTATGCACCGAAACTACCGCTCTATCGCCTATAAATTTTACTATTTCGCTAATGCGAGCTGTGATCTCCTCTGGATACAAGTAGCCAACCGTATCTGGGATGTTTATGGTTTTTGCCCCTGCGTTTATCGCTGCGTCGCAAATTTCTTTTAAAAAGCTCATCTCGCTTCTGCATGCATCCTCGCAGCTAAACTCTACGTCATCGCAAAATGTTTTTGAGTATTGTACCGCCTCAACCGCACGCCTGATCACCTCATCTGGGCTCATTTTTAACTTATACTCCATGTGTATTGGGCTTGTTGCTATGAAGGTGTGAATTCTTTTGTTTTTTGCTGGAGCTAGTGCCTCGCCAGCTGCCTTAATATCACGCTCAACTGCACGTGCAAGCGAGCAGACAGTGATGTTTGAAGCTTGCTTTGCGATCTGATTTACCGCGTCAAAATCCCCTGGACTAGCCGCTGCAAATCCAGCCTCCATCACATCTACACCAAGCCTTTCAAGCTGAAGTGCGATCTGAAGCTTTTCAGCTGTATTCATCGACGCTCCCGGGCTTTGCTCGCCATCTCTTAAAGTCGTATCAAAAATTATAATTTTATTTTTATCCATTTTTTGTCCTTTTATTATTTTTTATATTTAAATTTAATGAGTTAAGTAAAGAAGAATTTGCTACCTAAGTAGCAGCAGTAGAGAGTTTTTGATTTCGATTTTTGGTAAAAATTTACGCGATTTTATTATGCCATTTTCGCTCATTCGCTCTCCTTTTTTTTGTGATTTTTGCTAAACATTATAGCCGCTCTAATAATACCATAAAGCATATAAACACTCATCAAAAATGTCGCACTCTCGTAAGGATATAGATAAAGCATAGAAAATACAACCACGAGCGCTACTAAAATTCGTATAACATGAGTTTGTTTTAAGTTCATCTTTTTAAAGCTTGGGTAGCGGATGTTGCTAACCATCAAGATAGCTAAAACCGCTTCAAGTAATATCAAACACCACTCAAAGCCATATAAAAAATCATGCTTTAGATAAATACCAACCCAAAGCACTCCGATGATGGCTGCTGATGGTATAGGAAGTCCGATGAAAACATTTGGCTCGTATGTGCCGGTGGTGACGTTAAAACGAGCAAGTCTAATAGCTCCAAAAACTACAAACATAGCTGCTATAAGTGCGCCAAATCTGCCAAATTTTGCACCAACTGTTAGATAAAACAAGATCGCCGGAGCCACGCCAAATGCTACAAGGTCTGCAAGACTATCAAACTCTACTCCAAATTTGCTTGTAGTCTTTGTAAGTCTTGCCACACGTCCATCAAGTCCGTCTAAAATCAGCGAAAGAATGATATAAATAATAGCTTTAAAATAGTTCCCTTGAATAGATGAAATAATGCTTATAACGCCCAAAAAAGCGCTTGCTGCGGTAAATAAATTTGGCAAGATATACATTAACTGCATTTTTTGTATGCTATTCATTTTATTTTTCCTCTTCAAAGTATCCAAGAAGTGAAGCAGCTTTAACGCTCTCGCCAACGCTTACGCAAATTTTAGTATCTCTTGGCAAGTATAAAATCACTTCGCCGCTTCCTAAAAAGCCAAATTTTCTAGAGGCTTTTAGACTGGTAATGTTATAAATTTCTAAACTTCTACTAAAAACTCCAGCTATGATCTTCATAGCAAATTTGATATTTCCTTTTTCAAAACGAATTATCGCTCTTTCGTTTAGCATCTCTGAAATTTTCATCGCCTGGCATAAAAAGAGCCCATGTCTTCTTTTAATTTCAGTGACGCTAGCATCGCTTATAGCCCTTAGCGTACCTACTCCAAAAAATGGCTTTGAGATAACTATCTTAGCCGCCTCTTTATCATCAAAATTTGAAACGCTGATCTCTTTTATCTTACCATCTATGGGCGAAAGTAAGGCTAGTTTATCGTCAGTAAAAGGCTCTCTTTCAGGGTCTCTAAAAAAATAAAGAGTTAAAAGAAGTAGCGCTAGAAAAAATAGTGGCGCAATACCAAACAATGCAGATATAGCAAATAAAATCAAAAAGAATAATATAAATTTATACCCTGCTTTTGCGATGTAGCCACTCATTTTTATTCCTCTTTTTTGCCTTTTTCCTCTTCTTCAAGCTCTACAAGCCTACTTTCAAGACCATTTTCTTCTTCGTAGTTTTTGATGATCTCTCTAACTCGTTTTCCCTCAATAGTCTCTTCTTCATAAAGTGCTGAGACCATGTTTTCAATGGCACCTTTATAAATTTCAAGAAGACCAAGCACAGCTGTATATCTCTCATGAAGAAGTGCTTTTACAAACTCATCAACCTTTTCAGCCATTTTGTCGCTATAATCTTTTATGCTTTGTCCACCATTTAAAAATGTTGCACGTTGCTTTTCAAGTACCATAAGACCAGCAACATCGCTCATACCATACATGCTAACCATAGCTTTTATGATATCAGTCGCACGCTCTAGATCGTTGCTAGCTCCAGTTGATATCTCTTTTATAAATACCTCTTCAGCAGCTCTACCAGCCAAAAGAACATCCACTTCTGCAAGCAGTTCATGCTTTTGCATCATAAATTTATTCTCTTCAGGCGTATTTAGTGTATAGCCAAGCGCTGCAAGACCGCGCGGCACGACTGAAACCTTAGTCACTCTTTTTGCACCTTTCGTTAGCTCAGCTATCAAGGCATGGCCGCTTTCATGGTAAGTGACTATCTTTTTCTCTTTTGGATTTACGCGGCGTGATTTTTTCTCTAAACCAGCTATCGATCTCTCGACAGCCTCCACTAGATCAGCCTGCTCGACAAAAGTCTTTGACTTACGTCCTGCAAGAAGAGCTGCCTCATTTATGATATTTTCAAGATCAGCACCTGCTAAACCAGTGGTAAGCCTTGCGATATCCTCGATATTTACATCTTTGCCGATTTTCACATCTTTCATATGGACTTTTAAGATGTCGCAACGTCCTTTAAAATCAGGCTTATCAACAAGCACTTGCCTGTCAAATCTACCCGGTCTTAAAAGTGCAGCATCTAAAACTTCAGGTCTATTTGTAGCTGCTATGACGATGACTGGCGACTTATCCGCATCAAAGCCGTCCATCTCAGAAAGAAGCTGATTTAGTGTCTGCTCCCTCTCGTCATTGCCACCCATAGGACCAGAATTTCTGCTCTTACCGATTGCGTCGATCTCATCTATAAATACAATCGATGGAGCCTCTTTTTTTGCATTTTCAAAAAGATCCCTAACCCTACTTGCACCAACGCCAACAAACATCTCTATAAAGCTTGATGCCGACATAGAGAAAAATGGCACGCTAGCCTCGCCTGCAACTGCTCTTGCAAGAAGCGTTTTACCAGTACCTGGAGGGCCAACTAGCAAAATACCTTTTGGAATTTTAGCTCCAAGTCTTAGATATTTATCTGGACTCTTTAGATAATCAACTATCTCTTGAACCTCTTCTTTTGCCTCTTCAACGCCTGCAACATCGTCAAATTTAACTTTTGGTTTTTCAGAATTTATAAGCTTTTTCGCACTTCCTATGCCAAGTATGCCACCGCCGATATTCTTTTGCATACGGCTAGCGATAAACATCCAAATAGCAAAAAATATAAACACCGGTATGATCCATGAAAATATAAGATCTCCAAACCAGTTATTTTCGCTATAAACACTGTAAGTTATACCGTTTTGCTCAAGTATGCCAATGAGCGTTGGATCATTTATGCGCTTTGCGAGGTAGATGGTTTTGTCATTACCAACGCCTTTTATCGTGGTTTCAGATATCGCAACCTCATTTAGTTGCTTATTTTTTAGCATATCCTTAAATTCAGAATAAGCTATCATCTTGCTTTGAGCGTTGCTGCCAAGCCCAAAAGTACTGCCTAGTCCGTCGCCACTAAAGCTTCTAAAAGCTAGAACTATAACTATCGCAAAAATAGCAAAGATAAAAATGGGATTTTTGTTAAAAAACCCGTTATTATCGCCATTATTTTGGTTATTATTTTGATTATTCATTCATTTCCTTATAAACAAAGCTAACCCAATCATTAGCCTGTTTTATCTCAACTAGCTCCAAATCCTTAAACGTATCTTTAATCCTATCTTCGTATTTATTCAAAATTCCAGACAATACTAAATAGCCGCCTTTTTTAAGCGATTTTTTCAAGTCATTTGAGAGCATAAAAATGACATCAGCAATGATATTTGCTACGACGATGTCATATTTTTGCTCTAAATTTGCAATAGATCCTGTCCAAATTTTATTAAATTTAACCTCATTTAGTTGGGCATTGCTAAGCGAGCTTTGCGTGGCCTGCTCGTCTGTATCGCAGGCATCGACCTTGCAGCCAAGCTTTGCTAAAGCGATGCTTAATATCCCGCTTCCGCATCCCACATCTAAAGCACTATCGCCACTTTTTGCATATTTTTGTAAAAGTTGCAAGCAAGAATTTGTGCTTTCATGATGCCCTGAGCCAAAGGCTAGCGCTGGGTCGATTATGATATTTGTTGCACCATTAAGTGGCTCTTCCCAGCTAGGTCTAATATAAATTTTATCAACCAAAATAGGCTTAACTGCCTTTTTATATTCGCCTAGCCAGTCTTTATTTTCTTTTAAATTAAGAGAAATTTTTAAATCATTTGAAATTTTACGAACGCTAGAGAGCCCTTTTGCATACTCTTCGACACCCCAAGCTATATCTTTTAGATCATACTCTTCCCTGATGATGATCTCATGATCTAGCTCTTCTACACAGGTGACCCCAAAAGAGAAAACTAACTCTAAAATTTCATCATAAAAATTTGATGTTTTGATGCTTAATTCGTAAAATTTATCTTTCATTAACCAAGAACGTCTTCAAGCTTCTCTTTTAAAACTTGTGGCGTAAAAGGTTTAACGATGTAGTTATTAACACCTGCTTTTAAAGCTGTTATAACCTCGGCTTTTCCGCCCTCTGTTGTTACCATTATAATAGGCATATCAACATATTTTTGCTCAGCTCTTACTTTTTTAACAAGCTCAAGACCATTCATCTCAGGCATGTTCCAGTCAGTAATAAGAACCTCAATACCCTCGTTTTGTGTCAAGATATTCCAAGCTTCAAGCCCGTGCTCAGCCTCGAGAATTTCTTGATGTCCTAACCTTTGCAAAGTATTTTTTATGATCCTTCTCATTGTTGAGCTGTCATCTACAACCAAAATCTTCACATAATATCCTTTTAGTAAAAATTGCCCTATTCTAGCTAATTAAAATTTATAAAAGCTTTAACGCTAGCCAACTTGTTTGAAAGCATCTTTTAAATCAAGTCGTCCTTCATAGTAAGCTTTACCAACGATCACGCCGCCGATCTCATTTGTCTCTTTTAGCGCTAAAATGTCGTTTATATCGCTCACACCGCCACTTGCTATGGTTTCAAGCTTGCTGCTTCTAGCTATTTGCAAGCTAAAATCAACATTAACTCCGCCAAGCATTCCATCTTTGTTAATATCGGTGCAAATCACAGCTTCTACACCCACATCTGCAAATTTTTTTGCAAGATCGACCGCTTTTATACTTGAAACCTCGCCCCAGCCTTGTACTGCCACATAGCCATCTTTGGCATCAATGCCAACTACGACCCTATAAATTCCAGCCATTTTTGCTGTAAATTCTGGATCTTTTAGAGCAACTGAGCCAAGGATCACCCTGCTAACTCCAAGGTCCAAATAGCGCTTTATGCGCTCTTCATCTCTTATGCCACCACCCACTTGCACCTTTAAATTTGTAGCTTTTACTATCTTTTCTATCGTGTTAAAATTTATAGTTTCTCCTGCAAATGCGCCGTCAAGATCGACCACATGTAGCCATTTTGCGCCGTAGCCTTCAAACCTCTTAGCAAGCTCACTTGGCTCACTGCTGTAAATTTTAGCGCTTTGCATGAGCCCTTTACTAAGCCTAACCGCCTGCCCCTCTTTTAGATCTATCGCTGGGAAAATTTCCATCACAACCTCGCAAAATTTTCTAAAATTTTAAGCCCAACCTCGTGACTTTTTTCTGGATGTGGCTGAAAGCCAAAGAGATTTTCATGCTGCACCGCACTTGTAAATTCATATCCATAAGTTGTCTTTGCAAGCGCAAATTTATCATCACAAACCACGTGGTAGCTATGCACAAAGTATAAATACTCAAGCTCTTTCAATCCTAACCTTAAAGGGCTATTTTGTTTAAAGCTAAGCGTATTCCAGCCAACGTGTGGGATCTTTAGTGGCTTATCAAATTTAGCTTCATCAAATTTAACGACCTCGCCTGGCAAAAGAGAAAGCCCATCATACTCGCCAAATTCAAAGCTTTTTTCAAACAAAAGCTGCATGCCAAGGCAAATTCCTATAAAGGCTTTTCCACTTTTTACAGCCTCTTTTATAGCTTCATCCATGCCGTTCATCTTTAGCTTTTTCATCGCCTCACCAAAAGCTCCAACGCCCGGCAAAACGATGTGTGAGTGCTCTTTTAAACTATCAGGCTCACTTAGCAAAACGCACTCATGACCAAGAAATTTAAAAGCATTTATCACGCTTTTGATGTTGCCCGCGCCATAATCAATAATAGCGATCATCTGTTCTCTTGTCTTTTTACGCTAAAGAGATAAAAGCTAAGTGCCGCCATCAGCATCGCCACGCCGCCTATTAGATAGATAGCGTTTATGATATTTTCAGGTGCAGTGATAGCGAATTTAAAGACTAGCATAAGCGCCTCGATCGCAAGTGCGATGATGATAGAGCCGATAAATCTAACCATCGTCTTATATATCACGCTATTTTCTTCGTGATTTTTACCTAAAACTTCTTCTTCAAATATCGTCTTAACAAGGTCAAAAATGGCAAGAGCCAGCGTTAAAATGATGGTTGATTCAAAAATTTCTTCGACATTTATATGCTCGATGCTCTTTGAGATAAAGCTCTTTACGCCGTGCCAAAATAAAAATGCGCAGATCATAAAAAGCGATGCACAAAAGAGCGCATAAACTGTCTTTAAAAATCTACCAAAATGCTCCTCGACAAAGCCGCTATCGACCATATTTAGGATATTTTCTAGGCTTATGTCGATGCAAGCGATAAATTTAAGCTCATTTTTTTCATTATAGATAGGCACGCTTGCTGTGACACACAAACCTCCATTTAGACTTGATGGATATGGATCACTTAAAACGCACCTTTTCTCGCGCACAGCGGTGTAGTAGTAGGCTTTGTTTGCGCGGTTTTCACCTTTTGGAATTTTATACTTTTCATTTAGACTTATCGAGTCTTCGATCTGTATGCCATTTTCGTCTAAAATGTATAGTGCGTCAAAATTTTCTATTTCGTGGCTGATCTTATCAAAGCCAGCTTTTATGTTTTCTAAGCACACTCCAGGCAGTCTGTTTGGCAAATTTCTACTAAATAAATAGCAGATATACGCCCTTGCCTTATATCTCGTGTCACTAAATCTCTTAATATCTTTTATAACCAAAACTAGCCTTTTAAATTTAATGCATGGTTAAACTCTGGCACGATCACCTTAAGAGCAGGCGCTACCTCATCATCTTCAAGCTGCAAAAGCCCATTTATCTGTGAATTTAAAAGGGTCAGATCGTATGGCTGTGAGTGTGTCACGAAGATCGACTCATACTTAGTTTGAACGTCATCTTTGTTGATAAGTAGCTCTTCATAAAGCTTTTCGCCAGGTCTAAGCCCCACAAATTCGATACCCAGATGCTCTTTGTTTGAAAGCAGAAGCATCTTTTTAGCAAGATCGACGATCTTAACTGGCTCGCCCATGTCAAGCACGAAAAGCTCTCCGCCTTTTGCGATAGAGGCTGCTTGAAGGACTAGCTGGCACGCTTCAGATGTAAGCATAAAGTATCTTGTGATCTCTGGGTGCGTGACGCTTAAAGGCTTGTTTGCAGCGATCTGCGCTTTAAATTTAGGTATGACTGAGCCACTTGAGCCAAGGACGTTACCAAAGCGCACACAAACTATCTCGCAGACACCTGCTTCGTTTGAATTTAGCGCATAAAGCTCGCAAACACGCTTAGTTGTACCCATTATGTTTGTTGGGCGCACTGCCTTGTCTGAAGAGATCATGACAAATTTCTTAGCACCATATTTTTTAGAAAGATCGACTGCATTTTTTGTGCCAAGGATGTTGTTTTCAACTGCTGAGCGAGGATTTAGCTCGCAAAGTGGTACGTGTTTGTAGGCTGCAGCGTGGATGACGATCTCTGGTCTAAATTCTTCAAAAACCTCTTCAAAGTCTTTTAAATTTGTGATATTTACAAGCTTACTAACAGTTCTTTTATCTCTTGTATCTTCGCCTATTTTATAAAGGTTAAACTCGCTGTGCTCGACCATTATAAGCTCACTTACGCCATATTTCAAACACTGCTTACAAATTTCGCTTCCTATGCTGCCGCCAGCTCCAGTGACAAGCACTTTTTTGTCTTTTAAGAAATTTGAAATGGCTTCTGGATTAAGGTCTTTTGGCTTTCTAGCGAGCAGATCTTCGATCGAGATATCTTTGATCGGCTCATTTTCGATAAGCGAAAAGAGCTTCATATCTCTTATGCCATATCCAGTTAGCTCATCAACTAAAGCTTGAAGCTCGTCTTGATCAAGTGCTAGTGCGATGATAGCAGTCTTTGCGTCGTAGTCTTTTATAAGGCTTGGTATATCTTTTTTATCTTGAACTAAAAATCCATCACAATATGTGCCAACAAGATCGCTTCTGCCATCTACCACACCAACTGCATAGTAGTCAAGATAGCCCTGTTTTAAGCCACGTAAGACGTGAAGAGCCTTTGAAGTTGCGCCTATAACGATACAAGGCTCGCCTTTGTGAGGTCTGTTTGAAAAGTCAAGCACCATACGCTTTGAAATTCTCAAAAGCCCGATAAGTAGGCATGAGATGAGAAGGTCGATAAATATGACGCTTCTTGGGTAAGGATTTAAAAAATCTTGTATGATGAAAAATACGATCGTAAATAAGATCGCCGCGCAAACGTGAGCTAGGAAAATTTTACGAGCTTCATTTAAGCCAAAAAATCTCCACGGCACCTTGTAAATTTTAAACATCCACATAAAAAAGAGCTTAAATACTATCAAAAATCCAGCCGTTACAAAAAGCCCTTGCACGTATATGTCCGGGATGTCGGCGTTAAATCTTAAAAGATATGCTGCATATATCGAAAAAACAAATATAAAAACATCGCCAAGAAGGAAAAATACGAGCCTTTTTAACTTCGTTGCATGAAACATTTACGCATTATCCTTGACTATTTTTATCACTCTTTCTTGTGTCTGCTCGCTCATATCGCTGCCGCTTGGCAAGCAAATTCCTCTTGAAAATAGGTCTTCACTATATCCATCAACAAAGCTTAACGCACCTTTAAAGACAGGCTGCAAGTGCATAGGCTTCCAAAGCGGACGGCTCTCGATGTTTTCATCAGCTAATGCTTTTATAACCTTTAAATGTGCATCTTTTTTAGCAAAAACGCCGGTTGTGAGCCATCTGTTGCCACGAGAATTTGGTAGCTCTGGCATAAATTCTAAAATATCGCCAAGCTCTTTTTCATAAATTTCAAATACTTTTCTCTTTTGCTCGACTCTCTTTTCTAAAACCTCCATCTGAGCCACGCCAATAGCGCCTAGGACGTTGCTTAAGCGGTAGTTGTAGCCGTAGTCCTTGTGCTCATAGTGAAGCAAAGGCTCTCTTGCTTGCGTGCTGTAAAATCTAGCTTTTTCTACAAATTCGCTATCTCCAACTAGCATGCCACCACCTGAAGTAGTGATGATCTTGTTGCCATTAAAGCTATATCCGCCCATCACGCCAAATGTGCCAAGCGCCTTGCCACCGTAAAATCCACCAAGTGCTTCAGCTGCGTCCTCCACCAAGGCGATCCCTTCGTTTTGGCAAATTTCGCAAATTTCTTTCATCTTTGAAGCTTGTCCATAAAGATGAGTGACGACTAGCGCTTTTGGCTTTTTAGGTAAATTTGAGATCGCTTTTTTTAGTAGCTCTGGGCTTAAATTCCAGCTCTCATCGCAGTCGATGAAGACTGGAGTTGCCTTTTCATAAAGTATCGGCGAGACTGAAGCCATAAAAGTAAAGCTAGAAGCTAGCACAAGATCGCCCTCTTTTACGCCAAGGACGCGAAGTGCTAGGTGAAGTGCCGCGGTTCCAGCGCATAGTGCAAGAGCATCTTTGGCACCAGTGTAGCTTTTTATGCTATCTTCAAATTTATTGACATATTCGCCAAGTGGCGCTATGTAGTTGCTTTCAAAAACTTTTTTTATATATTCCTGCTCTTTTCCACTCATGTTTGGTGGAGATAAAAAAACCCTATCCATTTTCATACCTTTCGTGATTTTTTGGCGATTTTAGCACTTATTTTTAAATTTATAACTTAGCGCGCTCGCATGCAGGCACGCCATACGCCTTTATGCCGTCCTTTATATCTCTAACGACCACGCTTCCAGCGCCTATGATGCAGTTTTTACCGATATTTATGCCTTGAATGACGCTTGAGCCAATGCCAACATGCGTAAATTCGCCCACGCTCACATTTCCAGCAAGAGCTGCATTTGGGCTGATGTGAGCAAATTTACCTATCACACACTCATGCTCTATCACCGCACCAGAGTTTATGATAGCGCCCTCTTTTATGCAAGCTTTTGCGTTTATCACGGCATTTGGCATGACAACCACACCTTTTTCTATCACAGCACTCTCGCTCACAACCGCGCTTTTATGGATCAAATTTACTATCTCAAAGCCAGCATCCTCTACCTTTTGGCTGATCTTTTGCCTTGTTTTATTATCACCTATGGCTATTATGATGTCAGCTTTTTCAAGCTCTGGGCTAAATTTACACTCACTAGCATCATCTAAAAAAGCTATCTCATCATAGCCATTATTTTTGGCGATGTCAGCGATCACAAGGCCATGCCCACTCGCTCCGTAGATGTAAATTTTCTTAGTTTTTGCCATTAAATTTCTCCGTCGTCGCCTGCCCTTCTTTGCTTACACCACTTCGTTTTAGCACCTTTTCTATTGTCTGCAAAGCGATCTTTACATCAAGCATAAAGCTTAAATTTTGAGCGTAATAGACGTCATACTCAAATTTTTTCTCCCAGCTTATGGCATTTCTGCCATTTACCTGCGCTAGGCCCGTGATACCAGGGCGCACGTCGTGGCGGTGCTTTTGCGTTTCGTTGTAGATGGGTAGATACTCGACCAAAAGCGGCCTTGGTCCGATAAAACTCATATCGCCTTTTAGCACGTTAAAGAGCTGTGGCAACTCATCAAGGCTAAGTGAGCGGATCAGTTTGCCAAATTTACCAAGACGCTGATCATCTGGCAAGAGCTCGCCATTTGCGTCACGCTCGTCACTCATCGTCTTAAATTTATAAATTTTAAAAATTTTCTCATTTAGCCCTGGTCTTGCCTGTGTAAAAATGACGTCGCGGCTTACCTTAAAATAGATAAATATCGCGGTTGCTATGATGATAGGCGATGTTAAGATGAGCAAAAACAAAGCTCCCAAAATATCAATCACCCTCTTTAAAAAATTTCTATACATCTATAAATTTCCTATAAATTTCTATATATCTTTTTGCGATTTGCTTCTCGTCAAACTCACTAACTGCCCAGTCCCTGCCATTTGCTCCAAGCTTAGCGCAAAGCGCTTCGTCATCAAGTAAAATTTTTATCTTACTAGCAAGATCGCTTGCGTCTTTTACCTTACATAAAAGTCCGTTGTAGCCCTCTCTTACAGCTTCATTACAGCCTGTCACGTCACTTGCAACGACTGCTTTAGCCATGCTCATAGCCTCTAAAACCGTTCTTGGAAAGCCCTCTTTATAGCTTGGCAAAGCCAGCAAGTAAGAAGCTTTTAAAAGCTGTGGTATGTCGTTCCTAGCGCCAAGATATCGCACTTTGCCACCTTTTAAAAAGCTCTCGTCTGCGGTTGATTTATTACCAGCAAAGCCCTCGCCCACAAAGACAAATTCGCAGTTTTTATAGCCATTTAAAATTTCTGCTGCCTCGTAAAATTCACGAACGCCCTTGTGCCACATGGCTCTGGCGATCATTAAAATAACCTTTTTTTCACCCAAGTCCGCCGCCTGCGTGATAGCTGGGTCAAATTTAGCAGTATCGACGCCGACACTTTTTATGCGGTACACTTTGCTTTTATCTATCAAATTTTTAGAGATCAGATAGTCTGGATCTGCGTCATTTACGAAGATGCAAGCATCAGCCTTTGCAAAAGAGAGCTTATAAAGGCTCTCCATGACAAAACGCACGGCCTTTGTCTTAATATCATCATCGATATAAAAGCTACCAAGGCCCTCAACCAAATTTATCACGTGCTTTATGCCAGCGTTTTTAGCAGCAAATGTGCCAAAGACATTTGACTTGTGAGCGCCAGTTTGCAGCAGGTCTAAATTTAGCTCGCCTAAAATTTGAGATAGTTTTTTTGAGTTATTTATCACGGTTAGCGGATTTAGGCTCGCCTTATCAAGCTCGTAGGTGACGGTGTGAAAGCTTTTAGCAAGCTCATTAGTGAAATTTCCTTTTGGAGCGATAGCAAAAACCTCATGCCCCATATCTTTTAAAGCCTGCATGATAGGGCGTCTAAAAAAGTGTATGCTCATATCAGCGTGGCTTAAAAATCCTATCCTTGCCATATCTACCTCTTTAGCCTATAAACTTTTGCCGCCCCATCAAGTATGACTGACTCAAAGACCTTAGGATCGTATCTTTCAAGCACGAAAAGCTGTATGTAGGCGCTATTTAAAATGCTCTCATCAAGGATGATGAATCTGCCATAATCCCTCATAAAAATGACAGAAATGTTTGAGCTTTCATTATTTTTATACTCTTTTACATTTAGCTTGCCAGCCTCGTTGTAGTCGGTCTCTATGAAAGATCTTAGTGGTAAGACATTGCCATCATAGATCAAATTTGTGACATCACTTGTTAGAGTAAATCCACCACTTAGCCTAATGCCCTTTTCGCTTTGCGAGATCGCTCTTGTGGTGATGAAAAGTCCGTTGTTTAAATTTTTACCACTTTTTAGATCGATCTTACTAAACTGCAAAATGGTCGGGAAGATACTAAGCATCCTATCTGGTAGGTAATAATATATCTCTCTGCTCTTTGCTGGCAGGCTAAAATTTGCCTCTTTTATCTCGCTAAAAAACTGATCAACGCTTAAATTTCTATCTTTTAAAATTTGAGCCAAGTTGCCATTAAAGTGCTCTTTGAAATTTCGCTCCGTATACTCAACATCAAGCCTTGCCATATTTGCCGAGCTCATCTCGTCGCTTCCAAGCGCAAAACTCACGGCAAAATTTTCACGTCCAAGGTGCTTTCCGCCGTCAATTAGCGTCTTAACATCGCTGTAATATCTAATCGGATATCCATAGTCCCACCACGCAACCACGTAGTCTTCGCGTCCTGCGATGCTTTTTAGCTTATTTAAAATTTCAACCTCTTTATTTACAAAGACTGGCTCAGCCTTGTAGCCATAGATGTGAATGAGCGCTGGAGCAAGCACAAGAGCCGCTATGAACGCTCTTATGAGATTTAAAACGGCCTCTTTTAGCTTTAAATTCGCAAGCACGAACTCCACTAAGTAGCCAAAGCCAAGCGCCATGATAGGCACGGCGTAAATGGTAAATCTAAGGCCGCTTTTAAAGGCTAAAAAGCCAAGTGCGAGCATACCAAGCGAGACGGCAAATGAGCGGTGTTTAAAGCAAAAAAGAGCAACGCCTGCAAGCGAGATCAAAAATGTGATGACATTTGCGCTGATCCTCTCGCAAAATAGCATAAAATCAACGACGCTTGACTCTTGGATAGTTTGATTGACATTAAAAAAATGAAAGCTCATACCACCAACTTCAGGCGCATCTCTAAAGACGTAAAATTTAAGTTGAAAGATTATCGGATTTAGCCCGCCACGGACAACAAAAACGACAAAGATAATTGCCAAAATGCCAAGAGCAATTTTTAAATTTATCACCTCTTTTTTAAATAGGCAAAGTGCGTAAATAGCGATAACAGCGATAAATTTAAGAGTTAGATCAAGATTAGAAATGGCAAGTAAAAGCAGTGAAATTTCAAGGTAAAAAAGTGGATTTTTCCTATCAAAAATGAGCGTGTAAAGTAAAAATAGTCCAGTTAAAATGCTAATAAGCGAAAAGGCGCTCATATACCACCACATATAGATAAGCACGCTTAAAGGTGCTATTATCAGGCTCTTTGCGTCCTTTTTCTCAAGCACTCTAACAAGTCCCCAAACGACAAAAACGCTAAGTGGGATGATGAGCATGTCAGTGTCGTAATATCCTGCCATTGTGCGGTTGTAGTAGCTATTTGCGATCACTGCAAGAAGTGCAGCTATGAAGCCAGCCATTTTTGCTTTGTATTCATTTGCGATCAAGATAACAGGCACAGCCACAAGCGACGAAAAAAATACACTCATATAAATCATCGCCGTCTCGAGCTTGACGCCCAGAAATTTCACGATCCAGTAAGTAAGTGTCGAGAGTGGATAGCCGTAGTAGCTAAGGTCGTTTTCCTGGTGAAAGCCAGCTAACATATCCCTTGCGCCCTCGGCAAATGCATAGCCATCGTTTGTGCTGATCATCAGCTCGTTGTTCCAGAAAAAGACTGGATACTCGCTCGCCCAAAAGACCCAGTAAAGCCTGCAAACCATGCCAAAGATGACTGCGGCAAATATCATAAGGTATAAAGAGTAATTTTTAAAAAATAAATTTCTATTCATTAGGATTTTCCAAAAATTTTATAAGCTCGCTCGCTATGTTTTCACTATCAAAAAATTTAGCCCGATTATACGCAACATTTTCAAAATTTTGCCTTATTTCTGGCTCGTTAAGCACTTTTATCATCGCCTCTTTCATCGCATTTTCGTCATCAACTGGCACTAAGATGCCAAACTCGCTATCGCCCAAAAGCTCCTTTGCGCCGCTCTTGTGCTCGGTTGAGATGATAGTTTTTTCGCATGCTAGTGCTTCCAAAAGCACATTTGAAAAGCCCTCAAAACGCGAGGCACAAAGCAAGCAAGAGGCGTTTTTTATATGCCTAAAAGGGTTTTTATCAGTGCCAAGAAGCTTTACTCGCTCGCCCACGCCAAATTTATCTATCAAATTTTGCAGCTCATCTTTTAAAGGCCCTTTGCCAAGGATGCCAAGCGTGGCGCGAGGGTCGTTAATCGAAGCTATTATTTTTATTAGCATGGCTTGATTTTTACCGCTATCAAGGCGACCTATGTTTATGAAAAATGGCTTAAAGTCGCTCTCAAGCGGCTCATCTTTTAGCAAATTTATAGTTTTTAGATCAAGGGCGTTATAAAGCACCTTTGTTTTTGCTTCGCTCATGCCAAAATTTCGCACCAGATCCTCTTTGTTGCCAGCTGCATTTGCGAGGATTAGATCAGCCTTTTTATAAAGATGAGTGAGTAAAAATTTATTAACTCTGCCGCTTAGATCGTCTTTATATAGGATCGATGGACAGCTTCGCTCGCTGATAACCAGCCTAGCCTTTAGCCCTAAAATCCTAGCAACCCCAGCGATGTAGCATGGACGGTTCATCAGCACAAACTGCGTGTCGATGCCTAAATTTTGGCAAAGATTTTTATATTTAAAGGCAAGCATTGGCATCGCTAAAAAGAGCCTTGCAAGCTTCTTTAGCCCGCTCTCGTAAGGATCGCTATTTTCTATAAAGTGGATTTGCACCTCGCTTGGGATCTCGTAGGCGATGACCTTGCTCATTAAGATGAGATAAACTTCATAACGTTTGACCAAAAATGGCAGTAAATTTGCCACATTTCGCTCGGCCCCACCAGGTCCCATCGAGTATAAAAAAACGGCTAATTTTTTCACTTGCTAACAACCTTTTTTATAAATTCTCGCCACTGCTTAATGATATTTTCTTTACTAAATAAATTTGCACTTTCGCTGGCGTTTTTTGCTAGTTTTTGCCTTAAATTTTCATCTTTTAAAAGCATCTCAAGTTTCTCTTTTAGATCATTTGCGTCGCCATTTTTAAAGATAAGCCCGTCAATGCCGTCATTTATAAGCTCTCTTGCGCCCACGGTGTCGCTACTTAGCCTAGCGCAGCCAAATGCACCTGACTCGATTAACACGTTTGAAAGCCCCTCGCTTCGTGAGCAAAGAGAGAAAATTTTTGCCTCGCTGTAAAGCTTTGTAACGTCGCTCATGTGACCTAGAAATTTGATGTTAAGCCCTAAATTTAACGCCATTTGCTTTAGCTCACTCTCTTGCCTGCCACTGCCTGCGATCTTTATCTCCCAGCCACCAAGCAAGCTCTTATCTACCTTACTAAGCGCCTCAAAATAGATATCATAGCCCTTTACCGCCTCAAGCCTTGCCACACTTAAGATGACGTTTTGCTTCTCGCAAATTTCAGGCACGTCGATAAAAAGTGGGTTGTGGATGACCTTGCAGTTTTTGGCAAATTTATAGTAGTCGTAGTCGCTTTTACTTAGCACGCTTAAACCATCTACAAATTTATACGAAAAGTCGCGCATAGCGCTTGCGACTTTACTTTTTAAGTAGCTATGCTCGTGGTGCTCGGTTGCTATTAGTTTGCTCTTTAGCCCAGCATTTGCCAGCACACAAGCGACATTTGTCCAGTCGATAAAGCTAATTATGAGATCAGCCCTTTGCTCTTTAAAAAGCGCTCTAAGAGCGAGGATTTTTTTAAATTTTAAAGCAAGCCCTGAACCAGTGACGCTAACATTTATGATATTTATCTTTTCACTAAATTTATAAAGCCCAAGGTCCTCTTCAAGCAGGGCGATAGTGATCTCATTGTCCTTGCAAAGCTCATTTGCAAGCACGTTTAGCACGCGCTCGGCTCCGCCGTTTCTAAGCGCAGCGATGACAAAAAGAATTTTCACTTCACACCTCCAAGCCTTAAAAGCTCCAGCCATTTTTTATAAATTTGCTCCACGCTAAACTCATTAAGTCTAGCCCTTGCATTTTTAGCAAATTCGCCCATTTTTGCCTCATCTTGCACCAAATTTGCAAGCTTTTTACTCATATCATCAACGTCATTTATCTCACAAAGCAAACCATCAAAGCTATCTTTTATAAGCTCTTTTGCCCCGCTAGTTTTTGTCGCAACCCGCACGCAGTCATAGTTTATCGCCTCTATCAATGTGTTTCCAAGACCCTCGAAATTTGAGCAAGAGAGTAGCACCTTTGCCCTTTTATAAAGTGAGGCGATGTCGCTTACATTTCCTAAAAACTCCACCTCTGCACCCAAATTTTTAGCTAAATTTTCTAAATTTACCCTCTCGCCGCCATCTCCAGCGACAGCAAATTTATAGCCGCTTTGTTTTAAGCTTGCAGCCACTCTTACAAACATTTCGCAGTTTTTTATCTTATTTAGCCTGCCAACAAAGATGACTAAATTTTCTTTAGTAAAGCTTTCACTGTGTATCTCTTCAAAGAGCGGGTTGTAAATTTTCATCACATTTTTGCAAAATTTCGAGTAGTAGCCAAGATCCTCGTCGCTTAAGACGCTAAGTGCGTTTGCAAATGGATAGCTAAGGCGTCTTAGCACCTTAAAAATGGCTCTTTTTGGCGCAAGGTAGTTTGTGTGCTCGCTTATAATAATAGGCGTTTTTAGCCCAGCTGAGCTAAAGAGTACCAAGGTATTTACGGCGTCTAAAAAGGATATCACAGCGTCAAATTTGCCCTCTCTTATGAGCGCTCTTAAAGCAAGTACCTTTAAAACTCTCTTTTTTAAATTTCCAACCAAGCCAAGCTCATCAGCCCCAACGCCTAAGTTTATGAGCTTCACGCCACTTGCTAGCTCGTAAAATGGCTCATCTTTGTCAAATTTAACAAGGCTTACATCGTGATCCATGCTAAATCTTGATGCGATCACCGCGCAAACTCTCTCCGCACCGCCACTTCTAAGCGTTGATGTGACAAATAAAACCTTCATACGCCAAACCTTTGTTTTATCTTTACTCTAAGCTTTGAAAGTGCTGGTAAAATGCCACTTGGAAGTGGGCTAAGCAGCAAAAATATAAGCGCCTCTTTGCTAAATTTAATGCTAATGCTTTTAAAGATACAACTTAACATTAAGCCGTATTCGCCTGCTATTTTGGCGTAGTAAGCGGCGTTTTTATACTGCATAGCTAGAAATTTTGGCTCATTTTTGATAGCGATGTCGTAGTGCAAATTTGCTGTTTTGATGTAGGCATTTGCGACGTTTAGAGCGTGCTTACTGGCATTTAGCGTCGCACTATCGCTTCTTGCGATGCGGTAGATGTAAAGTGGCTTTTTAAGGTAGAAGACATTTTTTTCAAAAAAGCGGATATAAAGCTCGTTTTCGCCGCCAAAACTGCTCTCATCAAATCTAAAGCCGTCTATAAATTCACGTGAAAAAAGCTTAAAATACTCGCCATTTATCCGCCCACAGTGATAATCAACCTTACTCATCGCACCACTCTTGCTATATGGGCTTCTACCAGCCACGACCTCGGTCATCACGCCATCTTTCTCGCAAATCGCATCTGCAAAAACGCACGAATACTCGCCACTTTTTAAAATTTCATAACACTGGGCAATCGCCTCTGGTAAAAGCTCATCGTCATCGTCAAGCAAGCAGACAAACTCGCCTGTTGCGTTGTCAAAGCCGTTATTTTTATTGCCATTTGGGCTCTTTTTGTGAGTGGTGTTTTTTACAAATTTGATCCTTGCGTCGTTAAAACTCTTACAAATTTCTCTCGCACTCTCGTCATCGCCATCGTCCGTTACAACTATCTCTAGGTTTTTATAGCTTTGAGCTAGAGCGCTTTTTATGGCCTTTTGTAAAAGCTCTGGACGCTTATAAGTCGCGGTTACGATGCTAATTAATGGCTCGCTCATTTAGCCCCTTTTAAAAATTCTCTCATAGCCTTGAAGCTTTTCAAGGCGTGAGAAAAGTATAAATTTAATTGTTTTTATATAGGCCTTTAAATTTGCACTGTATCCCCTCTCAAGGCGCTCGCCCTCGATGTTTGAGCCGCTTAGATCAGTTGGGTGTGCAAAAAGGTCGCAAAAATACATCTGCATGCCATTAACGCCTAGCAAATAGTCCCAAACATCGGTCGTACAAAGCGCATTTTTGTGAATTTCAAGCAAATTTTTAGCGCTTTTTTTGGTTAGCACATAAGCCCCTGCTCTATAAATGCTTGAAAATGAGTGCTTTGAGACCTGCCAAAGCGGCCTACTTAGGCTAGCATCCACCTTTTTGCCAAAGGCGCTAAACCTGCCCTCCAGTCCATCTTGCATGCCACATATCAGCACGCTGTTTTCAGGCATCTTACTAGCTGCTAAAAAGGCCTCTTTTATCGCCTCATCATCTCCGATCACGTCATCTTCAAATATGAGTGCAAATTTCGCATCACTTGCTAAAAATGCCTCATAAGCTTTTACGTGCGAGAGCGAACAGCCAACCTCAGCAGGGCTTAAAACCTTGCCGTAAGCTTTAAATGATGGCGAAATGATCTTGTAGTACTCCCTCGCGTTTAGCTCCCTGCCATCGACTGCGTCTATTAGATTAAAGCTATTATAAGAGCTAAATTTCTGCTGCAAAAGCTCGCGCCTTTTAGTGTCTTTTGCCAAAGAGATCAGATAAATTTCATTCATTTAAGACCTTTTAAATTTTTTTAAAATTTTACGCCAGACTATGCCTCGCTCGAAGGCATTAAAAAACAAAAAATATCCCAAAACATAAGCTGCGCTGGCGTATATCGCAGCAAAGATGGCAAATTTTAGCCAGTTATCTAGGCTCACAAAGTCCTTGCAGGCAAACATCGCAAGCACGCAGAGCGCAAAAACGGCTAAATTTTTAAAATAAACCCCGTAAAACGTGGTGAGCTTCACCTCTAAATTTAAAGCAGCATTTATAAGGTCAAAGCCAAGAATTCTTATGCTATAAAAAATGGCTGCGACGATGACGATACCATAAACGCCGTAGTCACTAAATTTAAGCAGTGCGATCTGCGCTATGATCGTGCTAACGCCAAGGATAGTGTTGGCAATGGCTGGTCGGCGAAGCTTGTTTGTCGCGCTATCAAGGTTAAAAAGCGAGAAAACAAAGCTTATAAAGACAATGGGCACTAGCGTAATCATCGAGACGTTGTAGATAAATTTGACCTCATCTGCGCTTTTAAAAGGTAGCCAAAGCGTGTAGAAATCCAGCCCAAAAACGACGAAAAATGCGGCTGGAGCGCTCATCACAAAGGCGATCACCTTCATCGAAAATTTAGCCTCGTTTATGAGGTCCGTGATCAAATTTTTAGAGTAAAGCTCGACAAATTTTGGCGCAAAGATACCGCTAAGCTGCGCTACAAAGCTCTCCAGTATGATAGGGGCGGCCTTGGCGACTGAAAGAAGACCCGTGGCGTTTGCATTTACAAAAATGTTGCAAATAAATAGGTCCATGCCTGTTAAAAGTATGCGATTTAGCGCGTTAAAGCTGTTCCAAATGCCAGAGCTTAAAAGCTCTTTTATCTTAGAAAAGTCAAATTTATTAAGGCTAAATTTTAGCTCCGGTGTGATGCGAGCCGACATAAAAATGGTGCTAAAAAAGACAAAAAGGCTAGCAACTAGCGCTGAAATGGCGATGTATGAAATGAACGGCTTAAAAAAGAAAAAGAGTGCCACGATAAGGGCTGCTAGGATCGCGCTTGAGATGGCATTTCTGATGGAGAGCAGGTAAAGCTTGTTTGTCACAAAGGCGCAGACCGTCAAAACGCCATTAAATAGCCCAACGCAGAAATTTATAAAGTAAAAAACAAGGGTCATTCTCACATCAAAAAGTAAATTTTCAGGGACGTTTAAAAAGCTTTGCAAATTTAGTATGAAAACAGAGCTAAGCACTACGACAACGGCGCAAAAGAAGATATTTACAACAAGCACTGATGAGTAGTAGGTGTTTGCAAGGCTTAGATCTTTTTTGTGCCACGCATGAGCGACGAAGCGGCCGCTGACTGAGTTTATGGCTACACTTACGACTGCGGCGTAGCTAACGATGGCGTTGCTAAGGCCTACAAAGCCAAAAGCCTCATTGCCAAGGCTTTTTAAGATAAATGGCGTAAGAAAGAAATTTATGCCCATTGATACGACAAAAACGACGATAGAGCTTATTAGATTGATTAGCATTAGACTTTTAACCTGTAAATTTTTACGCCACTTGAGATGACAAATGGCTCAAAGTATCGCTCATCGGCTCGCTCAAATATAAAAAGCTGTACAAGAGCTGAATTTAAGGCATTTTCATCAACTAAAACCACGCGCGCATAGTCCTCTAAAAACAAAACAGAAATTTTCGCCTTTTCATTGATAGTTTTTTCATCTATTTGTAGCTCTTTGCCAGAGCCTTTTATCTTATAAAAGGACTTTACAGCCACTTTTTCGCCATTTTGTGTGATAAATTTTGGCTCTTTTAGTGGCAAGATATAGCCATTTCCAAGATCTATGCCAGCCTCGCTAACGCTATTTATAGGACTAATGTAGTAAAAAAACTCCTCTTTTGACTTCTCGCCACTCATAACGTCAATGTAACTATATCTAAATATGTTTGGAGCGATATCTATCATATCTGGCACAAGATAGTAAAAAACCTCTTTTTTTGCTGCTGGCAGAGTGAAATTTACGCTTTTAAGCTGGTTTAAAAAGAGGTTTAGATCGCTTGTATTGTGATCTTTTAAAATTTCTTCTAGCGCTCTACTCTTTTTCTCAAACGAGATGTCGCTATACTCGCTCACTACTCTAGCTAGCTTGGCCGAGGTTGCCTCATCTTTTCTTAAAGCAAGGCTAACAAAATAGCCGTTCTCACCGCCTTGTCTGCCAGGATCATTTAGCGTCTTAACATCAGCAAAGTACCTTACCGCATATCCATAATCCCACCACGAAAGCACGTAGTCATCGCGCTTAGCAGTCTTTTTTAACTGATCAAGCGCTGTTGCCTCTTCATGCGTGATCAAAGTATGAGGTCTATAAGAGTAGGCGATATCTAAATTTGGAGCAAGCGCAGCAGCTGCAAAAATAAAAAAGGATAAATTTTTAAGAGAATTTCTAAGATCAAATAAATTTAAAAAAAAGTGTAAGAAATATCCAAAACCAAGTGCAACAAGTGGCGTTATATACATAGCAAATCTAACTCCGCCAAATAGCGATAAAGCGCCAAGTCCAAGCAGTGGCAAACTAAGTAAAAATGGGCGAAATTTAAAACAAAGCGTCAAATAACCAATCGCTGCAGCTAGTAAAATAAGGATATTTCCAGCCATGAAATAGACAAAATATAATGGGCTAGTGCTTTTTACCTCATCAATTAGCGTGTATTCGCTTATAAAGTGAAATTTACTTGCAACCTCTGAGCTGCTTTTTAAAACGTAACTGCCAATCTTTGAGATGATAAAATCAAAACCGCCAAAATAGATAAAAATAGCTAGCATAATAGCTAGAAAAATGCTCAAATTTCTAGGTGAAAGTAGTTTTTTATATTTGCAAAAAATGGCGTAAAATAAAGCAATGACCGCTAAATTTAAAATCAAAATTTTGTTTGCAATGAGTGGATCTTTTGAAAAAATATTAAAACTAACAATGCTTATAAACATAAAAAATATCGCTTGGTAGTTTTCTGTCCTGCTTCGCATAAAAGCAAGCGTGTAGAGAAAAAAGATAAAGATAATGCTCAAAATAAGGGCATAAGAGCTTTGATACCACCAAAGATAAAGCGATACAAAAAACCCTGGTAAAACGATAAATTTTAGTTCATTTGCGTTTAAAAGCCTGATCAAAAGATAGATGATAAAAAGCGCAAACGTGACATTTAGCATATCGCTATCAAAGTAGCCAAGCGACGTTCTTACAAGATAGCCTGGCAAGATAACGCTCATAAATGCAGCCACAGCTCCAGCTTTTAGAGCTTTAAACTCATTTGATATCAAGATAACTGGAAGCGCGATAAGAGGTGCTAAAAGCGCACTCATATAAAACATCACGCTTTCGATCTTGAAAGGTAAAATTTTGCAAATATAAAAAACTATGGTTGAGATTGGGTGATTAAAGGGGCTAAAGTCATTTTGCTGATGAAAACCAGCCAGCATATCTCTAGCGCCCTCTGCGTAATAGTATGCGTCATTTGTCGTAAGCATAAATTCGCCATTAAAGTAAAACTCTGGCATATCCTTTGCCCACAATACCCAAAGCATCCTAGCTGCAAATCCAAACAGATAAGCAGCTAGAAAGATAAGTAAAATTTTACAATTTACGCTTACTTTGTGCACTAAATTCCTTACAGCCTAGCGTCAGCCTCTGGGTAGATATTTTTTATATCATAAACCAAGTGGCCTTTTAGGTTGAGCTTTTTAAATTCATTGTGAGCTACGGCGATCACGATGCAGTCGTAGTCGTCTAGGTTATACTCTTTTACTAGATCAAAGCCGTACTCATGTTTTACCTCAGCGCTATCAGCCCAAGGATCAGTCACATCGACCTTGCAACCAAAGTCTTTTAGCTCATCAACCACGTCTATAACGCGAGAGTTTCTTATATCTGGGCAGTTCTCTTTAAATGTCATACCAAGAACAAGCACGCGCGCTTTGTTGATAAGCACGCCTTTTCTTATCATTAGTTTTATCACCTGATCGGCTGCGTATCTGCCCATATCATCGTTGATGCGGCGACCTGCTAGGATCATTTCAGGGTTGTAGCCCACTTCTTGAGCTTTGTGAGTTAGGTAGTATGGATCTACGCCGATGCAGTGACCGCCGACTAGACCTGGACGGAAATTTAAGAAATTCCACTTAGTGCCAGCCGCCTCTAAAACGTCGATAGTGTTGATGTGAAGCTTTTCAAACAGCATCGCAAGCTCGTTTATAAAGGCGATGTTGATGTCGCGTTGGGTGTTTTCGATGACCTTTGCAGCCTCTGCTACTTTGATGCTTGAAGCTTTGTGAGTGCCAGCTGTGATGATAGAGCGATATACTTCATCGACCTTGTCAGCGATCTCTGGAGTTGAGCCACTTGTGATCTTTTTGATCTTAGTTACCGTGTGCTCTTTATCCCCTGGGTTTATGCGCTCTGGAGAGTAGCCGCAGAAGAAGTCTTTATTAAATTTAAGCCCGCTCTCTTCAAGAAGTGGCACGCAAATTTCTTCTGTAACGCCTGGATAAACGGTGCTCTCATAGACAACGATGTCGCCTTTTTTAAGCACTTTTGCTACGCTCTGGGTCGCTTTTACCACTGGGGTTAGATCAGGGCGTTTGTTCTTATCTATCGGAGTTGGGACGGTTACGATGAAGAAGTTGCAGCTTCTGATGTCATCTAAATTTAGGCTAAATTTCATGCCATTATCGATAGCTTTTTTCATCTGCTCGTTGCTAAGTTCAAGCGTTCTATCATAGCCACTCTTAAGCTCTTCTATACGTTTTGCATTTACGTCAAAGCCGACTACTTCGTACTTTTCACTAAAAGCTGCTGCTAGTGGAAGTCCCACATATCCAAGTCCTACTACTGCTATTTTCATTTCTCTTTCCTTTTTAAAATTTTTGGTTTTATTGTTTCTACACGTTCATAAATTCTTATCTCTGCGCTTACACCTTGCGGAGTTACGATCCTTATGGGGCTAGCGCCAGGCAAAATTTGAGTAAATTCATAATAAATTTGCCTCTTTTTATTTTTGCCGTCGCAAGATTTAAGTGGCACATCCTCTGCACTAAATTCATAATAAACCCCGCTTTTATCCTCTTTTTTATCTAAGCCTCCGCCCTCTAGCATAGCAAATTCGCAATCCGTTTGCACCTCTTTAAAAAATGCAGCTTCATATTTAAAATAATCATTCGGCATCTTTGAGATAGGTAGCTCAAAAACCTGCTCTTGCATTTTTGCTTTGTTTTTACCTGCCGTTTCGCTAGCTAAGAGCGTAAAAGGCAGCAAGCAAGCTACAAGAAAAGATAAAATTTGCTTCACGCTTTGACGCCTATTTGAAAATACTTAAAGCCATACTCGGCTAAAGCTCTGGCGTTATACTGGTTGCGTCCATCAAATATGACAGCATTTTTTAGCCTCTCTTTGATCTCCATAAAATCAGGCGATCTAAACTCGCTCCACTCAGTCACAAGCACCATAGCATCGGCATTATCAAGAGCATCATACTTATTTTTAGCATATTTTATATCTAAATTTGGCATATATTTTTTAGCTTCTTCGCTTGCTTTTGGATCATATGCCACCACTTTTGCGCCAGCTTCATTTAAAAGCTTTATCAAAGTTAGCGAGCTAGCTTCTCTCATATCATCGGTATTTGGCTTAAACGCAAGCCCCCAAAGCGCGATCGTTTTGCCCTTCAAATCGCTGCCAAAGAAGTTATAAATTTTCTCAAACAGCACTCTTTTTTGAGCCTTATTTCTTGACTCGACCGCGTTTAAAAGCTCTGGCTCAAAGCCGTTTTGTCTGGCTGTGTAGATGAGTGCCTCGACATCCTTTGGAAAGCAGCTGCCGCCGTATCCGCAGCCTGGGTATATGAAGCTATATCCGATCCTTGAGTCGCTACCGATCCCCTTCCTTACTAAATTTACATCAGCTCCCACACGTTCACAGATATTTGCTATCTCGTTTATAAAGCTTATCTTGGTTGCTAGCATCGAATTTGCAGCGTATTTTGTCATCTCGGCTGATTTTACATCCATGCAAATGAGCCTGTCGTGATTTTTCATAAATGGCTCATAAAGCTCTCTCATCACGCTAAAGCCCCACTCACTGCTAGCTCCGATAACTACGCGGTCTGGCTTTAAAAAGTCCTCAACCGCCGCGCCCTCTTTTAAAAACTCTGGGTTTGAGACTACTTCAAATTTGATCTCTACATTTCTCTTTTTAAGTTCACTCTCGATCACCTCATGCACCTTAGCTCCAGTGCCCACTGGAACGGTTGATTTATCGACTACGATTAGTGGTTTGCTTAAATTTTCTCCGATAGATTTCGCAACTGAAAGGACATATTTTAAATCCGCCTGTCCATCAGCGCCCATAGGCGTGCCAACCGCGATAAATAGTACATCTGCATGCTCTAGCGCCTCGGTTATCTGCGTGCTAAATTTAAGCGAGCCATTTTTATAGCACTCACTCACGATATCAGCAAGCCCTGGCTCATATATAGGCACGACGCCGTTTTTTAGTGCCTCGATCTTTTTGTTATCGACATCAACGCAGATCACGCTGTTGCCCATCTTAGCAAAGCATGCGCCACTTACTAGTCCAACATATCCAGTTCCAATTACAGCTATTTTCATGTTTTCCCCTAAATTCTCTTTTCCCACTCAAGGGCAGTTTTTATGATGAGCGCTAGATCGTCTCTCTTTGGCCTCCAACTTGTTAGCGAGCGCAGTTTGCTTGCGTTTGAGATGAGGATAGCTGGGTCACCGTCCCTTCTTGGCGCATTTAGCACTTTAAAATTTACTCCGCTTACTTTTTTTGCGGTCTCGATGACCTCTTTTACGCTAAATCCCCTACCATATCCCACGTTAAAAGTTTCGCTGCCATTTTGGCTGATATACTCCAGTGCGCTTATGTGGGCATCTGCTAGGTCGCTAACGTGGATGTAGTCTCTAACGCATGTGCCATCTTTTGTCGCGTAGTCATCGCCAAAGATACCCATGCTCTCGCGCTTGCCAAGGGCTGTTTGCACGGCTACTTTGATAAGGTGCGTGGCGTTTGGATAGTTTTGACCGATAAGCCCCTCTTCGTCTGCGCCTGCTACGTTAAAATAGCGTAAAATCGCAAATTTGAAATTTTCATTTGAAGCGGCGTAGTCTTTTATGATCTGCTCGCTCATTAGCTTGCTTCTGCCGTATGGATTTATCGGATTTGTAGGCGTTGTCTCACTCACCTCCGCCACGTCTGGCTCGCCATAAACTGCAGCAGTTGAGCTAAATATAAATTTATTTACATTGTAAGTTTTTGCGTATTTTAGCACCCTTGCGACGTTTGCGGTGTTGTTTAGATAGTATTTTAGCGGTTCGCTCATACTCTCAAAGACCTCGATAAACGCTGCAAAATGAATGATCGCTTCAAATTTACCATTTGCAAAAATTTCGCTCAAATCATCCTCTAAATTTGCATTTATAAATTTAAAATTTCCTATCTTTTGGAGTGCCTCAAGTGCTTTTTGTGAGCCCTTGCAGAGATTGTCGATGATGGTTATCTCATCTTTGCCTTGCTTTAAAAGTGCTTTTACTACGTGGCTGCCGATATATCCAGCTCCACCTGTTACTAAAATTTTCAAGTTTAAGCCTTTCATTAAAAGTGTGTAATTTTATCAAAAATAGAGTAAAGCAAAAGTAAAGCAAGATTAGTTTTTAAATTTTGCTTGAACGCTGCGTGGATAGGTCTTTGCCTTTACAAATTTAAAATAGACTTACAATTTATTTTAAATTTAATCTTTATAATCTCTCACATACAAAAAAAGGATAAAAAATGAATCTCTCAATCTTAAATTTACTACCGATAAAACAAGGCGGTGACGCAAAAGATGCGATAAATGCGGCCGTCAGACTGGCTAAATTTGCCGAAGATATCGGCATAAATCGCTACTGGGTCGCAGAGCATCACAACATGCAAAATTTAGCTAGCTCAGCCACGCAGCTCATCATCACACACATCTTAGAGCACACAAAAAGCTTGCGTGTGGGCTCTGGCGGCGTGATGCTACCAAACCACAGCCCCTACTCCATCGCCGAGCAGTACGCCACTCTTGAGGCACTATTTCCAAACCGCGTCGATCTTGGGCTTGGCAGAGCTCCAGGGACTGACCAAGAGACAGCTGCAGTGCTTAGACGAGGCACAAGAGAGGTAGAATTTGATATGCAAATAAACGAATTAATGGACTATTTTAACGCCAAAAGAGCCGTAAAAGCCTATCCAAAAGTAGACAAAATTCCGCCTATTTACATACTTGGTTCAAGCATATATAGCGCATATGTGGCGGCTGAGTTTGGTCTGCCTTACGCCTTTGCGTCGCACTTTGCACCACGTGTGCTAGAAAAAGCGGTAGAAATTTATCGTCAAAATTTCAAACCATCGCCCTTTTTAAAAGCGCCCTATGTCATCGCAGGAGCAAATGTGATAATAGCCCAAAGTGACGAGCTAGCGAAGAGTTTGGCAACTACGCAAACGCAGTTTTTCTTAAACGTAGTAACTGGTGAAAAAGAGTATTTGCAGCCACCAAAAAAGGACAACGACGAGGTCTTTGCAATGAGCGGCAAAACAGGTGCCAAAGCTCCGCATTTTGGGCCTATCGACTTTAGGCAAATAGAGCTAAAAAATAGAGAAAGAAGCGTCACGGAAGAGATGATGGCGTGCTCTTTCATAGGCTCAAAGCAAAGCGTTAAAGAGCAAATTTTAGAGTTTCAAAATAGACTTGAAGTCGATGAGATCATGGCTCAAAGCTTTATTTTTGATGAAAGGGCGCAGCTTGACTCTTTTAGGGCATTAAAAGAGATCGCGGATGAAATTTAATCCTCCCTAACCCTTAAAAATATAGGAAATCTTGGCTTGCCATTAGAGGTTAAATTTTGAAATTTATATGTGATGATAGAGCCTATCTTTGGGGGATCTTGACGATTTTTGTCGCTTAGTCCTGAGCCTATTTTAAAGATAGTGCCCTCTTTTGGCTCGTCAGCTTTTTCTTTATCATCTTTGCTGCCAAGCGCCTTGCAGGTGAGCGAGCCAGCAAGATTTGCGTATTTGCCGCTGCCTTTATTTACGGCGATAACCTCACACTCGGCGTCTTTAAATTTCTTAAATTTGAGCGCATTTTTACTTCGTTTTCGCTCGTATGGCGCATTTGGCTCACGCACCACTGCACCCTCACCGCCTTTTGCGATGATATTTTCAGTAAATTTTAAAAATTGAGCGTTATCGCGCATTTTTATCTGCTTTATGATGATCAAATTTTGATTTGGCTCATTTTTTAGAAATTTAGCCAAAATTTCCAGTCTGGTAAGTAGTCCGCCGCTCGCCTCTGGCACGTCAAAAACGTGAAATTTAAGCCTGCTCCACGCCTTTTCATCTGGCAGTTTATCCATCACAGTAGCCTGAATTTCTTCAAATTTAAGCTCATTTGCATAAAGCTCGCCATCAAGTGCAAATTTTGGGAAATTTTTAATAAAACTTAGCGGTGCATTCAATTTTTTACCCTGCCTTGAGAGCAAATTCTCTCCGTCCCAGTAGGCACGCACGCCATCAAGCTTCTCGCTAGCTAACCAGCCACTGACGTTTTGATCTTTAAATTCGCTAAGGCGCAGCAGATCGAGAGAAAATGCAAAATTTAAAAGCACCAAAAGTGCAAAAATTATTCTAATCAAGCCTTGCACTTGCAAAAACAATAGTCCAGATGATCGTCTACAACGCCCACACTTTGTAAAAAGGCATAGGTACTAACAGAGCCTAGAAATTTAAACCCTCGCTTTTTTAGCTCCTTTGCCACAAAGTCCGACATAGGCGTAGTAGCTGGTACTTGCTTAATGTCTTGATAGTGGTTTATGATCTGTTTGCCATCAAATTTGGGGTCAAATTTCTTTAGCAAATGTCCCCACAAATAGTCATAAAAGCTGCCAAATTCTTGCGTTACGGATAAAAATGCAAGGGCGTTTGTGGAAAGCGATTTTAGTTTTAGTCTATTGCGTATCAGCCCCTCGTTTTGCATAAATTTAGCTATCTCAGCTTCGCCATAAAGCTTGATCTTTTCAGGATTAAAGCCGTCAAACGCCGCTCTCATAGCCTCTCTTTTTTGAAGCACTCCATGCCACGAAAGACCCGCTTGAAAGCCCTCCAAAACTATCATCTCAAAAAATTTTTTATCATCTTTTATGACTTTGCCCCACTCATTATCGTGGTAGGCTATGTCAAGCTCGCCCTTGGCCCACTCGCAACGTCTCATTTAAATTTTGATCCCGTAAAACTCGCTATACCACTCGACAAATTTAGCCACGCCGTCGTTTACTTTTGTGTTTGGCTTGTAGTCAAAGTCAGCCACCAAATCGCTCACATCTGCAAATGTCGCTGGGACGTCGCCTGCTTGAAGTGGGAGGAAATTTTTCTTGATCTCACGACCGATCTTTATCTCAACTGCCTTGATGTAGTCCATGAGCTCGACTGGGCTGTTGTTGCCGATATTATAGACCTTAAACGGCGCTTTTGAGGTGGCAGGGTCTGGGTGCTTTGCGTCCCAAGCTGGATTTGGCTTGGCTGGGTTGTCGATGCATTTAATTATGCCCTTTACGATGTCGTCCACGTAGGTAAAGTCGCGCTTCATCTTGCCGTAATTGAAAACATCGATGGTTTTATCTTTAAGCGCAGCATCAACAAACAAAAATAGCGCCATATCAGGGCGTCCCCATGGTCCATAAACCGTAAAAAAGCGAAGCCCAGTCGTTGGCACGTTAAATAGGTGACTATAAGTGTGCGCCATCATCTCGTTGCTCTTTTTAGTCGCTGCGTAGAGGCTTATAGGGTGATTGACCCCCTCGTGCGTAGAAAATGGCATGTTTTCATTTAAGCCATAAACCGAGCTAGAGCTTGCATAGACTAGGTTTTTGATCTCGTTGTGGCGGCAGCACTCTAGGATATTCATAAAACCTGTGATGTTGCTGTCTATATAGGCTTTTGGGTTTATGAGTGAGTAGCGAACGCCAGCTTGTGCGGCTAAATTTACCACTACATCAAATTTTTGCTTCTCAAAAAGCTCTTTCATCGTCTTTTCATCAGCAAGGTCTGCTTTTATAAATTTTAAATTTGGATGTGTTTTTGAGGTGATAAGTTTGCCATAGTCTATCTCGCTCACGTCAAAACCAGCCGTTTTTAGGCGTGCAAGCTTTAAATTTACGTCGTAATAGTCATTTATCACGTCATATCCAACGACCTCATCTCCGCGTGCCACAAGGGCATTTGCAAGGTGAAATCCTATAAATCCAGCTGTTCCAGTTACTAAAATTTTCATATTTTTCCTTTCATTTTGACTTATTCGTCGTCTAAATTTATCTCAGGCACTTTCTCTTCAAAAAGCGTCTTGCTCTTTGGCTCTTTTGGCTTTAGATCGCTTGCTTTTTTAAGCAAACCGCCCAACATATCGCGGTTTAGCTCGTCTTTGCTAATGGGCCTTACATCATCAAATTCACTAATTTCCAAAGCCTCTTTATCTACCTTTATCTCGTAGTCTAGCTTGCCAGAAATTCTTTCTAGCTCGTCGCTTATCGCAGTGCAAAAGACCTCAGTGTATCCCCTGTGAGCGCAGTTTTTGGCTAAAAATTCGCTCATCACGTTTAGGTGATTTATGTAGTCATCTTGCAAGATATTTGCCTGCAAAAGCTCAAATTTCAAAAAGAGCCAGTAGGTGTTAAGCACGTCGCTTTCGCAGTATTCGTTTATCTTATCAAGCTCGCCTGCGTAGTATAGCTCAAGCACCTGATCGCCGTGCACGTCGTATTTGCCAGGTAAATTTAAGCTAGCGCAAAGCGTATCGAGCTTTAGTCCCCTAACGCTTCCAAAATCGCTTATAAAATCAAGCAGATCAAGGTGAAATTTAGGCGAATACCTTGCCCTATAGTTTTCCCATTTATTTTTGTTTAGCTCTTTGTTTTCACTCTCGTAATAAGCCGCCGCATTAAGGTTGTAGCGCATCGCACGTACCATAAGCATTGGCAGGTCAAAGCCACGGCCGTTAAAGCTAACAAGCCTTGGGTTATAATCATTTATAAATTTTAAAAATTTAGCGATGATCTCGCGCTCGTCCTTGCCCTCCATCGTGCTAACTTTTAAAAATTTGCCGTACTCATCGGCCATCACCGCAGAGATCGCGACCACTCTATGAAACATCACGGGCAAAAAGTCGCTACCACTGGCCTCTTTTTGCAAGGCCATCGCCTGCACGCTCACATCTTCGTCGCTTCCGTCAATGCCGTAAATTTTTCTTATCAAATTTGCATCAGGTATCGTCTCGCAGTCAAAGACGCAGATGTAACTTTTCGCCATTTTAGCCCTTTTTTAAGCATTTTTTTTTAAAATCATACCAAAAATTTATATTTAAAGTAGCCAATGCAAGATAAAAATCAGCTAAAAATAGCCATCGTCAAGCTCTCCGCTCTTGGAGACATCGTGCATGCAGCCATCGTGCTTCAGTTTATCAAAAAGCACCATCCAAACGCTCACATCACATGGCTCGTTGATGCCCGTTTTGCAAGCCTTTTAAAAGATCATCCCCTAATCGACGAGCTAGTCGTTTTGCCGCTTAAAGAGAGCTTTAAAAAGAGCTATAAGATCATAAAAACGCTTGGTAAATTTGATAAAGTGATCGACTTGCAAGGGCTTTTTAAATCAGCCGTCGTCGCAAAACTACTTGGCAAAGAAATTTACGGCTTTAGCAGAGAAAGTGTCAAAGAAAAGATTGCAGCCAGGCTTTATAGGCATAAATTTAAGATCGACTACAACGAAAATATCATAGTTAGAAACCTAAGCCTTGTTGGATATGCTCTAAATTTTGGCTTTGATAGAGGTGAAATTTTAGAAAAATCGCCCTGCTTTGAAATTTGCAAAAAATTTAAAAATGAAAGCGACAAAAAATGCGTATTGATCGCTGCTTTTGCAAGCGAAGAGAGTAAAATTTATGACAAATTTAAAGATGTGATTAGACTTCTTGTTGGTTGTGAAATTTACCTTTGCTACGGGAGTGAGAGCGAAAAAGCAAGGGCTGAGGCGATCATTTCGGGCACATCTGCAAAACTGCTTGAAAAACTAAGCATAAAAGATATGATAGATTACATCGCAAGCTGCGATCTAGTAATTGGCAATGATAGCGGTCTAACGCACCTTGCATGGGCTGTAAATAGGCCTTCTATCACACTTTTTGGCAACCGACCAAGCCACCGCAATGCCTACGTCACGGACATAAACCTTGTTGTTGATATGGGTAAGGAGATAGATGCTAGAAGTATCGATAAAAACGACTTTTGCATAAGAGAAATTTACCCTGAAACGGTTGCAAATTTCGCAAAAAGGCTGCTAAATGGATAGGATATATCTAGCTGGCTTTTACACCTTGAAATTTATTATATTTATAATGCCTTGCTCGCTTCAAAACATGCTTGCTAAATTTTTAGCATTTGCGTTTATGAAGCTTAAAAAAAAGAGATTTCATATCGTGATGACAAATTTAGACCTTGCTTTTGGTGAGACAAAAACTAAAGAAGAGAAGCTAGAAATCGCTAAAAAATGCTACTACAACTTTGCAAAATACCTCGGTATAAATTTCATCCTAAACCAAAACACAACAAAGCAAAAGATACTAGAGCAAGTTGTTTTTAAAAATGAGCACTTTTTACTTGACGCGATAAAGTCTGGTAGGCCTATCATCGTCACAACTGCACATTTTGGGCAGTGGGAGATATTTCCTCTAGCTGTTGCAGCGCATTTTGGGCCATCTTCAGTGCTTGGCAGAAGACTTGATAGCAGCGTCATGGATAAAATTTTAAGGGCTAATAGAGCGCAGTTTGATGTGGAGCTAATCGACAAAGATGGCGGTGCAAAAGATATCTTAAAAGCGCTAAAAGCTAGGCGAATAGTAGGAATTTTAGTTGATCAAAACACCGCACCAAAAGATGGCATAAAGGTGAATTTTTTTGGCAAAGATGTGCTTCACACGCCAGCAGCAAGCGTGCTAGCGCAAAAGACAAATGCTTTAATCATAAACGCATTTATCTACCAAAAAGGCGAAAATTTAAATGAAATTTGCTTTGAAGAGCCTATTGATATAAGCACGTTTGACAAAGAAGATGCCGTGCAAAAAGCGACGCAGATGCAGTGCAGTGCGTGCGAAGAGATGGTTAGAGCAAAGCCAGAGGAGTACTTTTGGTTTCACCAAAGGTTTAAGAGATTTTACGAAAAAGAGTACGAATGCTAAGCGTTGTCATTTTGACTTGTAACAGCGAAAAGTACCTAAAAGAGGTGTTAGAGAGCGCTAATTTTGCTGATGAGATCATCGTGGTTGATAGCGGCTCACGAGATAGCACAAGGCAAATTTGTGATGGCTTTAGCAATGTGAAATTTCACGAGCAAGCTTGGCTTGGATTTGGCGCGCAAAAGCAAAAGGGCGTGGATCTAGCCAAAAACGAGTGGGTATTTGTGCTTGATAGCGACGAGGTGATAACAGACGAGCTTAAAAACGAGATCATTAGCACGCTAAAAGAGCCTAAATTTATGGCTTACAATGTTGCTAGGCTAAATTTCTTTTTTGGCAAAGCGATAAAAAATATGGGGCTATATCCAGACTACACAGTAAGGCTTTTTAATAAAAATTTTGCCAAATTTGATGGCAGAGCTGTGCATGAAAAGGTCATTTTAAATGACGACTCTCAAAGGCTTGGAGCGCTTAAAAACCACTTCTTACACTATGCATATGAGAGCATCGAGCAGTTCGTCGCTAAGCAAAATCGCTACTCAAGCATGGGCGCAAAAAGAAATTTGCTAAAGGCACTTACAAGCCCTGCTTGGACATTTTTTAAGCTTTATGTGCTAAAAGGTGGCTTTAAAGAGGGCTTTACGGGCTACGTTATCGCTAGACTTTACGCCCAGTACACATTTTGGAAATATATAAAATGAAAATACTTGTAATTAAATTTAGAAACATCGGCGACGTGCTTTTGACAACGCCGCTCATTGAAAATTTGCACCACTACTACCCAGAGGCAACCATTGACTTTGCCCTAAATAAAGGGACAGAAGCGATGATAGAAGGCAATCCATATATAAATAAAATCCACATTTATGATAGGCAAAGTGCAAATTCTGGCTTTTTTAAAAAGCTAATGACTGAGCTAAAATTTATAAGAGCGATCAAAAAAGAGAAATACGATATGGCGGTGCAAACGACTACTGGAGACCGCGGCGTCATCATCTCAAAATACGCCAAAATCAAAAAGATAGTTGGCTTTTTAGGCAAGCACAAGGCGATAAACAAGCTTTTAAGCGTAAAGGCAAAATACTACGAAAATTTCTCCCACACGGTTGATCTAAATTTAAATGCGCTAAGGGCACTGGGCTTTGAGCCAGTGAGTAAAAAAGTGAGCGTCTTTTCAGATGAGAGTGTGGAGCAACTAAATTTACCAAAACGCTTTGTGCATGTTCATCTAACAAGCCGCTGGATGTTTAAATGCGTAAATGATGAGAGCATAGCAGAGCTCATCGACTACTGCGAAAATGAGCTTGGCGCAAAGGTCGTGCTAACAAGTGATAACAAAGAAAATGAGCTAAATAAGCTTGCAAGCGTGCTAAAAATTTGCAAAAGCGAGCCTATAAATTTAGGCGGCAAGCTAAGCCTAAAACAAACGATAGCCCTCTCAAAGCGCTCAAGTCTCTTTATCGGCGTCGATACTGCTATCATGCACATAGCTGCTGCAAATGACGTGCCAGTGATCGCCTTTTTTGGCCCAAGTGGAGCTTTTGAGTGGGGACCTTGGGACAATGGCTTGATGCAAAATGGCTACACAGCGCAAAATGGCATCCAAAGCATGGGCAAACACATCGTATATCAAAAAGATTGGGACTTTGTGCCTTGCGATAAAGATGGCATAAAAGAGCACGGCATCGAGAAGACTTTAATGGACTTTAGTGATGAAATGGGACAGATAAAGGCGAAAATAAGATCAAATTTGGAGCTAGCGCAATGAACATCCTCCACACGCAGACACTTTTTAACTGGGGTGGCGAGCAAAACAAGACACTAAACGAGATGCGCTTTATGCGTGAAATGGGTCATGAAGTGATGCTATTTTGCAACCCAAATTCGCAGATCGAAAGCATCGCGAAAGAAGATGGATTTAAGGTCATCACGCACGAAATGAATAAGAAAAATTTTCATAAAAGCGTGCCAGCACTTTGTGAAGTGATAAGATCAAATAACATAGATGTCGTGATCACACATGGCTCGACTGATAGCTGGGTCGGCGCCATATCTGGGCTTTTTTACCGCAAAAGAGGCGTTAAATTTTATAAAGAAAGACACAATCTTTTCCCTATAAATGGGTTTGTTTCTAAATTTATGCATAAAAAGCTTTTTGACAAAATTTTATACATCTCAGGTAGCGTCAAAGAGTATCTCCTAAACATCGGCGTTAGCGAAGATAGGCTCTTTTTTATGCCAAGCACGGTTGATGTCGAAAAAATTGATAGCACAAAAAGCACTTTTAGAGATGAGTTTCATATCACCAAAGATGAGCTAGTCATCGGCACTTTTACCTCACTTTACCGCAAGAAAGGGGTCTTTGACTTTGCAAGTGCTGCAAAAGAAATTTTAAAGACAAAGGATGCGACTATTGTATTTTCTGGCAACATTAGTGATGGTACAAAAGAGCAGATCGCCTCTATGTTTGATGAAAAAGATAAGATCATCTTCACTGGCTTTAGAAATGACGTGGCAAATGTTATAAAAAGCTTTGATATCTATGTATTTGCCTCGCACTCTGAGGGGCTTGGTACGGTCTTGCTTGAGGCGATGAGCTCAAAGGTGCCAGTCGTGGTCTATGATAACGCCCCGATGAACGTGCTGGTTAAAGATAAAGAGCGTGGGCTTTGTGCTAGAAATTTAGATGAAATTTCATTAAAAGAGTGCATTTTAGAGCTGATAAATGAGCCTGAAAAAGCCAAAATTTACTCTCAAAACGCCTTTAAATTTGTGGATGAAAACTTTAGCCACAAGGCGCTAAAAGAGGCTATAAGAAATTTACTGGAGCAAAAATGAACTACCCAGTTTGCGTGCTAACGATGCACCACTGCAATAATAATGAAAACGACTTTGCCATAAGGCCTGAGCTATTTAAAAAAGCGCTTCTTATGGCACTTGACGAGGGCTACAAATTTATAAATTATGGTCAGTTTAAAGATATCGTGGCTGGCAGGTCAAAAGCCTCCAAAAAGAGCATTTTGCTAACTTTTGATGATGGATATTTTGACAATTATAAATTTGCATTTCCTATCTTAAAAGAGCTAAACATCCCAGCTGTTTGCTTTTTGATAACAGATAAGATCAAGGATTTTAAAAGGCAGGATTACGATTTTTCGTTTAAAAAACACAAAGAGATCGACTACGACAAAGACGCAGAGTATTTTTTAAATTTAGATGAGATCAGGCAGATGCAAGAGAGTGGGCTCTTTGAGTTTGATAGCCACACAGCGAGCCACTTTTCTTGCAGAAGCGACGATGAGGCAAAGCTAAGAGAGGAGTTTTCTAGCTCGCTTGCTAAGATAAAAGAGCTATTTCCAGAAAAAAAAGAATTTGGCTTTTGCTTTCCAAAAGGGCATTTTAACGAGCTTTCGCAAAGGATAGTTAAAGAGTATTACGGCTTTGCTTTTAGCGTGATAGATGGTGGATTTTGCGTTGGAGATGATAAATTTAAGATAAGGCGTATCGATATCTCAAACAACGCAAAGAGCGAGAGCGACTACATTTTTAGAGTTAAAAAGAAGCTTTTTATCTATTCAACGCCATTTATAGGCAAAATTTACTCAGACTTTAGAAATAGAAGCTTTAAATAACACTTAGCTCTAGCTCCTTAGAAAAGCATATATCGATCCCAAAAAGTCATTTTGGTAGATAAACATAGTCTTTTTAAGCCATTTTTCATCACGCTTTGTCACTATGCGTTTTATCTCCTCTAAATTACCATCAGCCTTATTTATGCCGCGTTTTGTCGTGAAAAATGCCTTGTAGCCATGCTTTTTGGCAACACTTAGGTACTCATCATTATATTTGCCTCTTGGCCAGCAAAGTGCGTTGTCCTCAAAGCCAAAATTTTTCTTCATAAACTCACGACAAAGACCAAATTCCTCATCCAAGCTTAGCTGTCCAAAATATCCATCAAAATGCCCGTGCGTATGCGAATGAAAATAAAAGCAGTCCTTCATCTTCTCGATCTGCTCTAAATTTAAGATCACGTCTTGCGGCCTACTTGGAGCAAGCCTCTTGCACTCGTTGTGATCGACATTTAAAAAGCTAGCAGGCCTCATCTCATGGGCCTTTTGCGCTGCTTCTATCCAGCCAGTAACTATAAACATATTTGCTTTTAGTCCAAATTCTTTCACGATAGGATAGGCATAGATGTAGTTGTCCATCCAGCCATCATCAAATGTTATACAAACGCTCTTTTTAGGCACTTCAATCTCGCCTTTTTTATATGCGATAAATTCATTTATACTTAGTGTTTTATAGTCATTTTCGGCTAGAAATTTCATGTGCGATCTAAACTCATCCACGCTACTAGCGATAAATCCGCTCTTTTCAAGCACGTGGTGATACATCAAAACTGGTACGCTCATTTTACAAGCTCCATATATAAATTTTGTGTGTTTTCTATCATTTTTTCGATGCTAAATGTCTCTTTGACGTACTCTCTGCCAAACTCACCCATCTGCTTTCTTAAATTTTCATTCAAAATAAGCCTTTCAAGCACCTTTTTTAGCTCCTCTTTGTTGCCATTTTTAAACAAAAATCCGCTTTTGCCATTACTCACTGCCTCGCCAAGACCGCCCACGTCACTTCCGATGGTAGCTAGCTTGCACGAAGAAGCCTCAAGCAGAGCTCCGCCGATCGCCTCCATGTCTGAAGGTAGCACACAGATATCAAGTGAGCCTAAAAAGTCGCTCACGTCGGTTCTGTTGCCAAGCATGAAGATATTTTTCTTATCTTTTATATACTCGTGTAAATTTTTATTTTGAGGACCATCACCCACGATAAAAAGGGCTGATTTTTCTAAATTTAGCTCGCTAAATGCATCAATTAAGAGTTTGTGATTTTTAGCTGCTCTTAGCACCGCGACGATACAAACGCCCACCACATCGTCACTTAAGCCAAATTCTTTTTTCATATTTATCTTAAATTCTGGCGTGTATTTTTGCGTATCGATGCCAGTGTAGATTTTTAGCACCTTCTCTTTTTTGACACCTCTTTTGATAAGATCAGCGCAGACTGAGTTGCAAACGCCGACCACTTTTGTACTTAAGTTGTAAGGTATTGGGGAACTTATAGGTAGTTGTAAATGTCTAGTGCGAACCACGCTAACGCCACAAATTTTGCCCACGATCGCGCCTATGGTGCCATCTTTGCCTGAGTGAGTTGAGATGATTTTTATATTATTTTGTTTTACAAATTTGCAAATTTTTAAAATTTCAAAGATATTAAAAGACTTTTTAAGGTTAAACTCAACAAATTCACACTCTATTTGTTTTTCAAAGCTTTTTGAGCCAGGATTTAGTCCATAAAAAACCTTAAATTTGCTCTTATCTAGCCCATTTATCACACGCTGTGTGCGGTGCTCTTGCCCGCCAAATCCTAAAGAGCTTTCAAGCTCAAGTATGTTTATCATTATTTTTCCTAGCTTCAATATCGCTTAAATTAGCGATTTTTAGGGCATTATAACTAAAATTTTTTTAATTTTATTTTTAAGTATTTTACTATTTGTTTTTGATAAAATAAATCCCTTAAAATAAAAATCAAATGCCTTATTAATAATTATTAATGCTACTTATCTGGGCAGTAGTTTTAGGAGTTATAGATGAAAAAAATAGTATTTTTAAGAACTAATCCAAACGCAGTTGGAGGTGCTGAAAGATACTTAAGAAGGCTTGTTAAGGCCATAAATGAGCTTGGTATCCAAACTGAGATTCGCTCATATCTTGGCGACACTGGCGTCTCTTCTTGGAAAAAGGCTCTAAATTTTAACCGCCAAGTAAAACGTCAGAAAAGAGAGGATGAGTTTTACTTTAGCCTAGAGCGAGTAAGCTGCGCCGATATCTACAGGGCTGGAGACGGCGTGCACAAGGTTTATAGGGCGACAAAAAGCTTTTGGTGGCTAAATCCCCTAAATTTCGTCTATCCATACTTAGAGAAAAGATGCTTTAAAAACTCCCAAAAGATCATCACAAACTCAAATTTCATCAAAGAGCAGATCATCGCGACTTACGGCATAGAACCAGAGAAGATCACGACCATTTATAACGGCGTAAATTTACCCCAAAGGGTGCAAAAAGCCGAGGCAAAGCTCGCACTTTGTGAGGAATTCGGACTTAAATTTGAGCTTGCAACCCTGCTTTTTGTGGGAAATGGCTTTAAAAGAAAGGGGCTAAAAGAGTTTTTGCTCCTTGCTTCAAAGCTAAAAACGCCCGTAAATACGCTCATTGTCGGCAAAGATAAAAACATCTCAAGCTACAAACGCCTAGCTAAAAAACTTGGGCTAAACGCCTATTTTGTCGGCGAGCAAAAGAGCACGGCGAAATTTTATGAAGCGAGCGATATTTTCATCTTTCCAACGCACTATGAACCATTTTCAAATGTCGTGTTAGAGGCACTTAGCTTTAAAAACGTGGTCTTTACGACGGCTCAAAATGGAGCTAGCGAGATATTAGAAGATAAATTTGTACTTCAAAGTCCAAGTGACGAGAGCGCACTGGAGTTCATAGATGAAATTCTCACAAACCACGAGCTTATGGCGAGCTTGCAAGAGAAGGCTTATCAGCTTTCGCTAAATTTTAGTATCGAAAAAAACGCCGCTCTTACGCTTGAAGTGATAAAAGACGCCTTAAAATGAGATTTTTTATCGAGCTTCCAACCTGGCTAGGTGATAGCGTGATGGCAAGCGCTGCGATAGAAAATTTGGTGCAAAATGAGAAGAATTTACAAATCGTTTTTTTTGGCTCATTTGTAGCCTGTGAGCTTTATAAAAACCACCCAAACTGCGAAAAAGTGGTCGTTGATGAGAGCAAAAAGGCAAAATTTAGATTTTTATCTCTTGCCAAAAGCGCAAAAAGTCTTGGCAAATTTGATCTAGCGCTTAGTTTTAGAAGCTCATTTGCTAGCAAATTTCTGCTATTTTTTATAAACGCTAAGCAAAAGGCTATCTTTAGAAAGAGCAAAACCGTCCTTCATCAGGTGCTAAAATATGCAAATTTTGTAAAAAATGCCCTTGGCTTGGGCGAAATTTATACCGATTTAAAGCTATATTTTACCCCTAAAATTTCAGCCAAAAAAACACTAGCACTAAACCCAGGTGCGAGCTACGGAAGTGCGAAAAGATGGTACCCAGAGTACTTTGCGCAGGTGGCACTAAATTACAAAGATGAGTTTGAGATCGTTATCTTTGGTGGCAAAGGCGAGCAAGAAATTTGCGAAAAAATTGAGCAAATTTTAAAAGAAAACGGCGCAACTTGCCAAAATTTAGCTGGCAAAACAAGCGTCAAAGAGCTTTGTGAGCGCATAGCTGGGCTTAGCCAAAATGGTATTTTCGTCACAAACGATAGTGGCCCTATGCACATAGCTGCCGCCTTTCATGTGCCAACTATCGCTCTTTTTGGACCGACAAAATTTAGCGAAACCTCGCCATGGGGAAATGAATTTGCAAAGATAGTGCATCTAAATTTAGAGTGCATGCCATGTATGAAGCGAGTTTGCCCACTAAAAACGCATGCTTGCATGAGAGAGCTAAAGCCACAAATGGTGATAGATGAGATAAATTTACTAAGAAAAGAGCTAGACTACTAAGCTAAGTGCCTAATAACCCAGCCAAAATATAAGATTACAACTTCGCGGAGATATCTGTTAGTCTATTAAGATCATCAAATTTGAAGCTAAGTTCATCTTTACGCTTAGCTACTATCTCATCCTTGTTTTCGCTAAATTTTATCTCGCTGCCCAGCAAAAGTCCTTTTATAAAAAGCTTGTGATCAAGCTCATAGGCACTTATACACTCATTTACTACGCTTATTACTTCATTTGCTAAAACAGGCTCTTTAAAGATAGCCTCCGCCCTAAACGCCACATACGCAGCACCTCCGTCGTAATCGATCTTATAATAACTTAGCTCCTCGCCAAGCGCCACGCAAGCAACCAAGCTAATCGTGTGACCATTTATCTCTTCATCTAGCTCAAACTGCGCCGTGCTAAACGCTTCAAGTCCAAATTTCTCGCCAAACTCACGCGCCCTATTTGCAAGGCCAAGCAAGCGCTCGTCAAAGCCATTTATATTTTCATATCCCCAAAGCCAAGTGTTTGACGAAAAGCTCTCAGAGCCGATAAACTGCATATCAAACTCTTTTTCATCAAAGTAAATTTTGCCACTTTCAAAGTCAACTTGCCGCTTGCTAGCCTCAACAACTTGCTTAAAAAGCCGTTTTTGAAGCAGCATCGCTCTACCAAGGCAAGCGCTAAAAAGCTCACTCCAGTTAGACTTATCCACACCAAGCTCATCTAAAAAATGACCCTTTTTTCTAAAAATATCAAACATCTCTTGTCCTTAAATTTACGCTGAAGCGGCTAGCTTTTCTATCTCTTCGCCTACATCATCACTTACGATAAACTCGGTCTTATAGATGAAAATTTCGCCAGTTGCTTCATTTTTTATCTTCAAGATTAGCCGTTTTTGATTATTTGGAGCATTTTTGCTAAAAACTAGCGAGTAAATTTGCTCCAGCTTTTGCCTGCTAAGCTCGCTCAGCATCAAAAGCACCTCTAGTTCGGCATACTCTCTTGCTTTTTGAGGGGTGCTCGCCTCTTCATTTTTGCTAAATTTAGAGTTTTGCTTTAGCTTTCTAGTCTTAAAGTCTAAATTTTGCGCATCTTCTAGGCTATAAACCTCATTTAAATTTGTCCTAACAAACTGATCGTCGCGTGAGATATTTATCCTAAAAGCATAAGGCAGATCGCGCTTTGCCTCGTCTTTTACGATATCTTCGATGTTGCCAAGCTCTCTTTCAAATACTGCGATCTCGATGTTGCCGTGAAAGTCAAGCACATTTATAGTGCCCATTTTTTTGCCGCTTTTTGTGATCCTCGTGCTAAAGTCCTCGATCTTGCCAACCACCAAAATTTCAGCGCTTTGTGGCAAGGTTTCAAACTCCGAGCTTAGCGTGTATTTGATCTTATTTATCTCATCTTTATAGTCATCAAGCGGGTGACCTGAGAGGTAGATACCAACACTCTCTTGCTCAAATTTCAAGATCTGTTTAATGTCAAATTCATCATCTATAGTGACGAAATTTATCTTCACGTCATTCATACTATCATCTTCGCCAAAGAGGCTCTCGGCCGCATTTTTACGTATCTGAGCAGCATTTTTGCAAGCTTCTACGATATTTTCTACATTTTGCAAAAGCATCTTGCGGCTAAAGCCAAACTCATCGAAGCAGCCAGCTTTTATGAGGCTTTCAAAGACCTTTTTATTGACCTTAAATGGATCGATCCTTGAGACAAAGTCATCTATGCTCTTAAATTCGCCCTTTGCGTCACGCTCAGCGATGATGTTCTCAATTGCCGCTCCACCAACGCCCTTAATCGCTCCAAGCCCAAAGATAATACCATCGTGCTCGCCATTTTTAACGACGCTAAATTCTTTGGTTGATTTGTTGATAGATGGAGGCAAAGTATCGATGTTTATGCGTTTTATCTCATCGATGTAGCGAACGATCTTATCGACGTTGCTCTCCTCGCTTGTTAGAAGTGCCGCCATAAATTCAGCCGGATAGTAAGCCTTCAGATAAGCCGTCTGAAATGTGACATAAGCGTAGGCTGCGGAGTGAGACTTGTTAAAGCCATATCCTGCAAATTTAACGATCAACTCGAAAAGATCATCCGCTTTTTGTCCATTTAGCCCCTTTGCCTCAGCACCTTTTACAAACTCGCCCTTTAGCCTGTCCATCTCCTCTTTGATCTTTTTACCCATCGCACGGCGCACAAGGTCCGCACCGCCTAAGCTAAAGCCGCCTATGGCCTGCACGATCTGCATGACTTGCTCTTGATAGACGATGACGCCGTATGTTGGCGCGAGGATCGGCTCAAGCTCCTTAAATGCGTATGTTATCTCCGCCTCGCCATGTTTTCTCTTAACGAAGTCATCAAGCATGCCACTCTCCATAGGTCCTGGGCGGTAGAGTGCTAGCATCGCGACGATATCCTCAAAGCAGTCTGGGCGCAGGCTAGTTCCTAGCTTTCTCATACCCTCGCCCTCTATCTGAAAGATGCCGATGGCTTGGCCACTTTGTATCATCTTATAAACGCCAGAGTCGTTTTTATCGACCTGCTCCCAGATGATGTCCTTGCCAGTGCGCTGTTTAACGAGCTTTATCGCATTATCGATAACCGTTAGCGTCTTAAGGCCAAGAAAGTCAAATTTTATTAAATCAACATCTTCAAGGTATTTGAGGCTATACTGAGTGACAAAGCGATCTTCTGGGCTGTTTGGTTGGCGAAATAGTGGGGTTTTGTTCCAAAGCTCTTCGTTTGAGATGACAACGCCTGCTGCGTGCTGGCCGGCGTTTCTGTTTAGTCCCTCAAGATCAAGGGCAAATTTCCAAATTTTAGCCGCCTTTGGATTTTGACTTATTAGCTCAGCTATCTTTGGCTCTTTATCATAGGCGTCTTTTAGCGTGATGTTAAGCTCATCAGGGATAAGCTTTGCCATCGCATCAGCCTCCGCATAAGGCATGTCGCACACTCTAGCGACATCTCTAATAACACCCTTTGCGAGCAATTTACCAAATGTAATGACGCCAGCAACGTTAAATTTGCCGTATTTTTGCGTGACGTAGTCGATGATCTCGCCACGTCTGCTTTGGCAAAAATCAACGTCAATATCTGGCATGCTAACGCGCTCTGGGTTTAGAAATCTCTCAAAAAGCAGGTTGTATGGGATAGGATCAAGGTCGGTGATCTTTAGCGAGTAAGCGACCAAGCTACCAGCCGCAGAGCCACGTCCTGGGCCAACTGGCACGCCTCTGCGCTTGGCTTCGTTGATGAAGTCCCAAACGATCATCATATATCCTGGGAAATTCATCTTATTGATGATGCCGATCTCTATCTCAAGGCGTTTTCTATACTCCTCGTGTAAATTTTCTGGGACAAATTTCAGCCTCTCTTCAAGGCCTTTTCTGCACTCGTGCTCGAAAAATACAGCGTCATTTTTGAAGCTATATCTGTTTTCTGGCTCTGGGAGGGTCAAATTTCTCTCTTTGGCGCACTCAAGAGTAAATTTAAAATTTGGCGGAGTTGGGTTGCCAAGCTTGATCTCAAGATTGCACTTATCCACGATCTCTTGGGTATTTTCTATCACTTCAGGGATGTCTAAAAATAGCTCGTTCATCTGCTCTTTGCTTTTGACAAAAAACTCATGGACGCTGTGGCGAAGTCGGTTTGGATCGTCTAATGTTTTGTTCATCGCGATGCACATGAAAACCTCGTGCGCAGCGGCTCTTTCTTTAAAAGTGTAGTGGGTGTCGTTTGTGGCGATGACCTTGATGCCAGTCTCTTTTGCGATACGCAAGATGTCATCGTCTATGCGCCTTTGATCGCCGATGCCATGGCGCATGATCTCAAGGTAAAAGTCATCGCCAAAAATCTCTTTATACTCAAGCGCGACCTCTTTTGCACGCTCATAGCCTTTAGCGCCAAATTTAACGTTACGGTCGCTTAAATTTAGATGCCAGCTCACCTCGCCCTGCAAGCAAGCAGAGCTACAAACTAGCCCCTCGCTGTGCTCTTTTAAGATTTTTTTATTGATACGAGGATAGTAGTAAAAGCCCTCGATGTAGCTCATGGAGCTAAGATACATCAAATTTTTGTAGCCAGTCTCATTTTTGGCGATTAAGATGAGGTGAAAGCGCTGTTTGGTGCTCTTGTCGTCAAGCTGTTCGCCGTTATGCACGTAGGCTTCGATGCCAATTAGCGGTTTTATCCCCTCTTTTTTCATCTTTTTGTAAAAATCAATTGCGCCAAACATGTTGCCGTGATCCGTGATCGCTGCTGCTGTGTCGCCTCTGTCATGGAGCGTATGAGCTAGCTCTTCTATCTTGTTAGCTCCGTCTAGTAGGGAGTATTCGGTGTGTAAATGTAGGTGTGTAAAGCCAGAATTTTCACTCATTTTTTATCCTTTTTAATGAGCGGATTTTACAAAATTTTGGCTAATAAGGCGCTTGATGAAAGCTTAATGTGAGCTTTAAAATTTAGAGATTTTTCAGTCTATGGCAATAGTAAAGCACGCGATTATGCTACCGCGCTGTGCTATTTAGCGTTTGAGAAATTTTAAAATTAGAGCTGGCAAATCACATTGTCAAATTTAACCTCGATGAAATTTTAAACCGCATGCGCTGCGCTAGCACAATCGCATGTAGTTAAAAAACTCGAGCAAATTTTAAAATTTCATGAACGAGTAATTTCGGCTCTAAAATTTGAGCTAAGCTATGAGCGAAGCCAAATTTTAGTAGTCAATTCTTGCGAGTGAATGAAAGTTTAAAATTTGTGAAATAGATTTTTATAAATTTAATGTTTATTTCTTTGTTAAGGGGGAAGAGGCTTGAATTACGAAGTCGTTCCCTTCCCCCTTAACAATCCCCTAACCCCTACGACGTTAGAGGTGGCATGCGATAGCGC